>SXHR01000234.1:0-14391 GCA_005773625.1 Planctomycetaceae bacterium | reverse complement strand
GCCGCGAGCACGATGTCGGTCTGCCGGCAGAGAAAGGCGGGGATCTGCAGCATGTCGCACACCTGCCCGGCCGCCGTCGCCTGCTCGGGCAGGTGCACGTCGGTGGTCACCGGCAGTCCGGTCGCGGCCCGCACCCGCTCGAGCACCGCCAGCCCGGCATCGATGCCCGGCCCGCGAAAGGCACTGCCGCTGGTGCGGTTGGCCTTGTCGTACGACGCCTTGAACACCACCTGAATCGGCAGCCGCGACGCCATCACGGTGAGCCTCTCGGCAATCCGGAGGCAGAGCTCGGCCGATTCGATCACGCACGGTCCGGCGATCACGACCAGCGGTTGACCGGGGCCGCACCGATGGCGGCCGATGAGGACCGGGAGTCTGGGATTCACGGGGAACGGCTCCGCGAGGCAAGAGAAAAACGATCCGCCGTTGAATGGTATCGGAGCGCCGCGAAATGCGGCGCGCTGCGCAAAATCAAACGCCGCGTTTTCGGGGAAAATGACAAAAACTCGTGAAAAACACCCCTCGGACTTTGGCACGCCGCGTGCATTCCCTGAGCCATGGTGAAGGAGGCCCCGGCCTGCTTCGCCGTCCCACACGCTTGGAAATCCAAGGTGGGGTCTCCGACCTTTTCCGGGCGTGCGGTCGCCTTGCCCCTGACCCGCACGCCCATGGCAGGGTGCTCCTGTCGGGTCGGAGACCCCACTTTTTCTTTTCCCCCTGCAGCCGGCCAATGCGTGGGGAGGCTGGAAAAACGGGCTACTCTTGACGATGACCGGGTTTGTGCGCTAGTTTTGCGGGGCTGTGGGCGGCGTCAATTGCCGCCGCCCCCGTGCCACGGCATGCCGCCAGCGTAGCTTCAATTGGCAGAGCACCGCATTCGTAATGCGGGGGTTGCGGGTTCGACTCCCGCCGCTGGCTCTCGGCGGATCCCGCGATCCGCACAGTTCCCAAACGCGAGGATATTCATTCAATGGTTGCCACCGCCCGAATCGACATCCGCGATCTGATCACCGGCAACGGGCCTTTCGGTCCGTCCGAGGTTCGGGCCGTCGTGGAAGTGCTCGGCTCCGATGCCGCCGCACACCGCGACCTGCGGGCCGCCGTTCGCGAACTCGAGTCGGCTTCCGAGCGGAGCCCGGCCGCATCGGTGAAGCTGGGCGTCTGTCAGCGGCTGCTGGGCAAGGCCCGCGAGGCGCTCGAGACGCTCAAGTCAGCCGACGGCGGCGCGCTGGCGCTGTTTCATCAGGGGCTCGCCCATGTCGCCGAGGGCGCCCACGAGAAGGCCTGCGAACTCTTCGAATCGGCCCGCAAGGCGGGATACGACGCGGCGACCTGCGTGGCCGCCTCCGCCGAATCGTTGCGTTCCGCCGACAAGATCGCCGAGGCCCAGAAGGCCCTCGACGGCCTCGGCGGTTCGGGCGACTCTTCGGCCGACTACTGGACGGCCCGCGCCGGCCTGTTGACCGACACCGGCGGACGTCCGGAGGAGGTCGCCAAAGCCCTGGAAAAGGCGCTCGCCATCGACCCCGGTCATCCCGGCGCCCTGTTCCTCATGGGAGTGATCTCCGACCGGGTCGGCAACGAGGAGGAGGCCCGCGAATACTACGAGCGGTCGCTCGCCAGGTATCCGGCGACCGTCGGCTCGCTCATCAACCTCGGGCTGATGTACGAGGACAAGGACGAGTTCGCCAAGGCACAGCAGTGCTACCGCCGTGTTCTCGAGGCCTATCCCGACCACCCCCGCGCACGGTTGTTCCTCAAGGATTCCTCGGCCTCGGGCGACCTGAAGCTCGACGAGCAGGAGGCCAAGCACCGCGACCGCCTCGATCAGGTGCTCAGCCTGCCGGTGAGCGACTTCGAACTCTCCGTGCGGAGCCGGAACTGCCTCCAGAAGATGGGCATCCACACGCTCGGCGATTTGGCCCGGACGAGCGAGGAGGAGATCCTCGCCAGCAAGAACTTCGGCGAGACAAGCCTCGTCGAGATCAAGGAGATGCTGGCCTCAAAGGGCCTGTCGCTCGGCCAGATCGCCGCGCCGGCCCCGCAGGCCGACGTGGTGGAGCCGGAGCCGATCGAGCCTTCGGCCGACGAGCAGCAGATCTACGCGCTGCCGATCACCGAACTCAACCTCTCGGTGCGGGCCCGGAAGTGCACGAACAAACTCGGCATCAGTTCGATCGGCGACCTCGTGCGGCGGACGGCCGAGGATCTGCTCGAGTGCAAGAATTTCGGCGTCACGAGCCTCAACGAGGTTCGTGAAAAGCTCACCGAGCGGGGCCTCAAGCTCCGCGGCGACTGAACGGCGTTTCGTAGCCCGGTTTTCGTAACGCAAAACCCTGCTGCCAAAAGACTTCCGGCCCGGCGGGAAGTGCCGAAAATTTGCTTGTGCCGGGGTTTCTCGTTAGCCTCGCTGGTGAGCAGGGCGCAGCGTTATCCGCGGGATTCGCCGCGTCCGGGCAAGGGTTGTTCGCCGGAGCACGCGCCGCATGACGTCCGCAAGCCTCAAGGAAAAGCCGGTCCGGGATCTGGCCCGTCTCGCGAAGCAGCACGGCGTCGCCGGCTGGCATGCGATGCGGAAGGACCAGCTCATCAAGGCGCTGGTGAACAAGGCGAAGAAGGCCCTGGTTCCCGAAACGCGACGCTCGCCGGCTCGGCCCGGCGGGGCCGTCGCCTTGCGGGTGAAGCCGGCCCCCGGGGCGGCCGGCCCGGCCGTGGCGGTCGCCCATTCCGCCGAGGTTTCCCGGCGGATCGCCGAGGCCCGCGAGCGGCTTGCGAAGGCCAAGAGCCTCGCAACTCCTCCCGAGGGCGGCCGCAGCAAGCGGGCGGCCCGCGACCGCATGGTGCTCATGGTCCGCGGCCCGCATTGGCTCCACGCCTTCTGGGAAGTCGGCGCGCGGAGCATCGAGCGGGCCCAATCGGCCCTCGGCCAGGAAGGGCACGGGGCGCAACCCACGCTGCGGGTGTTGCGGATCGAATCGGGCATGCAGGGATCGCCCTCGGAGCAGGTTGTCCGCGAGATCCGCGTGCACGGCGGGGTGAAGAACTGGTTCATCGACATCCGTGAGCCGCTGCGCTGCCGGGTCGAACTCGGCTACCTGACGGCCACGGGACGGTTTCATTCGCTGGTGCGGAGCAACGCCGTCTCGACACCGGCGGCCTCGCAGTGCGACACGCTCGATTCCCACTGGGGCGAGATCGTCGACGACTGCGACCGCATCTACGCGATGAGCGGCGGATTCTCGGCCGAGAACAACAGCACCGAACTCCAGGAACTCTTCGAGGAACGGCTCCGGCGGCCCATGGGCCCGCCGGCGGTCAGCCGCTCGCAACCGGCGGCCGATGAGGGAGACGACGAGTCTCCCGTCGGTTTTCAACTGGAGGTCGATGCCGAACTCATCGTCTACGGTGCGACCAGGCCCGACGCCTACGTGACGCTGCAGGGCGAGCCCGTCAAGGTGCAGCCAGACGGCACCTTCCGCGTCCGGGTGGACATGCCCAACAAGCGGCAGGTGCTGCCGATCGTCGCCAGCGTTCCCGACGGCGGCGGCCGCCAGACGGTGGTGATGGCCATCGAGCGGAACACGAAGTCGATGGAACCCCACAACCGCGATCTCCGCGACGAATAGGCCGCCGCCTTCGCCTCCGGTGAGCCGGGGTCGCTTGCTCACTCGGGCAGGTGGTAGAAGCCGATCGCGAGGATCGCGTAGACGCCGAGGAGCAGGAAGCCCTCGAACCAGTTCGACTTGCCCTCCTGGATCAGATCGCGGGCGATCACCGTCGCCAGGACGATCGCCACCACCTCGAAGCCGGTGAACGCGAGGTCCATCGGCTGCCCCATCAGCCTGCCCCCGAAGACCAGCAGCGGAGCGACCAGCAGCACCAGCTGGATCGTCGAGCCGACACTGGCGGCGAGCACCAGCGACGGCTTTCCCCGACGGGCGAAGTGGTAGCCGGAAAGCACCTCTCCGAGGCTGCCGGCGCCCCCCAGCAGGACGAGGCCGCTGAAGGTTTTCGACAGGCCGAGCTGCTTTGCCGCGGGCTCGAGCGCATGGCTGAGGATCTCCGTCACCACCCCCAGGCAGCCGGCGGCGGCCACGAGCACCAGCGCGGTCCGCCACACGGGCTCGGCATCGTCGAGGACGTCCAGCGGCTGATCCTGCGGCAGATTCGTGCCCCCGCCGCCGCCGAAGAGCGTCGTGGCCACGTTCATGACGTACATCCCGATCAGGACGAACGACATCTCGAACGACAGGTCACGGGTGCCCTCGGGAGTGCCGATGTTGAACATCGCGGGCACGATGAAGCAGAACGCGCAAATCAACAGCATCGACGCGTTCACCGCGAGCCGCCGCGGATCGAACTTCTGCTCCCCATGAGTCAGGCCGCCGGCGATCAGGGCGATGCCCAGGGCGAGGAGCAGATTGGCGAGGATGGCCCCCGTGAGCGACGCCTTGACGACCGGCGCCAGCCCGTTCGACAGGGCCACCCCGCCGATGATCAGCTCGGGGAGATTGTTGAGGGTCGAGTTGAACAGGCCGCCGACCGTCGGCCCCAAGCGGGCGGCGAGTCGCTCGGTGGCGTCGCCCATGAGGCCCACGAGCGGCACGATGGCGACGAGCGCGGCGGCGAAGACCGCGAGCGGCGGCGCCTCCCGCCACGCGAGCGCGAACGCGACGGGAACGGCGAGGAGCAGCCAGCGGGCGGTCATGGGAATGGATGCCGTTGGGAAACGGGGACGATGCTATCAGGCGGGCGTTGTCCGCTCCAGCCGCAGGGGCTCCCGCTCGATGACGGCCGCGCACTCCGTCGCCGCCGTCCCCGGCTGATTTTCACGCCGCCCTGCCCGGCACTCGACGTCCACGCGGGTAGCCCTACACTGGAGCAGAGGGAATGCGAGGCGATACGTTTTCTGTCATGTTCGTGATGAGGTCGATCCTTGCCGGTGAGCTCTTACCAAGGCTCGTTGGGGGCCAAAACGATTGGTTCCGGTCGCGTGTCCTGCCGTCGGGCATGACTTCGGTCATGCCGTAGCGGATCACATGCCCCGGAATCCAAGGCCGCCCCGGTTTTTTTACAACGAGCTCTCCGCATCACGCGACACCACGGCATCGCGGTGGAAAACGTATCGCCCCGCGTTCCCCCGATGGGCGGCCTACCGAGCCGAGCGGACTGCCCACTTCTCGAAGGCCTGGGCGGGCGTGGCCTTGAAGACCCGGGCGAAGGCCTCCTCGAAGGGAACGCCCTTGTCGAGGGTCGCGAGCATGAGCGGGAGCTTGTTGCCGCCGGCGATGGCCCCCACGAATCCGCCGGCGGCGACCGCGGCGGCCGCCGGGTCGGAGTGCCCGGCAAAAAAATCGGCCGCCGAGCCGAGCCTCGACACTGCCGACGCTCCATCCCGCTTCCATTGCTGCACGATCGACGACTTGGGGGCGATGCGTGCGGCCACCGAGCGGCCCGCGCCGCGGCTGAACCACGCGGGCACGTTGCGGCCGGCACAGGCGGCCGCGGCCACTGATTCGGCGATCGTCGCAGCGAGGTCGTCTTCAGACTCCGTCGTGGGCGCGAGCATCGCCCCGTAGACCACGTCGCCGACCACACCCGCGTGGTTCACGATCCCCCTGGGACGCTCGGCCCCGACCACGTTCTGCCAGATCGCCGAGTAGTCGAAGGCCTGATTCACCGCGTAGAGCACCACGCCCCCCTTGAGCAGCGGACCGTCGGCGACGAGTTCGTCCCGCACGTCGCCCGTCACCTTCTCCGCGACGTCGCCAAGCGCGTCCATGCGGGCCTCGGACAGGTTGCCGATCACGCACACACCCTTGCGAGCCAGGACGACCGGCTGCTCTTCGGGGATCGCACGCCGCCAGAGTTTCTCGCCTGCAGCTGACCGCCGCGCGGCGAGTTCCGCGTCGGAGAGCCGCTTCGTCAGTCCGGCGGCCATGACATTGTCGAGCGGTGTGGCTCCCGTGAGCATGTCGAGCCGGGCCCCCTGCGTGATCCATTTCTCGATCAGGGCGATGTCGGGATCGGGGAGGGGATTCTTGTTGAGCGGCATCCGCTGGCCCTCGATGCCGACGCCGCGAAGCTTCCTCACCAGCAGGCTCTCGGCCCCCTTGCCAGGCACCACGGCGGGGCCGCCGCGGCCGCCGCGCATGAGCGATGCCAAGGTCGCCATGCTCAGATTGGCCTGTGTCTCGCCGCCACCGTGACATCCCAGGCAGTTTTTGGAGAGCAGGGGGGCCACCTCGGCGGCAAACGAAACGTCGCCGGGCTTGAGCGGCACGGCGGCGATCGCGGCGGCGGGCACGGCGGCCGGCGGAGACGCGGCACCGCGGGCCAGGACGTCGATGCCGACCATCGGGTCGGCGTCGCAGACCGCGCCGGCGTCGATCCACTTGACGAGCGTGGCCACGGCGTCCGACGTCACCTTGCCGCCGCCGCGGGGCATGTCGCCGGTGAGGATCACGTCCACGAGCCGGCTTGCCTGACCGGCGCCACGCTGCACCATTCCCGATCGCATCAGGGCGTCATACGACACCATCTGGAAGTCGCCCTTGCGACCGGCGATGTGGCAGCCGCCGCACGATCTGGCCAGGATCGGGGCCACGTCCCGGGCAAACGACACGGCCGACTTGCCGCCGACCACGGGCTTTTGCTGCGCCGCTGCCCCCGCCGGCGCGGCCGGCGGGGCCGGCGAGGGGATCGAGAGCATCGACACGTCCGCGCCGGCCTGATCCAGTTTGCGGCGCACCCCCTCGGCCCGGTCGGCGAGCACCTTGAAGCCGGCCGGTGGCCGCGGCATCGCCGCCATCGCCTCGAGTCCGACGATGCCCTCGGCGAGCGCCAAAACCGCCGCGTCGTCCTGACCGCCCGCATGCAACTTCGCCGCCGCATCGATCCGCTCACGGATCGCCCGGGCGGATGCGGGAGGCGGGTCGGCCGCGTGGCCGCTCGGCGACCCGCCGGCCAGGAGGAGCAGGCAGCACGCGCCCACCAAGGAGCCGGGATGAAACCACGAACGAATCGGGGCCCAGGCCCCGCATGGCGGCGACTGCGATCTCATGCGGAGTAGCATAGGCCCCGCCGCGCATGCCTGTCACGGCCAGCCACTGCGATCAGGAGAGCCGCTCGGGGAGGGCTTCTCCAAGGCCAGGGAGGCCGCGCTGGTCGCGGCGGGTGCGCCGCCGCCTCCGGGAGCGGTCTTTCCGCCGCTTCCGCGGTTCGCCCCGTCCGTCCAGCAGGGCGACCGCGTTGACGACCGTGGTGGCGATGATCGACGCGAGCCAGACGGCTCCGAGGACCAGGCCGATGCGGCCGCAAACCGCCGCCCCGGGCGCGTCGCCGAGACCGCCCAACAACCCACCCAGCCCCAGCACCACCGCCAGCGTGATCGGCAGCAGGAGGGTCGCTGCCAAGCCCCAGGCCAGGCAGCGTCTGATTCGGTCGCGGTACATCGGCTGCCTGACGGCCAGAGGGGAGGGGGCCGGGTCGGAAACAACGCCCGCCGGATGCCCTGGATTGTCACGGGCCGCGGGATGGGGGTCAAGAATCGCCCGTGCTCGGGTGGTGAGGGGAGGATTCACCGCCGGCTCCGGGGGCGATGAGAATCGCCGCCTCAGCATCCCGACAGCGCGACCGGCCACACCGGAGTGTCGGCAGGGGCAGCGGCCACGGCGGTTGCCGCGCAGCCCCGCTGGGGATAATCTCCGGCCCTCCCGCCCTCCATGCTCCGCACCTTGATCCGAACCGGCCGCCAATGCCCTCCGTTCTTTCCCGCCTGAGGCGGCGAGGCTCCCGAGCCGGGATGGTCGTCGCCATGCTGTGCGTGGGCTCCGGTCTACGGTCGTCTCCGGACGCGGTGCCCCTGCTCCGGGACAGTCCGCAAAAAGTTGCCGTTGATCAGGGGCGCGGCTTCGGTCCGGCGCTTGATGACGGAGCCGCCGGCCGGGTGCCGGGCGAGTTCGAGAAGAAGGACGCCCTCCTGCTCGGGGTCAATGAACTCATCGAACACCATCCGGAGACGCTGGCGGAGATCGTTGCAGCACTCGCCGGCCGGACCAGGATCATCGCCCTGATCTCGAAGCCCGAGCAGGAGCAGCAGACGCTCGATCTCCTCCGCTCACGGGACCTGGAGGCCGGCACCATTCGCTTCTTCCTGTGGCCCGCGGCCTCGATGTGGGTGCAGGACTTCGGCCCGCGGTTCGTCGTCGATGGCGGGCCGCACGTGGTCGACTTCGAATACAGGGTGCCCGGCCGCGAGGTCGAAAACCAGCTGCCGATGGCGTTCGCCGCGACGTTCGGGATGAAGATCGCCCACTGTCATCTCGTGATGGAGGGGGGCAACTGCCTCTCCAACGGCCGCGGGCTGTGCATCAGTTCAACGACGCTCATCGATCAAAACAAGGAACACGGCCAGGACGCCCCCGCCATCGGAAGGATGCTGAACCGGTACTTCGGCTTCAGCAAGTGGTCCTACATCCTGCCCATCACCGGCGAGACGACCGGCCACATCGACCTGTTCCTCAACATCGGCGGCCCGCACACGGCCTTTCTCGCCGCCTACGATCCCGGGGAGGATCGGGACAACGCGGCCCGCATGGATGCCAACGCCAAGATGCTGTCGGAGATCATCACCGAAGACGGACGGCCCCTGGAGATCGTCCGCATCCGCCAGCCGGCCGCGCGGGATGGCTCCTGGCGTTCGTACACCAACGTCGTCTACGGCAACGACGTGCTGCTCGTGCCGCAGTTTCCCGACTTCTCGCCGGAACTCGACCGGCAGGCACTGGAGATCTACCGCCGGGCGTTTCCCGAGCGGCGGGTGGTGGGCATCGACTCGTCGAAGATCGTCGCGAAGCGGGGCGGACTGCACTGCCTGTCCCTCTCCATTCCGGAGCTGCCCGGCCCCCGTTGACGCCGGGGCTGCTACACTCCTCCGAGCGGCAGCCGCCCATTTGCTCCGCTGGTGACTCGGCGGTTCGACGCCGCCGGGAGCCCCTCGCATGGACGCGTCTGGAACTGCCACGCCACCCCGATCGCGGCGCCCCGGGCCCGCATTCGCCCTGCTGGCGGCGTGGATCATCGTCGCACCGCCCGCCCTCGCCGACCGCGTCGAGCTGGCGGACGGCCGCGTGCTCGAAGGCCGGTTTGCCCGGCTGCCCGGCGTCGCGGTCGATCCGCTGGCGGAGACCGGTGGCGGCTCCTCCGGCGAGCCGATCCTGATGTGCGACGACGAGCTGACGCGGACGATGGTCTCCAAGCGCAAGGCCGTCAAGGTCGAGGAAGCGCCGGTCGATCCGGGCATGGAGCGGGTGAAGATCCCCCAGCGGATTCCGGAGAACGGCCGGCGGATCGCCGGTGTGGGCGGGATCCTCGAAACCACCCCCTTCGACAACTTCGGCAGGCGGATTCTCACGCTGGCAACGAACGCCGGACGCATCGACGTGGTGCAGGGCATCACCGAGATCACCCCGCGGTGGACCCGGATCGAGGGGGTGCAGACGGAGAAGCCGCTGCTGCTCGACATGCGGCTGGCGACCACCTCGATCCCGCCCGACGTGCTCAAACGGGTGATCGCGCAGCACATCGACCGCACCGACGCCGACGAGAGGCTGCGGGTCGTCCGGCTGCTGCTCCAGGGCGAGCGGTATGACGATGCCCGGAAGGAGCTCGACGACGTGCTCGCGGACTTTCCGGATCTGGCCGACCTCGCGAAGGAACGCCGCACCGTCACGCAGCTCGCCGCGACCAGGATGCTCGACGAGATCGCGCTGCGGGGCCGGGCGGGGCAGGACAGGCTCGCGATCAGGATGCTGGAGGCTTTCCCCACCGACGAGATCGGAGGCGAGCTCCTCGAGACCGTCCGCGAGGCCCGCGACCGCTACCGCGACCGTCGCGATCTCGCGTCCCGCTTGATGGCCCGCGTCCGCGAGCGGCTCGCCGCCATCGATGAAGTCGGCCAGCGGTCCGAGGCCGGGGCCATCGTCGATGAAATGCAGCGCGAACTCTCCTTCACGTCGCTCGAACGACTCGCGACGTTCGACCGCGTGGGGGCCGACCCCGCCGTTCCCGCAGACCGCGCCGTCGCGATCGCGATCAGCGGCTGGCTCCAGGGGGCGGTCGCGGCCAACGACAATCTCAAAGTCGCGCTCTCGGCCGCGCGGTGCCGTGGTCTCGTCCGCGACTACCTGCGGGCGGCCGATCAGCCGGCCCGCGACGCGATCCTCGTACGGCTGCGGGGGGAGGAGGCGGGCGATCCGGCCACGATCGCCGCCCTCGCCGCGCGGATGCGGCCGCCGCTCGATCCGCCCCAGGCCGTCTCGCCCGGGCTGTACGAACTCGCCGTGCCCGGACTCGAGGGAGGGGCGAGCGTCAGCTGCCTCGTGCAGGTGCCGCCGGAATACGACCCGCTGCGGCGCTATCCGGTGATCGTCTCCCTGCATGCGGCCTGGACCACTCCGCTCAACCAGATCGAATGGTGGGCCGGGATGCCGGGTCCCGACGGCACGCGGCTGGGCCAGGCGACGCGGCACGGCTGCATCGTGGTGGCACCGGCGTGGGGACAGCCTCACCAGTCGGCCTACGACTACTCACCCCGCGAGCACGCCGCCGTGCTCGGGTCGCTCCGCGAGGCGATGCGGCGGTTCTCGATCGACTCCGACCGCGTCTATCTTTCCGGCCACTCGCTGGGAGCCGACGCCGCTTGGGACATCGGCCTCGCCCATCCCGATCTCTGGGCGGGCTTGATCATGATCGGCCCGTCGGCCGGACGCTACGTGAACCACTACTGGCCCAACGCCAAGACACTGCCGGTCTATGCCGTCGGCGGCGAGCTCGATCTCGATGCCGTGCGGCGCAACGCCGCCGATCTCGACCGCTATTTCACCAAGGCCTACGACGCCACCTACGTCGAATACCGCGGCCGCGGACACGAGCACTTTTCCGACGAGCTCATCCGCATCTTCGACTGGATGGGCCGCAAGCGGCGGGATTTCTTTCCCAAGGAGATCGAGACGGTGACCAGGCGTCCCTGGGACCGGTTCTTCTGGTGGGTCGAACTGGAGGGGCTGCCGCCGCGGACGGTCGTGCTGCCGGAGCAGTGGCCTCCGGCGACGGGAGTGCGGCCCTTCCGCATCGAGGCGAAGGTGGGTGCCACCAACTCGTTGGCCGTGCACTGCGGGGCC
Organism: Planctomycetaceae bacterium; assembly: GCA_005773625.1. GTDB lineage: Bacteria > Planctomycetota > Planctomycetia > Pirellulales > UBA1268 > QWPN01. Next base: position 3,208 of record SXHR01000234.1, on the reverse strand, counting down.
GAGCGGGTGCGGATCTGGCTCTCGCCCGAACTCCTCGACTTCACCCGACCGGTCACGGTGACGCTCGACGGCCAGCGGCTCTTCAAGGGACAGCCCACGCCCGACCTGCAGGTGATGCTCGAGGACATCCGCCTGCGGAGCGATCGGCAGCACCCGTTCTGGGCCGTCGTCGACTCGGCCCGCCGCGGCAAGGAGTGACCTACCTGCTGGCCGGCTCCTCCGGGCGACGGGCGACTTCCGCCTGCTGCGACCGCGGGAGCGTGACACCCACCACGTACCAGCCTTGGGAACGGGTCTCCATCACCATGCCCGACGTGCCGAAGTAGCGCCGCACCGTCTCGAAGTCGGGCAGCGTGCTGCCGTCGATCCGCTGCTCCCGCACGGAGCCGGGCTTGCCGTCGCCCAGCAGGTCGTTGAGGAGTTGGGCGGTGAGGCTCTTCGACTTGGGCATCGCTCCCTGCCGCAGGAGTTCGTACATCGGCCGGATCGACTCGTCTTCCCGGCCAAACCCGCGGGCGGCGGAGCCGCCTGACACGAACGTGGCGAGTTCCGTCTGGATGGCGGCATACTCCGGATCCGCCGCGAGTGGCCCCCCCTTGGCCGACAGCACGCGTTCGAGAATGTCACGGTGCGAGGCGATCAGCAGGTGACCCTGGGCCACCGTGACGGTGGAGTGCGGCAGGAGTTTCTCCTCCTTCTCGCGGAGCCGCTGGCGACGGCGATGGGCCTCGTCACCCGGGTCATGGTCGGCGTGCGTGACGGCGCCGCCGGGGGTCTCCACTTCGAGCTTCGGGATGGCCATCGAGTGGTCGATGAGCTCCCAGGCCGTCTGGCCGTTGATGTCGATCTTCTGCATGTCGCTGTCGGCATTCATGACCTTCGCGACGGTGGCCGCCACCCGGGCCTCGTCGGCCACCTCCATCGCGATCACGAGCCGCTCGGAGTCGGTGCCGATCGGATCGACGTGGTCGGTGATGATCGACACCCGCTCGCCGAGGCAGGCGACGAGGTCGGCTTCGACGTCGATCTGCGGACCGTCAGGATCCTCCTTGAGCGAGGCGATCACGTCGTCGAACACACCCTTGTCGCCGACGACGTCGTCGACGAGCGATTCGGCCGACTTGAACGCCGTCTTGACGTCCCACCGCAGCGCGGCCCAGCCGGACACGTCACGCGGCACCCAGGCGGGCGGTCCCATGGAGGCGGCGTTGGGGAACCGCAGCATCCGGGCGGCGAGGTCGAATCGCTCCACCGCGTCGGGGTCGCGGCCCGGCAGCGGCGGCGCGTAGATCATCGAGTGATGTCGCAGGGAGTGGCTGCCCTCGCTGAGCACGAGCACGCCGCCGGCCGACTTCACGGCGTCGAATCCCTGGCGACCGAGGATGGCGACGTAGTCGGGGCCCTTCCGCTTCTCGCGGGGCGGGTTGCTGGCCTGATAGGCCACGGCAAACTTGAGTGGATCGACGAACCAGCGAACCGGGGCCGAAGCCTTCGGCACCTGACTCGCGCACGGCTCGATGACCGCCTTGAACGACTCGACCGTGGCGAGGCTGTCCTTGCGGCCCTGCGCCAGCACGGCAAAGGCCTGACCGACCTGGAGGGCGTCGTCGCCCACGATCAGCGCCTGCGGGGCCAGTGCGAAGGCGACGCGACGCCGACGGGCCGGCGCATCGGACCGCACGTCGTTGGGATCCGCGGGCAGTTCGTAGACGGTGAGTTGCGGCGGCGCCGACGGCATCACAACCTTCGTCGCCTTCTGCTCGAGGAGCCGGGCACCGATTTGCTCGACGACCGCCTTGGCCTCGTCTTCGTGTCCCGTGGTATCGACCATGACCACCGTGGCCAACCGGCCCGCTTCGGCCTCGATCGCGGCGGCGGCGAGTTCGCCACCGGGGATCTTCTCGAGATCTTCGAGCGTGAGCCCGAGTTTGGCGAGCCGCTGCTTGCCGTTCTTCGAGATCTGCTCGCGGAAGTGGTCCACGAACGTCTTCATCGCCGGATCGGCGATCAACTGGCCGTAGGAGGAACGATCGAACCGCTCCTGGAGGCCGCGGAAGTCGGTGATGCTGATCCAGGCCCGCGTGGTGTCGGGGAAGATGGTCTCGCTGGCGGGGAACGCGGCCGCATGGCTGACGCCGCCGGCCACGAGCGACGCGTGCAGGCCCACGACGACGGCCAACGCGCGGAGCCATCGACGGTGGGCATTGGTGATTTCTGGCACGAGACAACTCCTCGATGAAAACGCGGACGGTGCGCTGGAACGCTGTGACTTATCTATCGTGTGCGACGGTGGGTTTTCTCGACTCGAACGATCAGCGAAAGCGTGCCGATCGATTTCCTCCCCGTCGCCGCGGAAAACTGTAGAGACTGAGGAGTTTCGCAAGAATGCCGGAAACCCTCAACGCCAAACGTCACCTGCGTTGCCGGCCGGCAGCGGGAGAGGCTGCGCAGGCGGGGCGATCTGGGCTTGCGGGCGCCCCCGGCCTCCTGGAGGGCGGGATCACGCCAGGCACGTGCCGATCAGCCACGCCGAAATCAGGGCCAGCGACGAGTCTCCGCTCGCGCGGCACCTCGACGCGAGCGACACGCTGGCCGCGGTTGTCACGGCCAGCAACACCAGCGCGAGCACCGCCACCAGCGGCCCCCACGGTTCGGTGGCGGCGGGGCCCCGGACCACCGCCGCCACGCCGGCCGGCCAGCCGAGGATCGCCGCGTACGCGGCGATCGCCGCGAGGGCATGTGGCATCGCCCCGGACAGTCGCGGCACGCCGGCGGCCGATCGCACCAGCAGATCGCGGTTTTCCGCGTCAACCGCTCCAGGGCCGAGCGTCGCGGCCGGCACGGCCAACACCACGAACCAGCCGACCGAAACGGCCACGAACCAGGGCACGAGCTCGGGAATCAGGAAGTAGCAGATCACCATCGCGGCGAGGGTCGAGGCCATCGCCAGCCGGGCGAGCGGCGAGCCGCCGAAAACACGGTCGCGGGGTGCGACGGGGAGAATCGAAGCGAATGGATCGGACGAACGCCCGCCACCCACGGCCAGCGCCACGGCCGCGAGCACGCCGAAACATGCTGCCGCGCCGCCGGCAGCCAGGCCCGCATCAGCGGACGAAGCCGCGGCCCCCGCGGCCGCCGCGGCCAGCGCGAGCGCCACCCCGGTGGCATCGACGGGCGTCGCTCCGCGGTTCGTGGCCACCGCATGGGC
>SXHR01000233.1:0-10999 GCA_005773625.1 Planctomycetaceae bacterium | reverse complement strand
GCCCCAACGGCGCCGGCAAGACGACCACGATCCGGATGCTCGTGGGCCTGCTGCAGCCATCCCGCGGGGCGGTGCGGGTGTGCGGCCACGATCTGGTCAAGGACGCCCGCGGCGCGCATCTGCACCTCGGCTACGTGCCCGACGAGCCCTGCCTCTACGACAAACTCAGCGGCCGGGAGTTTCTCTGGTTCATCGCCGAAATGTTCGGCATGCCCCGCCGGGAGGCGGCCGCGCGGATCGAGCGCGAGATCGAGCACTTCGAACTCGGCGAGTTCGCCGACGACCTCTCCGAGAGCTATTCGCTGGGGATGAAGCAGCGGCTGGTCTTCGCGGCGGCATTCCTGCACGACCCGAGCGTGCTGGTGCTCGATGAGCCGATGGTCGGGCTCGATCCTCGCAGCGTGCGGATCGTCAAGGATCTGCTCGCCGCGCGGACCCGGGAGGGAATGACCGTCTTCATGTCCACGCACACGCTGGCGATGGCCGAGGAGATGGCGGACCGCGTGGGGATCATGGTCCGCGGACAGTTGCGTTTTTTGGGAACGGTGGCGGAGCTTCGCGACCAGATGGCGCTGGAGGCGACGACGCTCGAGCACCTCTACCTCGAACTCACCTCGGCCCGGATCGGCCGGCCATGACGGGACGGGAGCCGGGTCACGACATCGTGCGACCGCTCCCCTTCGAGGAGGAGTCGCGGCTCTTTCTCCGGCTCAGGGCGACGCTGTCCTGGCAGACGGTGCGTTCGTTGTTTCGCGACTCACGGCTGCGGGTGACGCTGGTCCTGCTGCTCAGCGGACTGTTTTGGGGTTCGTTGTACGGGCTCTTCGTCGAGGCCTTCGCCTTTCTCGACGACCTGCACGCCGACGTGATCTCGCTGCTGTTCAACGCCTTCTTCTCGTCGCTCATGGTGATGCTCGTCTTCTCCGCCGGCATCCTCACCTACGGAGGCATGTATTGCTCGGCGGAGGCCCGGCTGCTCCTCACGCTGCCGGCGCGTGCGGAGATGATCCACGCCCACACCTTCCGCGAGGCAGTCTGGTTTTCCAGCTGGGGCTTCGTGCTTCTCGGGAGCCCGATGCTCGCCGCCTACGGAGTGGTGCGGCACTCGGCCTGGCCCTATTTTCTGCTCATGCTGCCGTTCATGATCGCCTTCGTCGTGATCCCGGCGGCCATCGGCAGCATCTGCTGCATCCTGCTCGTGGCGTGGCTCCCGCGACTGCGGCTCCACGCCCTGTCGGCGGGCGTGGTCGTCGCCTGCGCGGCCGCGGCCTGGCTGGCCTGGTCGATGTCCTCGCGGACCCCGCTCGACACGATGTCGGCGGCCTGGTTCGAACGGACGTTCGCCCGCCTCGCGCTGACCGAACAGAAGTTCCTGCCGAGCTGGTGGCTCTCGAGCGGCCTGATCGAGGCTGCCCGCATCGACGGTGACGGCCGGATGTCGGTCGGGGGCCTGAGCGAGGCGGTCAGGTTTCTCTGCCTGCTCGTCGCCAATGCGCTGGTGCTGCAGCTCTTGGCGGGCTGGCTGGCCCGCGTGGCCTACCGGCGCGGCTACAGCCAGCTCTCCGCCGAGGTGCCGGCCCGTCGCCGCCGCCCTCAGGGAGGGTTCGACCGCTTTCTCGGCTCCGCGGGCTTCGCCGCCGGGAGGCCGCTGCGGCTCCTGCTCGTCAAGGACCTGCGGCTCTTTCGCCGCGACGTCTCGCAGTGGTCGCAGTTCGTCATCTTCTTCGGCCTCCTGGGGCTCTACTTCGTCAACCTCCGCTCGTTCAACTACAAAAACTCCTACGCCTCGATGATCGGCTTCCTCAACCTGGCCGTCCTGGGCCTCATCCTCTCGACATTCACGACGCGGTTCGTGTTTCCGATGATCAGCCTGGAGGGGCAGCGGTTCTGGATCCTGAGACTGCTCCCGGTGCACCGGGATCAGATCGTCTGGTCGAAGTTCATCTTCTCGTTCGTCGGCGGACTGATCCCGTGCTGCAGCCTCGTGCTGCTCAGCGACTCCATGCTCGGGATCCCCTGGTGGCTCGTCGCCCAGCACGAACTCTGCTGCGTCGTTCTCTGCATGGGGCTCTCGGGCATCGCCGTGGGGCTCGGTGCCCGGATGCCGGAACTGAGGGAGTCGTCCCCGGCGAAGATTTCCTCCGGCTTCGGCGGCACGCTTTGCCTCGTGATCAGTTCGCTGTTCATCATGATCGTGGTGGTTCTGGCGGCCGTGCCGAACTACCTTTTCATGGTGGGGGACACGCTCGGACCGGCATTCCTCGCCCCGGCCGGCATGCTCGCCTGGGCCGGCGGACCCTGGGGCACCGCGACGAGCCTCGGGCTGGTCGTGGCGCTGGGCCTGCTGACCACGTTCGTGCCCTTGTTCCTCGGAATCCGCGCCTTCCGGGTGCTGGAGGCCTAGCAGCCGGTGTCTCGTGTCGATTGCCGCTGAACTGCGGCGGCCGTCGAGCAGGGGACGGGCGTTGTTTCCCGGGGTCGAAATGGTGGAAATTGCCCGGGTCGGCCCCGCGGCTGCCGGCCCCCGGGCGGCTTTCCCCCGGGCCGTGAGCAGGGGCCGGTTAGCGGGTGCCGGAAAATGCGGTTGATCCCGGGTGGCGAGCCCGACGAAAATCCATCTGCCGGCACCCCCATGATCCACCAGCCCTCCCAGCACCGAATCCGCCGGAACGACCCCCGTCGGCTTCGCGTGGGAGCCGTGCAGTATCTCAACACCCGTCCCCTCGTCCACGGCCTGGCGGCGGCGGGTGTCGATGTGCGGTACGACCTGCCGAGTCGGCTCGCCGATCAGCTCGCATCGGGGATCCTCGATGTGGCCTTGATCCCGTCGATCGAGGTGTTCCGTGGCGGCCATTCCGTGGTGAGCAACGCCTGCATCGGATGTCACGGTCCGGTGATGAGCGTGAAACTGTTTTTTCGGAAGGCCCCCGAAAAGATCACCACGCTGGCCGTGGACGAGGGGTCTCGAACCAGTGCCACCCTCGCCCGAATCCTGCTGGCTGAGCGACACGGCGTCTTTCCGACGGTCGAAACCCTGCCGATCGGCTCAGGGCTCGCCGACACCGCCGCGGATGCCGTGCTGCTGATCGGTGACAGGGCGATCGATTCCCGGGGCTCCACCGAGCGGGCCGCCGGGTGTTTCCAGGTGATCTGGGATCTCGGTGACGAGTGGTGCCGCTGGACGGGACTGCCGTTCGTGTTTGCCGTCTGGGCGGCCCGGGATGGTGTCGATGCCGGCCCCCTCGAGCCGTTGCTCGCCCGGGCCCGCGACTCGGGCATCGCGAATCTTGCCGCGATCGCCGCCGCGGAAGCGGCCGCCCACGGGCTCACGGTGCCGCAGTGCCTGAGTTATCTCCACGACAACCTGCACTACCACCTGGAGGCCCGCGAGCTCGAGGCGCTCGCCCTTTTCCGGCGGCATGCCGTCGGCCTGAACCTCGCCCCGGCGGAGCGGGAGACGTTTCAGGCGTCGAAGCGGGGGAGGCGGCCGGCCGGGATCATGGTGGCCGACCACGAGAGGAGCGATTCGAGATGAATGCAGGCCGGATTTCCTCGATCCTCGATGATGTCGTCGCCGGCGGCCGGTTGTCACCGGGCGACGCCGTCACCCTGCTCGAGTCACACGAACTCGCCGCGATCGGCCGGGCCGCCGACGCCGTCTCCCGCAGGCTTCATCCCGAGCCCTACCGCACCTACAACATCGACCGCAACATCAACTACACGAACGTGTGCACGGCGGTGTGCGACTTCTGCGCCTTCTACCGTGGGCCGAAGCATCCCGAAGGCTACGTGCTCGACCGGGGGACGATTCTCAGGAAGATCGAGGAGATGGTCGCGATCGGTGGCGATCAGATCCTGATGCAGGGAGGCCTGCATCCCACGCTCACCCTCGAGTGGTACGAAGACCTCCTCCGCGACATCAAGCGGGAGTTTCCCGCCGTCAACGTCCACGGCTTCTCGCCCCCGGAGATCCACCACTTCACCAAGGTTTCCAAGCGGCCGCTCCGCGAGGTGCTCGAGCGATTGGCGCGGGCGGGGCTGGGCTCGCTGCCCGGTGGCGGCGGCGAGATCCTCGTCGATCGCGTCCGCGAGGCGATGACCCGCGGGAAGGTGCTGACCGACGACTGGCTCGAAGTGCACCGGCAGTGGCACCAGCTCGGCGGACGCAGCACGGCGACGATGATGTTCGGTCACATCGAGACCCTCGCCGAGCGGGTGGAGCACCTCGATCGCCTGCGGGAACTGCAGGACGAGACCGGCGGCTTCACCGCCTTCATCTGCTGGTCGTTCCAGCCCGACAACACCGAGATGGACGACATTCCCCCCACCGGGGCCTTCGAGTACCTGAAAACGCAGGCGGTGGCCCGCCTCTACCTCGACAACTTCGCCAACATCCAGTCGAGCTGGGTGACGCAGGGTCGTGAGATCGGCCAACTGGCGTTGCTCTTCGGAGCCAACGACATGGGCAGCCTGATGATCGAGGAAAACGTGGTCAGTGCCGCGGGAACCGTCCATCACCTCACGCTCGACGAGATGCGGTCGGCCATTTCCGAACTCGGCTGGATTCCGCGCCGCCGAAACGTGTTTTACGAACTCTTCGAGGAGGAGCCGCAGGCATCTCCCGCCGATCCCGGGCGAGGGCGTGCCGGGTTCGTGCCCCTTCCGGTGACGTCGGCCGTCCCGATGGCTTCGACCGCCCCGTGAGCCGGACGGACGCATCCGATCTGACGATCCGCTGCTCGCACCTCCTCCCGATGCGGGGACCGGCGATCGCCAACGGCTGGATGAGGATCCGCCGCGGGAGGATCATCGCGGTCGGCGGGGGCGCCCGGCACGATCGGCCCGGCACCCGGGTGATCGACCTGGGCGACGCAATCGTGATGCCCGGGCTCGTCAACGCCCACACACATCTCGAGTTTTCCGACACGCCCGCCCCGCTCGATGCCGCCGGCGGCCTGCCCGGCTGGATCGGCAGGGTGGTGGCGCTGCGGCGGTCGCGGACGGCTGAAGAGGGCCCTGCCGACCGGGCCGGGCCTGCCATCCGTGCGGGCCTCCGCGAGAGTGCCGCCGCCGGGGTCACGGCGATCGGCGAGATCGCCACCTCGGTCCCCGCCGATGCCTTCGCCGGAGGCGGCCCGCGAATCCGCGCCTTCCGCGAGGTGCTCGGGCTGTCTCCCACGGCGGGGCACGCGGCGCTGCGATCGTGCATCCGCGACGTGGGGCGACTCGCCGGGCGGGGCGTGGCACCGGGCCTGTCGCCCCACGCCCCGTATTCGGTCGCCGCGCCGCTGGGTGCGGCGCTCGTGGCCGAGGCGGTCCGGAGGAGGCTTCCGCTGGCGATGCATGTTGCCGAGAGCCTGGCGGAAGAGGAACTCATCGCCTCCGGAAGCGGACCGTTTCGTCGGTTGCTCGAAGGGCTCGGTGCCTGGGATGCCGCGCATCCTCCCCTGCTGCTGTCCGCGGCGGACTGGATTTCGCGACTCGCCCGCGGTCCCCGCGGCGTCGTCGTGCATGGCACATACCTCGGCCGCGACCCGGTCGCGCTCGCCCGGCTGGCCAGGCATCGCGATCGGCTCTGCGTGGCCGTCTGCCCGCGGACCACGCTCGCGCTTTCGGGCATGCTGCCGCCGGTGGCGGTGTTCCGGGAGGCCGGCATCCGCGTGGCGATCGGCACCGACAGCCGGGCCTCGAATCCGGATCTCTCGGTGCTCGCCGAGTGCCGCACGCTCGTCGCCGCCGGCGTCTGCTCGCCCGCGGAATCGCTCCGCATGGCCACGGTGCAGTCCGCCTGGGCGCTCGGCTTCGACTGCTGTTCAGGAGTGCTCGCCCCGGATCGCCCCGCCGACTTCGTCATTCTCCGGCCGATGACCGTCGATCGCGATCCCCATCGAGCCGTGCTCGATCCCGCGACCCGCATCCTGGCCACGCTCCGCGCGGGCAGGGTCATCGCCGGCACGCTCGACGGCTGATCGACCGATCCTCCGGCATGACGGCATCAGCCGGGGGGCTACAGCCGGCAGTTGCCGATTCGCGTCTCGATCACGGCGCTGGCGCCGATCGCCTCGAGCCGCTCCATCACGGCGTGGACATCGCCCCGTTTCACCATGGCCCGCACCGCGCACCATGCCTGATCCTCGAGCGACATCACCGTCGGGGAGTTGAAGCCGGGAGTGATCTTCTCGGCCTCGGCGAGCCGCGTGCGCAGCACGTTGTATTCCAGCAGCGACCAGCTCCGGGCGATCACGATGCCTTCCAGACGCCGCACGATCCGGTCGGCGAGTGCGGTGTCGGCGAGGCCCGGGTGCTGGACGAGCACCGTCTCGTAGCGGCCGATCTCGTCGAGCACGTGGAGCCTGTTGGCGGCGAGCGTGCTGCCGGTCTCGACGAGATCGACGATCGCATCGGCGACCCCCAGGGCGATCATCACCTCGACGCTGCCGGAGAGTTCGACGAAGTGGGCCTCGACACCGCGATCGGCCAGCCAGCGGCGGGTGATCCGCGGGAAGCTCGTGGCGACGCGGCGGCCCGCGAGTTTCCGCGGATCATCGATGGTGGCGTCGTCGGGGACGCAGAGCGCCAGCCGGCAGGTGCCCACGCCGAGGTCGAGACGGTGCCTCACGTCGGCGCCGCTCTCCGCCACGAGGTCGGCGCCGGTGATCCCGAGATCGATGGCCCCCTCGGCGGTGAGCACCGGAATGTCGTCGGTGCGGAGAAACGTCACCTCCACCGGCATGTCCTTGCAGCGGGCGAAGAGGCTCCGCTCCGTGCGGCGAAACGAGAGTCCCGCATCGGCGAGCAGTTGCCCGGCGAGTTCCGCAAGCCTGCCCTTGCTGGGGATGCCGATCCGCAGCAGCCGTTCCCTCACGTCATCGCTCATGTCGAGGCTCCCTGGGCGCCGCCCTGCCGTGCCGCTTTCTCGTCGAGACCCGACACGCCGAACCGCCGGGCCAGCTCGTCTTCGACGCTCGCCAGGGGCACGTTGCGACAGGCGAGGAGCACGAGGGTGTGGTAGATGAGATCGGCCGCCTCGGAGACGACCCGTTCGTCGGTCTCGCCGCAGGCTGCCTGGACGAATTCGGCGGCCTCCTCGGAGACCTTGGCTCCGGCGGCCGCGGGGCCCCCGGCCAGGAGTTTGGTGGTGTAGGATCGCACGGACGGGTCGCGTTTCCGCGAGGCGATCACCCCCTCCAGCGTTTCCAGGACTTCGCCAGAGCGGCGGGCCGATGTTCGAGAATCCGACACGAGTTCCAACGACTCCCGATGACGCCCCCGCCGGCCGGCCGGATGGCTCCGGGCCGCCGACCGCGGGGACCACAACTCTAGCATGGCCCGGCGGGGGCTCGTGCCACCCCGCCCCGCCGCTCGGGGAGGATTGCTGGTTTCTGTCGGGTCCCACCGCCTCCGGAAAATCGGCCCTGGGGGTGCGGTTGGCCCGCCGGCTCGGGGCGGAGATCGTGAGCGTCGATTCGATGGCCGTCTACCGGGGCCTCGACGTGGGCACGGCCAAGCCCACCCCGGAGCAGCGGCGGCTCGTGCCCCACCACGTCGTCGACGTGGCGACCGCCGCCGCCCCCTACAGCGTGGCGATGTGGCTCGAGGAGGCGACTCGCGCCGTGGCCGACTGCCGGGCCCGCGGCCGCGGCATCCTCTTCGTGGGCGGCACCCCGCTCTACCTCCGGGCCCTCCGCGACGGCCTGACATCCCTGCCGCCGGCCGATCCCGCCCTCCGCGACCGGCTCGTGGCCGAGGCCGACGCCCACGGCCCGGAGACACTCCACCGCCGGCTCGCCGGGATCGATCCCGCTTCGGCCGCCCGGATTCATCCCCGGGATGCGAAGCGGATCATCCGGGCGCTCGAAGTGGCCTCGACCGCGGGCCGGCCCCTGTCTTCCGTCCTGCCCGCCGAGCAACATCTGCGGTGCGACGAGCGTCGTCGCTTCGAGGAGCGCCTGCTGATCCTCGATCTGCCCCGGGCCGTGCTCAACGAACGGATCGACCGCCGTGTGGAGCGGATGTTTTCCGAAGGGCTCGTGGAGGAGACCCGCGCGGCCATGCTCCTCCCCGGCGGCATCGGTCCGACCGCCCTTCAGGCCGCCGGCTATGCCGAAGCGATCGACCTGATCGAGGGCCGGATCGACCACGACGAGGCCGTGCGCCGCACGCAGCAGCGCACCCGGCAGCTCGCCAAACGGCAACTGACGTGGCTCCGCAGCTTCAAGCAGGCCACCTGGATCGCCGCGTAGCCCTCCCAGCCCCGAAAACCGATCACCCGCCGTCACCGGCAGCGGTGGAACGGGTCTGCCCGGGCGGGATGCGAAGACCATCGACCGCGGAGCCCCGCGGCGTTTCCGCCGGTCGATCGACCGGGCAAGGGTCGTGGATGAGTTGGGCCACCGCCTGCTAGCACCCACCGTGCTAGCACTTGATCTTGTGGTGGCACCCACGCCCTCACCACAAAATCACAAAAATCCTTGCAGCTGCCCTTGCGGCCGATACCTTCGCCCCCGTGCCGGCAGGGAAGCCGGCTGGGACCTCACGGAGGATTGCGTTTCCATGGCAGCAAAGCCCCTCATCGGCATCAACACCGACTACCGCTCGACCCGCAAGGAGCACGCCGCGCTCTCGTTCGTCGCCGCCGGCTATTACGACGGCATCATCGCCTCCGGTGGCATCCCGGTGATCCTGCCCCCCCTGGCCGACGAGGACGACGTGGTCCGTCTGCTCGACCTGCTCGACGGCGTGGTGATGGTGGGCGGGGCCGACCTCGACCCCCGCCGCGACGGCTACATGCCCCACCCCTCGGTCCGCCCGATGGACACCCGCCGCGAGGATTTCGACCGCCTGCTCGCCAAGCACATCTGTGCCCGGCACATGCCGGTGCTCGCGATCGGCAGCGGCATGCAGCTGCTCAATATCACCGAAGGGGGCACGCTCTTCCTGCACATCCCCGAGGACCTGCCGAAGGCGATCCCGCACAAGGACCCGACCGACCTGGGTCACCGCCATGCCCTGGTCGTCGAGCCGGGTTCGGCGATGGAACGCGTCTACGGTGACGGAGAGATCCGTGTGAACAGCATGCATCACATGGCGATCGACGACGTGGCTGCGAGCTTCCGCGTGACCGCCCGGGCCCCGGACGGCGTCATCGAGGCGATCGAGAGTGCCGTCGAGAATTGGACCGCGATCGGCGTGCAGTTCCACCCCGAGGCCGAGACCGCCTCGGCGCTCGACGTGAAGATCTTCGAGGAGTTCGTGATCGGCATCACCGGTGAGCAGCCCGCCATGAGGCTCGTCGCCTGACCGTTCATCCGTCCGGCCCGCAGCCCTCGGGTGGACCACCACCCGGGGCCGCGGGGGACGGTGTCGGACGGGCCTGCGGGCCGGCGGGCACGGGCAAAGGCGGGAAGCGGGGGAGGGCCTTTGCCTCGCGGCCCGGCCCGCGGGGTTTCGGGAAGACTCCCAGGCGGCGTCAGGCCGGGTGCGTGACGCGGTAGATGTCGATCTCGGGGCCTGTTTCGACGCCGCGCGGCCGGCGGGGACGCTGCTTGACCACCCCGAGGCCCGCGGCGCGGATGGCCGGCTCGAAGTCGACCGCGCGGGCGCGGCCCGGGTCGGCCACGAGGGCCACGCCGTGCGGGGCGAGCGTCCGGGCCACAACGCCCGCCAGCGCCTCGGCGTGATGTTTTTCGTAGAGCACGTCGGCCGCCACCACGAGGTCGAACGCGGGCAGGTCATCGGGCAGGCACCGCCAGTCCAGCAGGAGCGTTTCGAGCCCACCGGCCCCGTTCCGGTCGGCGTTGAACCGCACCCCCTCCAGGGCGTCCTCCTCGTAATCGCTGGCCACCACCCGGAAACCTCGCCGCTGGGCCACCACCGCGGGCAGCGCGAGGCCGCAGCCGAGTTCGAGGAACCGGCGACCGCCGCCGTCCAAGGAGGCGATGTCCTCGGCGAGCACCACGGCCGACTCCCAGACGTTGGCCCAGTAGGGGATCCGTTCGTCCCGCTCGAAGGCATCCACGTCGATGAGCGCGTCGAGGTCCGGGGGGAGCCAGAACGTGAGCGACATGCCGCCGACGGCGATTGGGCGTTCCACGGGGGAAAATCGTTCATAGCCCATCGTCACCGGCCTCCACCGTCGTATCCGTCACGACCGACAACGAGCCCGCCATCGTTCGACCCGCCGGCGGTCGCGTGAAGCCCTGCCGTGTGTCACGATTGTACGGTCCTCCCCCGCGACGCCAGGCCCATCCCATGCTCACCGACTACGACCTTCACCTCCTCGGCGAAGGCAGGCACTGGACCAGCTACGAGAAACTCGGGGCCCATCCCGAGACCCAAGCCGGCGTGTCGGGGGTCAACTTCGCCGTCTGGGCCCCGAATGCCGAAGGCGTTTCGGTCGTCGGCGACTTCAACGGCTGGGACGGCCTGGCCCACCGGATGCACAAGCGGATTCCGTCCGGCGTCTGGGAGCTGTTCGTTCCCGGCCTCGGTGCCGGCACGCTCTACAAATACCGCGTTCACACGGCCGAAGGCCAGAGCGACCGGACCGATCCCCATGGGTTCGGTGCCGAGGTGCCGCCGCGGACAGCCTCGCAGGTGATCGACCTCGATGGCTACCAGTGGCGCGACGGCGACTGGATGGCCGGCCGCTCGGCCGCCAACTCGCTCTCCGCGCCGCTGAACATGTACGAGGTTCATCTCGGCAGCTGGCGGCGGCCGGGAGACGACCCGCACCGCTGGCTCAGCTATGCCGACCTCGAACGCGAACTCGTGCCCTACGTGGTCGAGATGGGTTTCACGCACGTCGAGTTTCTGCCTCCCACCGAACACCCGCTCTCGGCGAGCTGGGGCTACCAGACGATCGGCCTGTTCGCCGCCACCAGTCGATTCGGCCCGCCCCAGGCGCTCATGTCGCTGATCGACGCCCTGCACCGGGCCGGTGTCGGCGTGATCATCGACTGGGTCCCGGCCCACTTCCCCAAGGACGGCCACGGCCTGC
>SXHR01000020.1:0-9915 GCA_005773625.1 Planctomycetaceae bacterium | reverse complement strand
GACGGCCTGCTCCACATCACCGACATGAGCTGGGCGCGGATCGGCCATCCCAGCGAGATGGTGCAGATCGACCAGGAGATCGAGGTGCAGGTGCTGCACATCGATCGCGATCGCGAGAAGATCGCCCTCGGCATGAAGCAGCGGACGGCCAGCCCGTGGGCCAAGGTCGCCGACAAGTATCCGGTGGGCACCGTCTGCATGGGCACGGTCGTCAACGTGATGAGCTACGGCGCGTTCGTGAAGCTCGAGGACGGCGTCGAGGGGCTCGTGCACATCAGCGAGATGAGCTGGACGAAGCGGGTCAGCCATCCAAGCGAGCTGGTGAAGCCGGGCGACGAGGTCGAGGTCGTCGTGCTCGCCATCAACAAGGAAAAGCAGGAAATCTCGCTGGGAATGAAGCAGACCCAGCAGAACCCCTGGGAGAAGGTGGCCGCCGATTATCCACCGGGCGCGATCGTCAAGGGAGTGGTCCGCAACCTCACCAACTACGGCGCCTTCATCGAGATCAACGACGGCATCGATGGCCTGCTCCACGTGACCGACATGTCTTGGACGCGGAAGGTGACCCACCCCAGCGAGATGCTCGACAAGGGTGCCGAGGTCGAGTGCAAGGTGCTCTCCGTGGACCAGCAGCGAAGGCGGATCGCCCTGGGACTCAAGCAGATGGCCGACGATCCCTGGACCACCGACATCCCCAAGCGGTACAAGGCCGGCGACGTCGTCAACGGCACGGTCACCAAGATCACCAACTTCGGCGTGTTCGTGGGTCTGGAGGACGGCCTCGAGGGCCTGCTCCACATCTCGGAACTCTCCGAGGACAAGGTGGAGAATGCCGAAGACCTCGTGAAGGTCGGCGATCCGCTCGAGGTCAAGATTCTCCGCGTCGACACCGAGGAGCGGAAGATCGGCCTCTCGAAGAAGCGCGTCGGCTGGTCGAGCGATCGCGAGGCTGCCGAAGGTCCTGCCGAGGTCTGACCGACACGCCCGGCGGGTTTTGCTTCCGGCAGAAGTCGCCAGCGGCTTCGGGCCGGTTCGTGAGCGGCCCGGATGCTCCGCGGAGTGGGGCCTGCCCCAAGGCCCGGCTTTCATCCGGAACGCCCGGCCGGCCGGGCGGCGGCTTCCTCACACCTCGGCGAGTGCCGCGAGCACCTGCTCGGCGTGAATGTCGGTCTTCACCGCCTTGAAGACTTTCGCCACCCGCCCTTCCGCGTCGATCACGAACGTGCTGCGGGCGATACCCATCGACTTCTTGCCATACATGTTTTTTTCCCGCCAGGCGCCGTATTTCTCGGCGACCTGATGGTCAGGATCACAGAGGAGCGTGAACGGGAGCTTGTATTTCACCCGGAATGCCTCGTGGCTCGCCGGCCCGTCCGGGCTGACGCCGAGCACGACCGCCCCGAACTTCGCCAGCTTCGCCTTCGCGTCGCGAAAGCCGCAGGCTTCCTTCGTGCAGCCCGGAGTGTCGTCCTTGGGGTAGAAATAAAGGACCACGGGCGTGCCCCGGAGGCTCGAGAGTTTCAACTTCGTGCCGTCGTGCGTCGCCAGCGTAAAGTCGGGGGCCTTGTCGCCGGCCTCGATCCAATCGGCCATGGGGAATCTCCGTGCGGGGATTGATCAACTGGTGAGCGGTTTTTTTAGCAGCCAGCCCGCAGACGTCCAGATCATCCGTTGCGGCCTGCTCACGCCGCCGGGCCGTGGGGCGCTCTCCGTGGTCGGAGTCGCCGGAGATGACGCGGTGACGATCATCGACCGCCTGTTCGCGGCCAGGGGCGGCCCGGTGGCCGCACGGCCCGACCGGGCGATCTGTTTCGGGACCTGGCGGGCGACGGGCGAGGATGTGGTCGTCGTCAGACGCGACCGGGACGGTGTGGAGGTGCATTGTCACGGCGGCACGGCGGCGGCGGCGGCGATCCTCGGCGGACTCGAGTCCGCCGGGGCGCTGCGGGTCTCCTGGCACGACTGGCCGACGCTCGGCGACGCCGACACCGGCGCCGGGGCCGCGCTGCGATCGCTGCCGTTCGCCTCCGGGCCCAAGGCCGCGCGGATTCTGTCGCGACAGGCCGCGGGCAGCCTCGACGACGAACTCCACCGCATCGACACGCTCGCGACCGCAGGCGACGACGCGGCCGCGATCCGTGCCGCAGCCCGGCTGCTCGCGGCCGCCCGGGTGGGCCTACGGCTCACGACCCCGTGGCGGATCGTGTTTTCGGGCACCGTCAACGCCGGCAAGAGCAGCCTCATGAATGCCCTCGTGGGCCACGGCCGCAGCATCGTCTCGCCCATCCCGGGGACGACCCGCGACGTGGTCACCGCCCGCGCCGTCATCGACGGCTGGGAGGTGGACCTCATCGACGTCGCCGGGATGCGGGAAGACGCGGCCGACGTGACGCCCGTGGAACTGGCGGGGATCTCCCGAGCCGTGGCTGAGCGGCAGGCGGCCGATCTCGTTCTCCGCGTGATGCCCGCGGACGCGCTGCCGCCGGTCGTGGAGCCGCCGCCGGCGGAGGAACTCCTGGTGCTGACGAAGTGCGACCTGGCCCCGGGGGTGATGGTTGCCGGGGCGATCGCGACATCGGCGGTCACGGGCCTCGGCATCGACACCTTGATCGCTGCGATCGTCAACCGCCTCGTGCCCGAGGAACGACAGGATCCGGAGTTGCTCGCGGGGCCGATGCCATTCACGCCGCGGCAGGTCGATGCCATCCGGGCCCGGTGGGGCGGGGATCCCCGGTTCTAGCTTGGACTTTTGCGGTCGTTCGCAGGGTGCCGGGATGGGCTGCCCCGACCCTCACGGGACGTGCGAACACCTCCGGCAACCCCGTGCCGAACAGGATTGCATCCCTGACCTTCTGCCAACGGGATAGACCCGGGGGAAACGCCCGACCGCACCCCACTGCTGTCTGCCACCGGCTCCGGAGGCGTGCGACCCTCATGACCGGCAGCCCTTGGCCATGGAATTTCCCCCGTGCCACCACGCCGCGTGCACCGGGCAGCGCATACTTGGGTCGCGTCTTCGACCGCAGACCCCACCCTGGTGAAATCCACCCTCGATGTCCACCATCCTCGCCCGCTGCGCGGCGCTGGGCATCGTCGCCGGCGGTTTTGCGATCACGGGCGACCTGGGGCGGCTCGCCGATCGTGGGATGAGGGTCCTGAGCGCCAGCGACGTGCCAGCCGCCCAACGGGCCGAGACGCAGCCGAGCGTGGAGCCCGAACCGGCGGTTCCTGCCACGTCCCAGCCCGTTCCGGTCGGCAGTTCCGTCCCAGCGACATCAGCCGTGGCGCCACCCTCGCCCGGCTCGGTCCACGATTCCGCCCCCGTGGTGCAGGCCTCCGACCTGCGGCCGCCGACCGGTGGCCCCGACACCGTCGACGTCTCCCGGCTCCAGCCGGGCAACCGACTCGTCGTCTGGCTCACCGTCGTCCGGCGACCGGCCGCACCGGCCTACCGGTGCCTCGTGTTCGACCTGGTCGATCCCGCCACTGCCGAGGCGCTCGTCTACGAGGCCGTCTCGTTCACGAAAGACCGGCAGCCCAAGGCCGCGGCGCTGCCGCCACGCAGGGTGCGCATCGGCTCGCCGGATCAGGCGGGCCCATCCATCGTCCGCAACGGCAGGATGCGGATTCAGCCCCTCGGCATCGCCCACGCGGCGGGCCGCGACGACGGCGACACGATCGGGCCGATCGTCGCCCTCGACGTGGTGCGCTAGCAGACCGTCGAACAAGCCTGCCTGAGCAGGATGCGACGATCCCCGACCGCGGAAACCCTCGGCATTTCCACCGCTCGATCGGGCCGACGACGCCCATGGGTCCCTTCGTCCACGGGCCGTCAGTCGTCCGTCTTGTCGGCCGATGACTTGCCGCGGACGTACAGCCGGATCGGCACCTCGTGGAACGGCAGTTCCTTCCGGAACGCGTTGAGCAGGTAGCGGCGGTAGGGCTCCGAAAGACTCCGTGGAGCGCTCGCCGAGATCACGATCGTCGGGGGCGCGACCTCGACCTGGGTGGCGTAGTAGAGCCGGACGGGACGGCCGCGGGAGTCGGCGGGCGGACGGTTGATCTCGACGGCCTGACGCAGGACGGTGTTCAGCCGGGCGGTCGGGGTCCGCTCGCGGCTCTGGCGGTAGAGCCGCTGGGCGGTGTCGATCACCGCCTTCACGTTCCGGCCCTTGGTGGCCGTCACGAAGGCGATCGGCGCCCACGGCATCGTGCGGAACGTGTCGCGGAGATACTCCTCCCACTCCTGCTTCTTCACGTCGGCCGCATAGAGATCCCATTTGTTGACCACGAACACGACCGGCTTCGCCTCCTCGGTGATCGTGTCGGCGAGCTGCTTGTCGACCTTCCCGATCGGTTCGCTGGCATCGAAGAACAGGAGCACCACGTCGGCGCGGCGGACGCTCCGCTGGGCGCGGTGCGTCGAGTAGAAATCGACGTCGGTCTTGCGGCTTTTCGACCGCCGCAGGCCGGGCGTGTCGATCGCGAGAAAGGACCTGCCGTCGACCTCGAAGCGCACGTCGACACTGTCCCGGGTCGTGCCGGCGACGGGGCTCGTGATCACCCGTTCCTCGTGGGCGAGCGAGTTGACGAACGTGCTCTTGCCCACGTTGCGACGGCCCACCATGGCGAGCTTCATCTCGGGCAGATCGGCCGACAAAGGCTCTGCGCCGGTCGGCTCCGGGAGCCGTTCGAGAATCGCATCGACGAGCTGCACGCGGTTGCGATTCTGGCGGGCACTGACGATGAGCGGCGGCCCGAAGCCGAGCGAGGCAAACTCGTGGGCCTGCGGATCGAGCTTCGGCCCGTCGGCCTTGTTGGCCACGAGGATCACCGGACAGCCGAACTTGCGGATCCGGCGGGCCACTTCCACGTCGGCCGCCAGCGGTCCCGAGCGGACATCGACGACGAACAGGACGACCGCGGCCGAGGCGAGCCCCGATTCGATCTGCTTGTCGATGTGCGCCGTGAGACCGTCGGGGTCGTCGAAACCCATGCCGCCGGTGTCGACGAGCTCCATCACGCGGCCTTCGAGCTCGACCCGTTGCACGAGCCGATCGCGGGTCACGCCCGCGGTCGGGTCCTCGATCGCGATCCGCTTCTCGACGAGCCAGTTGAAGAGGGTCGACTTGCCCACGTTGGGCCGGCCGACGATGACGACATGGGGGATCATGGATGGATCACGCTCCGTTGGCGGGAAGGCTCGGAACGTCGCCCAGCCGCCGCCGCGGCGTGGAGTGAACGAGGTAGCGGTGGGTGATCGCGTCGGAAAACTCGCGGACGAGCCCGTCGAGCCGGCCGAGAAGGGCCCCGAGCGCGACGCGAGACCCACGATCGTCGGGCTGCGCGAGCCGATCGACGTCGGCGAGCCGTAGCTGGCCGAGGGCGTCGGTCACGGCGCGGCGTTCTCCCGTGAGCACCGGCGATGAATCGTCGTCGGGCAACGCCTGCACGTGGTCGGCGAGGGCCGCGAACTGGAAGCCGACGCTCCGCGGATTGGTGTCGTCGATCAGCAGCAGGTCGATCAGGGGGGCCGCCTCGAGGACGCCCGGGTAGCGGTTTCGGTAGGTCATCGAGCTGTCCGCGATCTCGAGAAGCATCTCGTCGAGACGCTGCGTGTCGGAGCGGCCGCCGTCGCCGTCGCCGTCGCCGGGAGCGGGGGCCCGGGCCGCGGCGAGGGTCGGCTCCAGCAGTTGGATCATGGCAGCGGCCCGCTCCAACCGCCGGCCCATGTCGAGGAACCGCCAGCCCGGCCCGCGGGTCATGCTCTCCATGCCGAGACCGGCGAAGGCGGAGAGTTCGAAGATCACCGTGTCGAGGTGGGGCAGCACGTCGGCGAACCGGCCGGGCGAAAGCGTGACGGCAGGCCGGCCCGAGAGCGAGTCGCGGCGCACCCGCGAAAGGACCTTCCAGGAATCGATCGAGATTCGATCGCGAACCACCGATGCCGTCCGCCAGAGACGATCGATGCTCTCCCGCACGCTGCCCTGCCGCGATCCGTCGTGGACGAGTTTCTGAATCTCGGCATGCATCTCCCACAGCGCGCCAGGCTGCGACGGGGAGAGCCTTTCGGGTCTGGCGAGCGTCGGATCCACCAGCACGTTGAGCAGCAGCGCCGCCTCGCCCACGCATTCCTGGTGCGATTCCGACGCCAGGCGGTTGGTCACCGTGCGGAGCAGCCGGGCCGTGCCCTCGGCCCGCTCGACGTGCCGCCCGAGCCAGTGGAGATGATCGGCCACACGGCTCGGGAGGTCGTAGCCGCTGCGCCGCAACGGGATCGGCTGACCGGGCGGGCGCAGGAGTGTGACCGGGGGAACGGGGCCCTGCGCGAGCACCCAGACATCCTTCGAGCCCTGGCTGGAGAGGAGGAGTTCCTCGCCGGACGAACGGCCTGCGGACATTCTCGCCAGCGCTCCCCGCATGGTCTGGTAGCCCTCGGGAGCGGCGATGGCGAAGCACCGCATCAGCACCGCTGCGGGGACGATCGCGGCGTCGTTCCAGCAGGGGGCGACGGAGCGTTCCACTCGTTCACGGCCGACCCAGTCGGCGGGCCGGGCACGAATCTCGTCGATGAGCCGGGCCCGTGATGCGGCGTCGAGCAGCGCTGGCACCACCCGCTTCATGCCGCGGCGGGCCGCGACCGGCTCCACCACGCAGTCGTCGAGCGTGCGGAGCACGTGGTCGAGGTTGGCGGCGATGCCGCACCACCACGACCGCGGCGTGGCCAGTTCGAGCTCCTCGCCGAGCAGCCGCCGCGAGACTGCGGGCAGAAACTCCGCAAACCCCGGCGATTCGACGATCCCGCTGCCCAGTGCATTGGCGACGGCCGCGCGGCCGCGGCGGACGGCCTGCACGAGCCCCGGCGTGCCCTCCAGGGCCGTGCCGTCGAGTTCCAACGGGTCGCACTGCCGGTCGGGCACCCGCCTCAGCAGCACGTCCATCGGCACGAGACCGCCGAGCGTCTTGAGGCCGAGGCGGTCGTCACGGACGGCCAGATCGCCTCCTTCGACGAGCGGGTAGCCAAGGTAGCGGGCAAGATAGGCGTCTTCGAAGTAGGTCGAACTCGACGGCCCGGGGCTCTGCAGGCCGATCCGCGGATCGTCACGGCCAGGGGCGAGCCCGCGGAGCAGCGAACGCAGCCCCATGAAGAACGGCGCCAACCGCTCCACGTTGCATTGCTGGAACGCGGCCGGAAAGAGCCGGGAGACCACCAGCCTGTTCTCGAGGGCGTAGCCCAGGCCGCGGGGCACGTCGGTGCGGTCGCCGAGCGCCATCCACTGGCCGTCATGGTTGCGGGCGACGACGGCGGCATAGACATGCAGCCAGCGGCCGCCGATGACCGGCAGGCCGTGGCAGCACCGCAGAAACGCGGGATGCCCGAGCACCAGTTCGGGGGGCACGATGCCTTCGCGGAGCACCTGCTGCGGACCGTAGATGTCGGCGAGCAGGGCATCGAGCACCCGGGCCCGCTGATTGATTCCCACCTCGAGCCGGTTCCAGTCGGTGTCGGCGATCACCAGCGGGATCGGGTCGAGCACCCAGGGCCGCTGCTCGCCCGACTTCTCGTCCTGCATCGTGTAGGTGACGCCGTTGTCACGAATCAGACGACGGGCCTGGTCCCAACGTTCCGCGAGCTCCGCGGGTTGCCATGAGCCGAGTTGGTCGACGAGCCGGTGCCAGTGCGGCCGCGGCAGGCCGTCGGCTCCGCAGAGCTCGTCGTAGCACCCCTCCGGGGCCTTGTAGCCGGGGAAGGGATTTTGCCGTCCCCCCTGTGCGGCCGCGGGCGAGAACGGAACTCCGGCGGTGTCGAGAAGGGGGTTCATGAGGGCGGGATACGGCCACGAAGTTGGACGAGCCCGTAGAGTTTACATCGGCATCCCGATGTGCGTCGCGAGAACCGGCCGCAGCGTCCGCGGTGGGGGGGAACGAGCGGTGCGGCGATCCGGGTGCTCAATGCGACGGCGTGGCGAGCACGGCGCGGATACGGTCGCCGGTGACGGGCTCGATCACGCCATGCTCGGTGATGATGCCCTTGATGAGACGGGCGGGCGTGACGTCAAACGCGGGGTTGTAGGCCATGGCGCCGACAGGAGCGGCGGTGACCCCGAGCGGATGGGTCACCTCGGCCGGCGACCGCTCCTCGATGGGGATTCCCGCGCCGGTGTCCAGCGAGAGGTCGAACGTGCTCGACGGCGCGGCGACATAGAAGGGCACGCCGTGGGCCGCGGCGAGCACCGCCAGACCGTAGGTGCCGATCTTGTTGGCCGTGTCACCATGGGCGGCGATCCGGTCGGCGCCGACGACACAGGCCGCCACCCGGCCGGTCGTGAGCAGGTGCCCGGCGGCCGAGTCGCAAAGCACGGTGACGGGAATGCCCCGCTGCACGAGTTCCCAGGCCGTCAGCCGGGCGCCTTGAAAGAGCGGCCGCGTCTCGTCGGCGAAGACCTCGAAGCGGCGTCCCTCGTCCCAGGCGGTGCTGATCACGGCCAGCGCCGTGCCGGCTCCGCCAGTGGCGAGTCCCCCGGTGTTGCAGTGGGTGAGGATGCCGCCCCGCGGCAGGACCGCGGCGCCGTGGCGACCGATCGCGGCGCAGAGGCGGCGGTCTTCGTCGTGGATGACGCGGGCTTCGGCCAGCAGGGCCTCGGCCAGGGCGATCGGCGCGGCGGCCTCCGGCAGCCTGTCGAGCACGGCGACGCACCGCTCGACGGCCCAGCGGAGATTGACGGCCGTCGGCCGGGCTGTTGCCAGCCGCTCGGCCTGCGCGAGAACGTGCGCCCGGCCGCGCCCGGCGTCCATCCCCTCGCGAACCGCCTCGCCGGCAGCGACGACGAGTCCGTAGCCGCCGGCGATGCCGATCGCCGGAGCCCCGCGCACACGCAGGCTCTTGATCGCCTCCACGACGGTGTCCACGTCACGACAGGAGAGCCACTCGAGCCGCGCGGGGAGGATCGTCTGATCGACGAGTTCGAGGTGGCCGGTGGCGTCGCCCTGCCAGCGGAGCGCGACCGGGACGACAGGTGATGGTGACATGCGGATCTCGCAGGACTCACGACGACGGGAATGTCTCGCAGGGAAGGCCAAAGGCGGCGGCGACGGCGGGCTGAACGAGCCGGCCGTCGAACACGTTGACGGCCGAGCGGATGGCGGGGCTCCGTCTGGCGGCGGCCTCCACACCCTGCGACGCGAGTTCGATCACGTAGGGGAGCGTGGCGTTGCAGAGGGCGTAGGTGCTCGTGCGGCCCACGGCCCCCGGCATGTTGGTCACGCAGTAATGGACGACGTCGTCCACGACATAGGTGGGCTCGGCATGGGTCGTGGGACGGCTCGTCGCCACGCAGCCCCCCTGATCGATGGCGACGTCGATGATCACCGCGCCGGGCTTCATCAGGGCGAGGTCCTCCCGCTCGACGAGATGCGGCGCCCGTGCTCCCGGAATGAGAACGCTGCCGATCACGAGATCCGCCCAGCCCAGCCGCTCCCGGATCGTGTGGCGATCGGAGTAGAGGCAATCCACGTTGGGGGGCGTGACGTCGTCGAGATACCGGAGCCGCTCGAGGCTGGTGTCGAGCAACGCGATGGTGGCACCGAAGCCGGCGGCGACCTTGGCGGCGTTGGCGCCGACGGTTCCAGCGCCGAGCACCAGCACGTTGGCGGGTGCCACGCCGGGCACGCCCCCGAGCAGGATGCCGCGGCCCATCTGCGGCCGTTCCAGATACTTCGCCCCCTCCTGGATGCTCATCCGGCCCGCCACCTCGCTCATCGGGATGAGCAGGGGAAGCCTTCCGCGGTCGTCGCGGAGCGTCTCATAGGCCACCGCCGTGGCACCGGCAGCCATGAACCCCTCGGTGAGCCGGCGGTCGGCGGCGAAGTGGAAGTAGGTGAAGACCACCTGCCGCGGACGAATCAGGCGGAGTT
>SXHR01000232.1:0-5623 GCA_005773625.1 Planctomycetaceae bacterium | reverse complement strand
GGCTGGCTGGCCTAGCAGACTGTGGAACAAGTCTGCCCGAGCAGGATGCGAGGATCATCGACCGTGGAAACCCTCGGCGTTTCCACCGGTCGATCCAGTGGACAAAGGTCATGGATGACTTTGTCCACGGACAGCTAGCCCCTCGCCAAGCGAGGTGCGTCGGAGAGCCACGGCCGGCGCATGACCATTCGAAAACCGGCCTGCCACGGGTCGGCCTGACCATCACGGCCTTCACCGCGAGTCCAGTGCACGGTTGGTCCGGCTGCCGGAAATCATTCCATGGGGTTGCGAACCTGTAGGCCATCATGGCGCCGTTTGAGATGCCCGTCGCAAAAACACGGCGGTTCCCGGGGCGGCGGCGCGGTGCAGCGGATGCACCCGGTGCGCTGCCGGCGGCTCAGCCCGCGAGGAGCGCGTCGAGCCCGGCGAGTTTGGAGGCCGATAGGTCGGCGATCGAGTCGACGATGATGTCGGGGCGGTAGGCGAACGACGCGAGATCCTCCCGGGACGTTCCTCCGGAGAGCACGAGGATCGTGCGGTAGCCCAGTTGCACGCCCCCGAGGATATCGGTCTCCATGGTGTCGCCGATCATCGTGGTTTGTGAAGCATCGAGCCCGAGTTCCTTGCGGGCAGCCCTCATCATCACCGGGCTCGGCTTGCCCACGCTGAACGCACGGCGGCCCGTGGCCGTCTCCAGCATGGCGACGATCGCTCCGCATCCGGGCCGGATGCCGGCCTGCGTCGGGCAGTTCGGGTCGAGGTTCGTGGCGATCAACTTCGCCCCGCCCATCACCATCCGCACGGCCGTCTCGACCATCTCGTAGGTCACGGCACGGCCCTCGCCCACGACCACGTAATCGGGGTCGTGGTCGACGATCGAGTAGCCGTTTTGGTGCAGCGCATGGAGCAACCCTCCTTCGCCGATGACGTAGGCCGTGCCCTTCGGCTTTTGCGACGCAAGAAACCTGGCAGTGGCCATCGCGCAGGTGAAGATATGCGATTCATCCACGTCGATGCCGAGCCGATGCAACTTCGTCACGACGTCGCGCCGCGTGCGTTGGCTGTTGTTCGTGAGAAAGAAGAACGGCAGGTTGAGCGACAAAAGATCGTGGACGAAACGATTTGCCCCGGGGATGAGCTCGCTCCCGCGGTAGATCACCCCGTCCATGTCGATGAGGAAGCCATGGGGGGCGGACGACGGAAAAACCACAGAGTCGGGCACGCTGCAGCGCATGGGTGGGCTCCGGAAATGAGGGAGGGCGATCAGCGTGGGCAGAAAAAGCTGATCGGCACGGAGCCGCCTGAACGTGCCCCGGCATTCTCACGCCGCTCACGGAAAGCTTCAAGACCCACCGGCCGGGCTGGATTTCCTGTACCAGGCGATACGAGGGTTCAGGGCACCGGTATGAGCGGACGGCTAGTGGCGTCGGCCATCACAGCGAGTCGAGGTCGATCACGGACAGACCGTCGGGCGACGCCTGGAAAATGTCCCGGTCGTCGTGTGGCAGCGGGGCTTTGCCGCAGAGTCGCAGCAGCCATGAGCCTTTTTGGTGGGGCCGAGAGGCCGCGTTACGCCTTCGCGGCAAGGCGGCGGAGCTGGCCGCAGGCGGCGTCGATCCTCGCTCCCTTGCGGCGGCGGACCTGCACGTTGACCCCGGCGTTCCGCAAGACTTCGAGGAACAGTTCGCGGGCCGCGGTCGTGGGCTCCTTCCAGGGCATGCCCGCGACGGCGTTGTACGGAATCACGTTGACGAGCGCGGCACGGCCGCCGAGAAGCCTCACGAGCCGTTCGGCCTGTTCCGGCGAGTCGTTGACACCCCCCAGCAGGACATATTCGAACGTCAGGCGACGGCCTGAGGTCTCCCAGTAGCGGTCGGCGGCGGCCATCACGTCGGCCAGGCCGATCGCCTTGTTGACCGGCACCAGCCGCGTGCGGAGATCGTCCTCGGCAGCGTGCAGGCTGACGGCGAGATGATAACCGGGGTTCGCGGCGCAGAGGCGGTCGATCGCCTGTGGCAGCCCAACGGTCGAGATCGTGATCCGACGCTGCGAAATGCCGAGCCCATCCGGATCCTGCGCCTCCTCCAGTGCCGGGAGGAGGCGATCGAGATTGGCCAGGGGCTCGCCCATGCCCATGACCACGATGTGGCTGAGCCGCTCGTCGGCGGGCAGGAGCAACGCGAGTCGCAGCAGCTGCTCCACGATCTCGCCGGTCGTCAGGTTGCGGACCACGCCGTCGATGCCGCTGGCGCAAAACACGCAGCCCATCGCACAGCCCACCTGCGAACTGATGCAGACGGTCCGCCGATCACCATCCCCCTCCCGCAGGAGCACGCACTCGATCCGCTGGCCATCGGTGAGTTCGAGGAGGAGTTTCTCGGTGCCGTCGTCGGCCCGCTTGTGGACGGCCACCGTCGTGGTCCAGATCCGGAAGTCGGCTTCCAGCTCCCCCCGCAGTCCGCGTGGCAGGTCGGTCATGTCGGCAAACGACTCAGACCGCCGACCGTGCAGCCAGCGGCGGATCGCCCCGGCCCGCCAGGACGGCTGGCCGCGCTGAGCGAGCCATGCTTCCAGGCCGCTGGCCGGATCGAGCACGTGGCGGCGGGGTTCGGGGGCTCCCGCACCGTGGGCGGCCGGGTCGGGATCGGGAACTGGTTCGGAAGTCATCGGCGTGGCGGCTTTCAGCACTGGCGGGTGCCGATATCGCGGGGTACATTTCTGAAGAGAGGCCCAGCCCATCATATCCCGCAGTTCGGCCGTGCGACGGCCGCCCGCCAGCATGAGCCAGAAGAACTACGAAGAACGCACGCAGTGGGTGTACGACGAGCGGGCGTTTCCGGTGTGGAACGGCTCATTCGACAAGTCGGACCGCGTGTCGATGATCGACGAAGACCTCTGGGCCGGGAGGAGCATCGCGATCCTTCTGGCGGTGCTCGTCGCCATTGGGCTGGCGCTCGCCCTGGGAACGATCGCCTTCGTCGCCAACTGGCGGTGATCCGCCGACGGGGCCTTTGATGGCGACGGGGCCCTCGATGCCGACGCCCGGATCGCAGCCGACATCCGGATCGCAGCCGACATCCGGCGGCAGCCTCACCGTGCAGGCGCCGGCCAAACTCAATCTCTCGCTCGCGGTCCTGGCGCGACGTGCAGACGGTTTTCACGAGATCGAGTCGCTGATGGTGCCGGTGTCGCTCGCCGACACGCTCCACGTCCGCTCGACCGAACAAGCCGGCGTACGGTTGCGGGTGACGTTCGAGGGTGAGCTCGCGGCGGGGCCGGGCCGGGCCCTGGCCCGTGACGTGCCCGCTGACGGCCGCAACCTCGTGGTCCGCGCGGCTGAACGGCTCGCCCGCGAAGCCGGCGTCACCACCGGGCTCGATGTCGATCTCGTGAAACGCATCCCGTCGGGTGCCGGACTCGGCGGCGGATCGAGCGACGCCGCAGCCGTTCTCATGGCGGCGGCCCGGCTCTGGAGCCTCGACTGGCCGGCCGACCGGTTGGCCCGGATCGGCGCGGAGATCGGCAGTGATGTGCCCTGGTTTTTCGCCGGCGGGCCCGCGATCGCCTCCGGCAGGGGGGAGCGGATCGACCGCGTCGCCGGGCTGCCGCCACTCGCCGCGGTGATCGCCTGCCCGCCCACGGGCCTCTCGACCGCCGCCGTCTACGGCCGCTGCGTGCCCGATGCCTCGCGCCGGGGAGAAGCGGCTCGGCTGGCCGTTGCCCTCTCCAGCGGAGGGCTTCAGGCAGGTCTGCCCTTCATGAGCAATGCCCTCGAACCGCCGGCCCGGAGCCTTTCGCCCGAAGTCGATGGGCTGCTCGAAGCCCTCGACCGGGCCGGTGGATTCGCGCCGCGGCTGACCGGCAGCGGCAGCGCCTGCTTCACGCTCTCCCGCACGACGGGGGAGGCCGAGGATATCGCGGCCCGGATCGCCGGCATGCGGGCCGGTCATCCGTCCCCCGCCGCCACGGTGTTCGCCGTCCGGCTTTTGGACCCGGCCTGACAACGTCGCTCCACAGGGGGGTGCCCCGACGGGCCCGCGATCTTCATGATATCGCCCAGGGGGGGTGGGGCATGGAGATTTCCGAGGTTCGCATCAAGCTCGTGGAGGGCGGCGCCGAGCGACTGCTCGCGTTCTGCTCGATCACGATCGACATGTCTTTCGTCGTGCGGGATTTGAAACTGATCGGCAGTCCCGCGGGGCCGTTCGTGGCGATGCCCAGCCGCAAGCTCTGCACGCACTGCGGCAGTTGCGGCACGAAAAATCCGCTCCGCGCCAACTTCTGCAACCAGTGCGGCGGCCGCCTGCCCGCCGGACAGTCGCCCCGCGATGGCGATGGACGCCCGCGGCTCTACGCCGACATCGCCCATCCGATCAACGCCGCCTGCCGCGACATGCTCCAGAAGCGGATCGTGGCCGAGTACGAGAACGAACTCGTCCGCGCCCGCGAGCCGGGCTATGTCTCCCGCTATGAAGACATCGACGATGAGCCCCACCGCCCGCGGCGCTGAGCGTCAGCGGCGCACGAGTGCGTGGAAGTCGCGAGTCAACCGCGTGGTGATCGGTCCCGGCACGCCCGCGCCCACCTTGCGGCCGTCGATCTCGACGACCGGAATCACCTCGGCGGCGGTCCCGGTCAGAAAACACTCGTCTGCCGTGTAGAGGTCGTGCCGCACGAGCGTCGACTCCCGGCAGTCGATCCCCGCCGCCACGGCGAGTTCCATCACGGCCTCGCGGGTGATGCCCTCGAGGATGCCGGCGTCGGGCGGGGGCGTGAGGAGTTTTCCGCTCCGGAACACGAAGACGTTGTCACCGGTGCACTCGGCCACCTCCCCCTTGCTGTTGAGCATCAGGGCCTCGACACAGCCGGCCTGCAGCCCCTCGAGCTTGGCCATGATGTTGTTGAGGTAGTTGAGTGACTTGATCCGGGGCGAGAGGGCCGCCGACTGCGTCCGCTGCGTGGCGGCTGTCACGATCCTCAGACCCTGCTCGTAATACTCGCTGGGGTAGAGGCTGATCGTGTCGGCGATCACGATGACCTGCGGATGCTTCGTCTTGTTGGGGTCGAGTCCGAGGCTGCCGGCGCCGCGGGTCACCACCAGTCGGACATAACCGTCGGCGAGGCCGTTGGCGGCGAGGGTGGCGTCCACGGCCCGCGCCACGACCTCCTTCCCCAGCGGAATCTCCAGGCAGATCGCCCGGGCGCTGGCGTAGAGACGGTCGAGGTGGGCGTCGAGCCGGAAGACCTTGCCCGAGTAGCTTCGCAGGCCCTCGAAGACACCGTCGCCGTACAGCAACCCGTGGTCGAAGACGCTGACGACGGCCTGCTCCTCGGGGACCAAGCGGTCGTTCATGAAGATGATGCGGGACATGGGCCTTTTCCTGACGAATGGAACGACGGGCCAGCCCGCGTCGCGCCGGCGATGCTCGACTATCCCGCCTTCCGCTCCGCGGCCGGGCACGTCTCATCGACGCGACCCGCCGCCAAGCGCACGATCCGATCGGCACGGCGGGCCACGACCGCGTCGTGGGTGACCAGAACTATAGAAAGGCCGTCGGAGCGGTTCAACTCGCAGAGCGTCTCGAGGATCCCGGCGCCGGTCGCCTCGTCGAGATTGCCCGTC
>SXHR01000231.1:0-11027 GCA_005773625.1 Planctomycetaceae bacterium | reverse complement strand
GCTCCTGGCGCGGCCCGGGCAACAAGGAGCGGGTCGTGCCGCTCGGCCGTCGCGCGGTTGCGGCGACGGCGGCCTGGCTCGGCGACGCCCGGAAGGCGTTCGCAGCCCGGTCGGGAGGCACCCCGACGTGGGCCATCCTCTCGGCCCGGGGCAACCGGCTCTCACGGATGCGAATCTGGGAGATCGTGAGGCTCCACGCCGACAACGCGGGCATCCCTCCCGACATCGGCCCCCACACGCTGCGGCACAGTTTTGCCACGCACCTCGTGGCCGGGGGCGTCGATCTCCGCCACGTGCAGGAGATGCTGGGCCATTCGAGCATCGCCACGACCCAGCGCTACACGCACGTCGACGCCGGACGTCTCAAGGCCGTGCACGACAAGTTCCACCCGCGGCGCTGACTCGGTGTCCCGATTCGATCGCCGCCCAACCGGCGGCCGTCGACCCGGAAGAACCGCTGCGGCCACCGCGCCCGACATCGGGGAATCCGCGCCGCTACTTCTTCTTCGGAGGGGCGAACTTGATCTTCTTGATCAGTTCCACGATCGTGCCATCGGGCTGCACCTGCCCCGAGACGGCCGTGACCGCCCGGATCACGTTTTCGTATCTCAGGTTCGGGTCGCAGTCGAGTTCGACCTCCGTCTTGTCGGCGTTGGAGCCGGGGCCGGTGCCGACGAGATCGATGATGCGCCGGCGTAGGTCGTCGAAGTCGCCGACCTGCTGGCCGTTCATCGTCATGCTCGTCCGCTCACCCGCCGGACCGGCCGTCATCCTGACGCGAACCGGCGGGATCGGGTCTTCGGGCGGGGGGCCGGCTCTCATGCCGAGCGGCATGCGGATGTCGAAGTCGCCCTCGTTGACGACGGTCTTGAGGGTGAGCATGAAGAACGTGATCAGCTGGAAGACGACGTCGATCATCGGCGTCATGTCGATCGCGATCTTGTTCGGCAGTTCTTCGCGGTTCGCGGCCATGGCACCCTCGGGTCACTTGCTCTCGTCGTATTCGGCACGCAGAACGAACTTCTCGAAGCCCTTTTCCTGGCAGGCTTTGATGAGCTCCTGCACGTCACCCGTGGTCGATCGGCCGTCGGCCCGCAGGATCACGGTGGCCGAACTGGGCTCCTTGCTCGCCGCGATCATCACCCGCTTCTCGTTTTCCAGGTATCCACCGATCTCCGACAGGGAGACGGGCTCCCCCGCGTAGATCACCTTGCCACTTGTCATCAGCTGGAGCGTGATGGGATTGGCCGCCGGGCCTTCGGCAGGCTTGGCCAACTGGCTCATCGGCAGCTGGATCCGGTCGTCGGTCACCGCCTCGGAAAAGTTGAGCGTGAAGACGAAAAACGTGATCAGCTGAAAGGTCACGTCGATCATCGGCGTCATGTCGATGTCGGTCTGTGACGGACCGCCGCTCCTCTTGCGTGCCATGGTGTGGAGTTTCCGTGTTCAGGAGTCGCTGGAAGCCGGGCTCACTTCTTGCCCATGTTCTGGAACCGCGACATCAGCCGCATCGACTCGTCGTCAACTTCCATGTTGAACCGCTGCAGCCAGTTTTTCAGCAGCGCGTAGCACGCGATGGCCGGGATCGCGAGCCAGAGGCCGATGAGCGTCGTCACGAGGGCCTGCGAGATGCCGGTGGCGAGCTCGTTGGGTTTCGGGGTCGTCGTGCTCTGGGCGATCTTCATGAACGCCGCGACCATCCCGTCCACCGTGCCAAGGAGGCCGAACATCGGGGCCAAGGCGCCGACGAGGGACACGAAGCTGATTTTGTGCTCGAGGTTCATCGCCTGCTCGCTCTCGGCGGCCTGCATCGCCTCGACCGCCGACGGATAGCCCGACTGCAGCTGGCTCATCCCGGCGGACAACACCTTGCCGAGGTAGGAGTCGTCGTTCTTGGCCAGTTCATAGGCCTGTTGAAACTCCTTGTTCTCCAGATGCTGCTCGAACTGCGTGCTGAGCTCCGGAGGCATCATCACCACCTTTCGAAACTGCATGAAGCACATCACGAGCAGGGCCACGAGGCCGAAGGAGAGGAGCAGAAAGACGATGACGTATTTGAGGCCGAGCGACTCGACGAGAAACGTGAGATAGCTCTTGCCCTCGGGCTCTGATTCGGCGGCCTCATCGACGATCTCCTCGTCCTGGGCGACGGCAACGGTCGGAGCCACGAATGTGGCGGCAAAACCCCACGATGCCAGCAGGCATGCGGTGAGGAGCATGCGACCAATCCGGGTGGGAAGCATGCCGGCCTGCCATGACCGACAGGAACGAATCCCTTCCAGCCCACCGTTGCACGAGCCAACCAGCATGATCATCTCCTCAAAAGGTGTGTTTCCGTCCGGTCTTTTGCCGCCGTAAGGGTACCCTCACCCGGCCCGGCGCCGAAAGGGGGCCGGCCGCACGGCTTCAGGAGGCCTTCACCGCCTGAAGTTTTTTCGTCCACGGGCTGTCCGGGTAACTGGTTTCCAAATCCTGACGTGCCTTGCGGGCCCGCTCCGGATTCTTCGTCTTCTCCCAGAGTTCGCTGAGATTGAACAAGGCCTCCGCGGTCTGCTCGGGGACCGTGTTGTGCACCAGCCCCACGGTGAGGAACGAGATCAAAGCATCCCTGTCCCGGTCTCCGGCGGCCCGCTGGGCGTCGCCGAGGACGGCAAACACGCGGGCGAGCGTCTCGGAGTCGTCGGCGTCGGCTTCCTCGAGAATCCCCGTCGCCACGAGGATGGCGTCGGCCGGCTTGCCAAGACGCGTCAGGCACCGGGCCCGGCCCAGTTCGGCACCCAGCTTCGCCCGCTTTCCGGTGTCGCCTTCGATGGCGGCTGCGACCTTGGCGGCCAACTCGTATTCCCGAGCCGCCTCGGGGTATTTCTCTTGTTCCGATAGGAGGCCGGCCTTCAGCGTGGCGGCCCGCACCTTGATCGCCGGAGGCCCCTTGTCGAGTTCGCGATACGCGGCCGCCGCCTCGGCAAACTTTCCCTGTCGGGCGAGGACATCGCCGAGGAGTTCCTGGACGGCGTAGAGGTGATGGGTGCGTGGATACGTGGTGGCAAAATCGTTCAGGGCCTTCTGTCCGGCAGGGAGCCCCTCCGCCGTTGCGAGTGCCTTGCGGGTGGTCGCGGCCGCCCGGACGAAGGCGAGTTCGACGAGAATCTCCTTCTCGAGTCCTTCGAGGTCCACGGGCTCGAGCTTGTTGAGCTCATCGAGGGCCCGCGCCCCATCCTTGCGCAGCAGGAGGGTGCGGGCACTCCGCAGTTCCTCGGGCTCGTCGCCGAAGCGGATCTCACGGATGGTCTCGATCGGATATTTCTTCGTCTCGTTCCTGACCTCGATGTCGATCGCATCCGGGGTCGCGTCGATGATGTTTCCCTGGATTTCGACCCCGGTCACGAGTTTCACCCGGTCGGGAGACGCCGCCGGCGTCGTCGCGACCGATCCCATGACGATCAGGGCGGCCCATGTCATCCGGGCGATTCTGCGGGAAGCCATGGCGTTCATCGGTCCTCGATTCCTGCTGGGTGCGATCACGGCGTGGCTCCCGATGTGGCCGGCGGAGCCGACGCCCCCGCCTCCTGATCGAGCTGGGAAAATCCGCCGGGGTTCGCGGCCCCCTGCTCCTTCTGGACTTCACGGAGAAGTTTCTCGAAGCGTTTCTGAAACACCTCGCCGCCCAGATCGGGATAGAGCTTGCGGGTCATGGAGATCGCGTTCTTCGCGGTGTCGAGCCGCTTGTCCCGGTCTGCCGCCGTGCCGCCCAGCTTGGACCTCGTGAGCAGAGTGTCGGCGACGTGGAGCCGGGCCTCGAAAAACTGGGCGCGGGCCTTCATCGCCTTCTCGTCGGATGAGGAAAAAGCCTGGCGGGAGAGCTTGTTGGCGATGCCGCCCCAGCCCCAGATCATGATCGGCGGCGCCTTGCGGCCCGCCGCCGCCTCCCGCAACAGGGCGTCCCCCTTGGCCGAATCGCCGGCCGCGAGGGCGGCGCGCCCCGCCGCCTCGAGCAAATCGGCCGCCTGCGTCTGGATCTCCAGCGAGTTTTGTCGCTTGGCATCGGCCAGGATCCAGTCGATCTGTTCCTGGGCCGCATCCCACTTGCCTCGCTCCTTGAAGATCCCGGCCATCTTCAGCCGGATCGAGGGCTCGAAGCGGCCGATGTCCGCCCGGTCCTTCTCCGGGACGCTCGAGTCATCTTTCGCAGCGAGCAGGCCGGCGTAGGTTTCCCCGGCCCGGTCGAGGTATTGCTCAGTCTTCGCCTTCGGCACCACGGCGCCGGTGCCGCTGCCGGAGCCGAGTGTGTAGTAGGTGGTCGCCACCCAGATCTGCGAGGAGATCTTCTTGTCCCGCTTGGCCAGGCCATCGAGGAACTTCTCGAAACCGGCGAGGATTTTCGTCGCCCGCTCCCGAACCTCCGGCGAGGTGCCCTTGTCGCCGCCCCCCAGGGCCTCGAGCTGGGACTGGAGATCACGGCCCATCGAGAGATACATGCCCGTCAACTTGGCGGAGGCCTCCTCCCCCTCGCCGGCAGCCTTCTCCAGCGCCTGCATGGCCGCCTGGGCCTTGTCGAGTTGCTCGGTGGCGATGAAGTGACGCAGGGAGACCGTGAGAGCACCCTCCGCGAACTGTCCCTGGGCAAACGCGGGATCGCCGCCGGAAGCCAACGTCCACGGACCGAAGACCGGATGCTCGAGGAGACGGCCGGCCGTCTCGCGATCGCCTTCGTCGAGGGACATCTGAACTCGGGAGAGTGCAGCGCCCGCAGCCAACTTGCCGCCGGCCCCGGCAGGCATCGTCGCGGCCTTGTCGAGCGACGCAAGACCCTCGTCGATCGCGGACCTCGCGGTTGCGTTCCATCCGTCGATGATGTCCTGGTCGGGTCGCAGCGAGTCCTCGAGCTTGCGGGCATCCTGCGCCTCCCGTCGCAACGCCGTCCCCGCCCGCATGGCAAACTCCGCGCGACGCGGCGACTCGGCGGGAAACTTGCCGAGGAGCACCGCCATGGTCGCGGCATCGTGCGACTCCAGGGCCATGTTCAAGAGCACCATGAAGGCGTCGGCCCCCTCGTTTTCGGCAGGCCAGGCCGCGCTCATCGTGGTGGCCAGCGCGGTCAGCTTCGCCTTCGCCTCCTTGTTTGCGGCGGGGTCGGCCTGGAGCGCCAGTTGCTGGAGGCTCGCCAGAGCCACCCGCGACGACTGCCTGCTGCCGACCGCATTGGGATAACGTTCGGTGAGCATCGTCCCCAGTGCGGCCGACTCGGCGAATCGCCTGGCGTCGTAGTAGAGGAAGGTCAGCAGCGAGCGGGCCGAGTTGAGCGCCGCCTCGTCGGGCTGCTTCTCCGCCTCGCCCATCTTGATCGCCTCCTCGAGGAGTTTGGCGGCGGCGTCGCGGTCGACCCCGGCGAGTTTGGCGGCAGCCTCCGCTTCGGTTTCCTTCCCTTCGGCCCGCAACTTCTTCACCTCGATCTGCTTCTCCTGCATGCCGGCGAACGACACGCGGGCATCGGCCACGAGGGCGGCGAAGTTTTTCTCCTCACTCCCCTCGGGGAGGTCCTTGCCCAGCTTGGCCGCCAGTTCGCGGGCCTCCTTCGCGAAGTCCTTGTTGGCGGTGGCGACCTCGGTGGCGAGTTTTTTCGCGTCCCGTTGGAGGACGCTCTTCGCCTGTCTGTCCTTCGTGTCGAGCTTGTCGGCCCACGCATCGAGCACCGCCGCGGTCCGGTACTTGAGCCCCAGCCATTCGGCGTCCAGCTTCCGCCCGGGGATCTTGTCAACGGGGGTGAGCGCGAACTTCCGCACGATTTCGTCAACACGCTTCAGGATGTCGGTGGCCTTGGCGGCATCTTTTTCCGCGGCCGCCATGGCCAGCCAGCACTCGAGCGAGACGTTGACGGCCTTGGCGCGGAGCGAGACGGCGAGCGGCGACTTCTCGTCCAAGACCACGACCGGGGCGAGGGTCTCCGCGGCCATTTCGTGCTTGCCGAGGAGGGCGGTGTTGCGGCCCCAGTAATACCGCGCGAACGTGCCCGCGGTGGTGGGCCCGTACTTCTCGGTCAAACCCTGGAAGATGCCGGACGATTCCTCGAGCATCGCCCGCGCTTCCTTCGATCCAGCCGGAAAGGCCCGCGACTTCTCGAAAATCGCCGCTCCGGTCATGAGCCGAATCGAGAGGAGCTTGCCCCGGTATTTGGTCTGCTCTTCGCCGAGTCGGTCGAGTTCCTTCTGCTGGGCGGGCGGGAGCTTGGAGGGACCGTCCTTCTTTCCGTCGTCCTTGTCATCATCCTTCCCGTCGCCCTTCCCGTCGCCCTTGAGAGCCTTGATCTTGGCGTCCACCTCGCGAAGTGACCTGAGCACCGCGTCTTCGGCGCTGGCGATCGTGGTGATCGTCGCCTGGCCGGGTTTCACCGTGGCCTTCAGGCTCTTGACCGCGGCGTCGAGGAACGCCGCCCCCTCGGCGGAGAGTTTCTGGGCGTCCTGCCCGGGGCGTTTCGCCTGGTCGAGCTTGCTCCGTCCACGCTCGATGAGCAGGTTGCTTTTCTGCGTGTAGGCGCCGATCGCAAGGTCACCCGCGGGCGAGGTCGCCAGGAATGCGTCGATCGATTTTTCCGCCTCGTCGAGCAGCCCCGCCCGCTTGGCGGCGTCGGGCTCGTTGCGGCTGGTGCCCACCAGAGCCGTGGCACGGAGGAAGGGCAGCTCCTTCTTGAAGGCTGCGGAGACCTTGGGGTCGGCGTTCGCCCGCTCGATCACCCACAGCATGACGTCGGGCATCTGCTCGTCTTCGAGCCTTCCCAGCAGGGAGCGGGTGCTCGACTCCGCCGCCGATTCGCCCCGGACCGCACCGGACGCCGACAGGAAAAGAATCGCGAGGGCG
The DNA here is from genome assembly GCA_005773625.1 of Planctomycetaceae bacterium. GTDB lineage: Bacteria > Planctomycetota > Planctomycetia > Pirellulales > UBA1268 > QWPN01. Next base: position 4,175 of record SXHR01000231.1, on the reverse strand, counting down.
GCTGCCCCATAGACCGTGCGCATGATGGATGTCGGATGAGGAGGGGTTGTCCTGGCGAGCCAGCGGGTATTGTGCGGCCCTGCAAACGGTCCGTCAAACGGCCCGGCCCACGGGCCATGGTGGACCCGGGTCACCGCCGTGGACGGCGACCGGCCGGGAATCGTTCGATGCCGGCGGCAAGCACTTCGCCGAAAGAAGTGATGTCGCCGCGTTCACGCCACCGCCGCACGAGTGCGGCGGCGGTGGCGATCGCCCTGGGATCGCCGTGCGCCGAGCCTCCCACCGCTTCGGCGAACGTCACGGCGAGGATCAGCTCCAGGCTCCGCGGTGACGGGAGCGCCGCGGTCCGGTCGGGGTCGGCGGTGGAGAGAATGCCACGCGATTTGTTTTCCACGTCGTTCTCATCCCGCCACTCGAGCACCGCCGACACGCCGGCTGCCGACGCCCCGCCACGCGGCACGATTTCGTAGACGGCCCGCACCGTTTCCCCGACGTGCAGGTCGATCGCCGCAGGGGCCGCGACAGCCAGCGATTCCATCGCCGACTGACGGTGACCGATCAGGCGATAGGCCGCCACGAGACGCGGATCGAAACTGACGGCGAGACGACACTGGCGACCGACGAGCGTGTCGGAGCCGAAGACCTCGCGGACGAATTCGCGGCGGATGGCCGTCGCATCGGCCGGAGTCCTGCCGAACGAGGAACCCTGCGGATGCTCCCCGGGGGAGGTGGTCGGATCGACCAGCACGAAACGGGTCAGGCCACGGTGCGACGGCACGTCGTGGAGCGGGCCACCCCCGGCGGACGCCTGCGCCTCGCGCCACCCGGCAAGGGCGGCGCGACCCACGTCGCGGCCGCGGTCGGCCGTCTCCTGGTGCGCCACCACCACGAGCCGATCGACGGAGTCGGTCGCTTCGGAGGCCGCCATTCGGATCGCGGCATCGAGGTCGGATGCGTCCATCGGCGGCAGTTGTTCGAGTTCCACGGCCAGCGACGCGATGGTCCCGGCGTCGCCCCGCCTTGCGGCGAGCCGGGGAACGGGGCCGGACAGAACGACGGTGATGCGATCGTCCGCCCCCATCTCGGCAGCGACCGCGGCGAGCCCCCGGCAGAGCCACGGCCAGATGGCCGGATCGCGGCCGGGCGACCGGTCGAGCACGATCGTGGCGTCGAGCGGGGGCCTGCTGTCGGCCCTGCCGCCGCGGCTGGCCGTGGCCGCCACTTCGACGAGCAGGCTCGGTGCGCCACGCACGCTGCGGAGAGACCGCACGCCGTGCACGTCCACTCGAATCCCGCTTCGGCCCGCCGGCCCGGGGCGTGGCTCGGCGGCCGCTGCCGGGATCGCCGCAAGGACATGCTCCATGCGGAGGTTTCGGTCCGCCCCATGCCACGACCTCCCATCGGGCAGTGAGAGCCTGTCAAACGTATCGGTGCGGAGCGTGAGGGGAGGAACGTCGGTCGAGAGCCCCGCCGCTGCGGGATCGACGAACGGCGGCTCGCCGTGCGCCATTTCGAAGGCGAGGTCGAAGCCCCGCACGCGGGGAACCCGTCGCCAGGCGTCGCGCGGCGGCTCCAGCAGCCGTCTGACCGACGAGTCGTCCGGCTGTTCAGCCGCGAGGCCCACCGCAGCGGCCCGGACCTCGGGCGGCAGCGCCGCCGGCTCCGCCACGGATGGGGTCGCGGGGCCGACTCCGCTCGCCGCCACCGCTGATTCCCCGGCGACGTCTCTTGCGATGGCGGAGGTGGCTTCGGTGGCGGGTGCAACGCGGGGCGGCGGCCGCCGTACGAGACCCGCCGATTCGCCACCGTTGGACCGTCGGCCGGCGACCGGCGGCTCATTGGTCACGGTGGCCCGCGGGGGCGCGATGCCCCGCGCCGCCGCGGAGAGCCTGTCCCGAGGTGCCGCAGCGAGCTGCCGGGAGAGCTCGGCGCCGGCGGCGAACACGAGCCATGCCATCGACAGGGCCGCGGCCACGGCAAGACCGTCATGGACGAGCACGGTTGCCCAGCGGCCGACGCGGGAACGGCGTCGGTCCGTGGGCTCGCCTGCGGTGGAGGCGGACGTCGCGAACCCATCGAGATCGATCGCCCCCGCGCCGCGGCCGGTCTGCCGCGGCCTGCCGAAGTTCGCCCGCATCCGCTCGACGAAGCCCGCCGGCAGCTCGACGTCCGCGAGCAGCCGGTCGAGCGAGTCGTCACCAAAAACGGCGTCAGCGGCCAGCCGCCGATCGAGATCCGCAGGAACGGTGACGTCTCGCAGGCGCACGTCGATGTGGCGATCCTGTTCAGCCATGTCGGTGGCGGGCTCCCGTCGTCGCGGTCATCTCGTCGCCGGGCTTGCGGCCCTCCTCGAGAAGAAACTCACGGAGGCGACTGCGTCCGCGGCTGACCCGCGAAAGCACGGTGCCCAGCGGGATGCCCTGGAGATCGGCCGCTTCCTGGTGCGTGAGCTCGCCCACCACCACCAGCAGCAGCGTTTCGCGGATCTCGTCGGGCAGTTTTGCGAGTCCCCGCTGCATGACCCCGGACAACTCGTCGCGAAACGCCTCGGCCCCATCCGGGGCCGCCGGTTCGACGGCATCGGCGGCGACGACCTCCCGGGACGAACGCTTTCGCCAGTGGTCGGCGACGCGGCGACGCAGGATCGCGAGCAGCCAGGCCCGCTCGCTCCGTGCTCGGTCGTAGAGGTGTCGGCTCGTCCACGCGGAACGGAACGTGTCCTGGAGCACGTCCTCGGCGGCATGGCAATCGCCGAGCAGGCGATAGGCGACCCGGTACAGGACCGTGACATGCTCGGCGACCCACTGGTTGAACTGCTCGATGACCGCCGGTCGAGGGGGCATGGTTGGGGACGATCCCAGGGCCCGACGGGGGTCTCACGGGGCAACCGACCCCGCATCGAGTGATTCCGCTGAGCGAAGCGACATTATTCCCGATCGGGGCCGGGTGCGGAAAAGACGGCCCCGCGGGCGGGCTCAGCCGCGTCGTGCCGACCTGGCCGAGGCCGTCGCGGCAGCCAGCCACGACGGAAGCTGGCCGGCGGGGGGAAGCTTGACGACCCGGGCCGACCGCACGCCCGGGCAGGCGGCCACGGCCGCGATCGCCTCGGCCGACGGCTCCTGGTCGAGGTTCAGCACGCCGATCGCATCGCCGCCGGGTGTCGATCTGCCGACGGTCATCTGCGCGATGTTGATGCCCGTCTGACCGAAGGCCATGCCGACCCGGCCGATGATCCCCGGCACGTCCTGATGGGTGAAGATCAGGAGGATGCCGTCGATGTAGGCCTCGAGTCGCTGACCCTCGAGTTGCACGATGCGGGGCATCGAGTGGCCGAAGAGGGTGCCCGCGGCGCGGTGCACGCTGTCGCCCGAGACAAGATCGACCGCCACCACGGAACTGAAGGCGCCGGGGTCGGTGCGGCTCTGCTCGACGAGGTCGATGCCCCGCTCGCGGAGGAGCATCTCGGCGTTGACGATGTTGACGTCCTCGATCGCCCCTTCGAGCAGGCCCGCCGCAAATGCGGCGGTCACGAGCCTGGTGTTGCGGGCCGCGATCTCCCCCCGATAGGCGATGGAGCAGGAACGCGGCTGACCGGCGTCCATCTGCGAGAGCAGGATGCCGAGCCTCCAGGCGAGATCGAGGAAGCCCCTGACGCCCTCGAGCGCGGCCGGATCGATCGCCGAGGAATTGACCGCATGACGGATCGCCCCGGTCGTGAGGAAGTCGACGATCAGCCCCACGCCCTCCACGGCGACCTGCGACTGTGCCTCCTCGGTGCTGGCGCCGAGGTGCGGCGTGACGACCACGCCCGGCATGCCGAACAGCGGGCTGTCGGTGCAGGGCTCCTTCTCGAACACATCGAGCGCCACGCCGCCGATCACGCCCCGCTTCAGACCCTCGACGAGAGCCTGCTCGTCGTAGATTCCGCCGCGGGCACAGTTGATCAGCCGCACGCCGGGCTTGAGGATGTCGAGTTCCTTCATGCCGATGAGATGCCGGGTCTCGTCGGTGAGGGGCGTGTGCACCGTGAGATAGTCGACGTGCGGCAGCATCCCCCGGACGGTGTCGATGAGTTCGACGCCGAGCTCGGCCGCCCGATCGGGCGACAAAAACGGAGCGAAGCCGATCACCCGCAAGTCGAAGGCGCGTGCCCGCTCGGCCACCGCCTGGCCGAT
>SXHR01000230.1:0-10702 GCA_005773625.1 Planctomycetaceae bacterium | reverse complement strand
GGGAGTTCGATCCTCCTCCGCTCCACTTTGCGGCTGCACGACCATCCCTGGTTCGTGCGGCCTGGGATGTCGGTCGGCCCGCCGGGCCTCGAGCCCGGGTCGGGCCCGCCGGGCTGCGGTCGTGCGGCCCGTGGGGTGCGTCAATATGGCCACGGAATCCACGGTGATGCCCCGCAGCCCTGCGGCCGGCGATCCTTCGACGGCGGTCATGCTGCGGGTCTGCGACGGCGACGCCGAGGCCTTCGCCGAACTGGTGGTGATGTGGCGGGACAGGCTCGTCACCCTCTTCCTCCATCACACCGGCGATTACTCCACGGCCGAGGATCTCACGCAGGAGGTGTTTCTGCGGGTCTACCGGTCGCGGGCCACCTACCAGCCGACGGCGAAGTTCACCACCTGGGTTCACACGATCGCCAACAACGTGGCGAGTGATCTGAGGCAACGGGCCTACCGGCGGCTCGAACGGGGCGTGCCGGCGACCACTTCGGCCTCGTCGATGGCCATCGGCCTCGACCAGCTTGCGGTCGCGGCCAGCGGCCTGCTGCCGGCGCGGCTCGCCGACCGCACGGAACTGCGGGCCGTGGTCCAGCAGGCCATCGCCGGACTCAACGAACGACAGCGCATGGCGGTGCTCCTCGCGAAGTTCGAGCAGTGCTCCTACGAGGAGATTGCCGCGGCGATGCGGCTGACGGTGCCCGCCGTGAAATCGCTGCTCTTCAGGGCCCGTGACCAGCTTCGCGCGGCGCTCGAGCCCTATCTCGACGGCGATCCATCATGAGCCTCGAGTCCCTTCCCGGCGACGATGCGGAGCTCCCCGCCGACGCCTTCGTCGGCCTCTGGGACATCCTCGATACGCTGCCGCGGGCGACGTCGTCGGTCGACATGGCGGCCACGACCATCGACATGGTGGCGGTGGCGGCCTCGGCCCCGCACGGCGGAAGGGGCCGGCGTCCGAGTTGGCTCCTGCCGGCCGTCGCCGTGTGTGCCAGCCTGGCCACCGGCTTGATCGCCGGTCGCATGACGGTGCCGGACCCCGACACCCGCGTCCTCGAATACCTCCCGCTGATCCGGCACATCGAGACCCTGCGGGAGGCGGGAAGTGTCACGTTTCTCCAGGCGCTTGCCGACCGGCGCCTCCCGCAGCCGCTCCGCCTGCCCCCGGATGCCGTCCGGGAAGAAGTGCGCGAGTTTGGCGAGACGCTGCGCGATCTCGAGGCTGATCATGTCTGGGGCAACGCCGCGGGAGCCTTGCTGACGGACCGCCGCGCGGCGATCGACGCGCTCTCCGCCGATCAGCAAGACGCGCTTGAGCGAGCGGCGGCGGTGTTTCAGGAGCTTCCGACCAGGGAGCGTCGGCAGCTCGCCACGGTCGCCGCAGTGCTCGCTGATCCCGGGCGGCAGGATCTGCGGAATGCGGCCCGCGCATGGCATCTGCTGATCGCCGCCAGTGATCCCCCCGATCGCAGGAACATCATCGAACTCGACGAGAAGCGGCGGCTTGAATGGATCGACCGCCGGTCGCGACCCCGCGATTGGGAACGCGGTGAGCCGCGTGTTCCGCCGCCGGCAATCGAGGGCGGCCCACCGCGGGGCGGCCCACCCGGCGACGGGCGGCCGCGCCGGCAGGGGCCGCGGGGCGACGGGGCACCCCAGGATCGGGCACCCCAGGACCGAGGACCCCAGGACCGAGGACCCCAGGGCGGCGGACGGGGCCTTCCGCGGCAGGGCGACCCCCGGCGGGAGGCCATGCCGCAGGGGCCACCGGCCGGCGATACCGAACGAATCCCGCGTGAGCCCGCGTGAAGCCGGCGCGGCAGCCCACTGTTCTCAGCGGCGGACCAGCTCGCCGAGAAACTCGCGCACCGCCGCGTTGAAGACCTCCGGAGCCTCCAGCGGCGTCAGGTGGCCGGCGCGGGGCACGATCAGGAGTCGCGCGTCGGGGATGATCTTCTCCGCCGCTTCGAGGCACTCCGGCGGGGTGAGTTGATCGTCGGCGCCCACGACGAGGAGCGTCGGCGCACGCACATGCCGCATCGGCTCGCTCATGTCGGGCCGATCGCCGAGCGCCGCCAGCGCGGCCTGGATCGTGCCCACCCGCTGCCCGATGATCATCCGTCGCAAGTCCGCCTCGTTGTCGCGGTGCCGCGCCGTCGTCTTCGCATCGGCGTTCGCCGCCACCGGCGCCATGAGCCTTGGGATCATCGCGTCGGCGAGGATCGACAACCCCAGCCGGCCCACCTTGGCGGAGAGATCGACGCGGGCGGCACGGGTCTCCGGAGTGTCGGCCTCGAGCTTGGTGTCGACGAGCACCAGCGCCGCGACCCGGTCGGGGTGGCGGGCCGCGATGTGCTGGGCGACGTAGCCCCCCATCGACACGCCGCAGACGGCCGCGGGTCGGCCGACATGCAGGGCGTCGAGCAGGGCGACCGCGTCGTCGGCCAGCTGGGCGATGCTCTCCGGCCCCACGTCGGCGCTCGCCCCGAAGCCCCGCAGATCGGGAGCGATGATCCGCAGGTGATCGGCCAGCGACGTCTGCCGCGACCACATGGAGTGGTCGAGCGGAAAGGCGTGGAGCAGGAGGAGCGGCAGGCCGCTGCCCGAGGAATGCACCGCCAGTCGGGTGTCGCGGATCGCGACATGATGAATCGGCATCATGGTTCGGCCAGGGCTTTCTCGAATCGCTCGAGGCTGCCGCGGAGCAGGGCGTTGTGGGGCTCGTGCCGCACCGCGAGCCGTTGCGTGCGGACCGCCCCCCGCAGGTCACCCGCGGCGGCCCGGCAGTGCGCCAGCGTGTCCAGATAGCTCGCGGTGTCGAAGGCGTGCTCCAGCGACCGCTTCGAGTAGCGGATCGCCTTGCGGATGTCCCCTTCGGTGTTGGCGACGAGCCAGGCGTATTCGTTGTAGCCGTTCGCGTCGTCGGGCAGGGCCTGGATCTCCTCGTCGATCTGCTCGAGCGCACGGGCGACCCGCGACCTGGCATCGGCATGCTTCTCCGGTGAACCGACGGAGAGCCGGTAGCAGGCGATCAGCGAGTCGATGTCTTTGCCGTAGACCCGCAGCGATTCCTCGAGCATCCGGCGTTCCTCGGCCGCGTCGCCGCCGGCGGCCTGCGCGCATGCGGCGAAAAAGAGCATCCGCGACCGGACCGCCCGGGGATCCCGCTCGAGCCGCATCAGGATTTGATCCATGTCGTCGCCGTCGTCCGGATCGCGGCCCTCGAGCACGCGGCGGAGCAGGGCGGCGGCTTCGGCGTCGCGCCGCTGTTCGTGGAGGAACTCGGAGCAGAGGATGCCGGCGAGGGCGAACTCGCCCGCCGAGATCTCCGGCGCGTCGAGGAGGCCGTTGTATTCGCGGTCGGCCCAGTCGGCCGCGCCCCAGCGGGCCAGCAGCATCGCGGCCTGCAGCCGCTCGCCCGAATCGGCGTCCTCGGCGCCGAGCCGCCCGTGGGCACGCTCCGCGAGGATCGCGGCCCGCGGTTCGTCGCCTCGTTGCCGCCAGGTGACGGCGGCCGCATAGCCGACGAGCGGCGAAAACCCAGGGTCGCCGACGTCGAGCCGGTCACTCAGCAGATCGACGGCGGTGGGGAGACCATGAGTGGTGAGCCAGAGGAGCTCCGTCGCGAGGAGTTCCTCCTCGGAAGCGGAATCGGCGCACGCGGCAAACAGCAGCTCGGCTTGCGCGAGGGCTTCGGTCTGCCTGCCCGCCGCGATGAGCATCGCGGCCAGGCAACGGCGGAAGATTCGCAGCGTCTTCGCCCGGCCGAGCGAGGCCACGGCCGGGTCTTCGTCCGCGGGGATGGCGGCCGCTTCGGTCTCCGGCCCGGCGAGCGATTCGACGGCGGCGGAGGCCGCTTTGACCGCCGCGTCCGTCGCCGCGGGGGAATCGGCCCGGGAGCAGTCGATGATGGCGCGGAGCAGCCGCGCGGTCGTTCGTCCGCTCTGGCCGAGGCCGGCGATGATCCGATCGCGGAGCCCCGGCCAGACCGGGTCGTCCGGCTGCCATTCGCGGGCCAGCAGTGCCGCGGCGATCCGCGAGCCGGAGTCGGTCCGCTCGAGCCGCACGATCCGCGCCAGCGGCTCGATGCCCGCATCGTCGTCGAGTCGCAGGAGACGATGCATGATCTGCACGCGTTCGTCGAGATCGCTGCGGGCGAAGCGGTCGAGCAGGGCGGTGACGTCGGGGGGGTCGTCGGCCAGTGCCAGGGGCAGCGACTCGACGAGCCACCGCGCCCGCAGGGCGACCTCCAGATCGGCTTGGGTGTCCGCGGCGGCGAGGAGCGCGTCGGAGGCCTTGTCCCCGAGGGCGGCGAGCCTGGCGGTGGCGGTCTCGCGAACGGCGAAGTCGGCGTCGCCGAGCTGCGCGATCAGGGCGTCGATTTCCGCATCGACGGGCCCCGCGGCGGCGACGGCCAGAGCCGTGGATGCCACGGCAGCCATCATCCCGAGCACTGCCTTCGGAAACGGCCGCATGCGCAGGGATCCTCGGGGTCTGCCGATCCATACGGCCTTGCCACCGCAGGCAAGCCTATGCCCGCACCGTGTGCCGGGGCAAGCAACCGTCAGGCCGCGTCGGGTTCGATGCCGAGGTCACGGATCGTGACGAGCGACTCGAGCGGAATCCCGCGGGCGGCCAAAGCCTCGCGTGCACCGGCCAGCCGGTCGATGACGGCGACGAGCCGTTCCACGACGAGGCCAAACTCCTCGGCCCGGTCGATCGCCAGAAGCGATGAGCCGCCGGTCGTGACCACGTCTTCCACGATCACCACCCGCTGCCCCGGCTCGACGGGACCCTCGATGTATTTCTGGAGACCGTGCCCCTTGGCTTCCTTGCGGACCATGAACCCCTTGAGGGGCACTCCCTCGACCCCCGCCATCGTGACCACGGCGCCCGTGACGGGATCGGCCCCGATCGCCATGCCGCCGACGGCATGGGGCAGCGGCCCGAACGACCGCAGCCGTTCGAGGATCGCCCGACCCACGAGCATCGCGCCATGCGAATCGAGGACGACCTGTTTGGCGTCGAGATAGAAACTGGCCTCGCGTCCGGATGCGAGGCGGAACGTGCCCCGCTTGAGGGCCCGCGTGCCGACGAGATCGACGAGTTGCCGTGTGACCGGCGTGACCGGGGAGGTGCTCATGGGGGGCAGTATAGAGGGCGGCGACCGTTTTTTTGACTCCGGCGGCATGTGACTTAGAATTTGCCCGGCTCGTTCACGCCGGAGTGGTTCCATGCGGCTCGGTTCCGCCTTCTGCCGGCTCATCAGCCTCTGCGCCGCGTGGGCCGCCGTTGCGGCCGTGTTGCCGGCGGCCGCGGCCGCGACGGTCGTGATCCCCGTTCGCCTCCCGATCACCGGCACCCGCGACACGCAGGTCGAGGCCGCCGTGGTGCGGCAACTCGGCCGACTTCGCGGCACGGCGGAGGAGCGTGGCACGCTGGTGCTGCGGTTCGACGCGACCGATGGCGAGTCGGCCGGGGGCAGCGATTTCGGTCGCTCCCTCGAGCTGGCGCGATTCCTCACCGATCCGCGGCTGGCCGCCGTGAAGACGGTGGCCTGGCTGCCCGACGGGGCCACGGGCCACGCCGTGCTCGTGGCACTGGCCTGCGACGAGATCGCGATGGCCCCGGACGCGGTGCTCGGCCCCGCCAATGTGACCGAGCCGGTGGTCGATGACGCCATGCGGGCGGCCTACACGCAGGTGGCGTCGCGGCGGCGGACCGTGCCGCCGGCGGTGGCGGTGGCGCTCGTCGATCCGGCGGCGCGTGTGGCCCGGGTTTCGACCGACGAAGGCGAACAGTTCATCGAGGAGCGGGATCTCGTCGCCCTCCGCAAAAAGGTGGCGGTGCTCGCGGTGGAGGAGCTGCGTCCGGTTCCCGTGTCGTTCGACGGTCGCCGGGGCCGCGGGCTGGGATTCGTGCGGCTGCTGGCCCGCACACCGGCCGAACTTGCCCGGGGACTCGGCGTGCCCGAGCAGGCACTGGCCGCCGATCCATCGCTCGCCGGCGGCTGGAGGCCGGTGCGGGTGGCATTGACAGGCCTGGTCACGCCCGAGGCGGTGGCACGGCTCCGCAGTCGGATCGAGCGGGCCATCGCCGATGGAGCGAACTTCATCTGGCTGCGGATCGACAGCGCCGGCGGCTCGCCCGAGCAGAGTCTCGTGCTCGCCAACTGGCTGGCCAGCCTCGATCCGGGGAGCGTGCGGACGGTGGCCTACGTGCCGCGGGAGGCGCGGGGCGACGCGGCCCTCGTCGCGGCGGCCTGCGACGAGCTCGTGATGCATCCCGGCGGCGTGATCGGCGGCGAGGGGGCGGCCACGATCGGCGGCCGCAAGGCCGAGTCGGTGGTGGCTGCCTGGCGGGGCGGCGTGGCGAAACTTCGCGATCGAAGCTGGTCCCTGCCCGCCGCCCTCGTGGTTCCCGGTCTGGAGGTCCGCCGCGCCGTCGAACAGGGGACGGGTCGGGTCGATCACTTCACCGCCGAGGAACTCGCGTCCCGCGACGACCGCGAGAGTTGGGAACTCGGCGAGCAGATCGGCACGGCCCCCCTGCAGCTCGACGGACGCCGCGCCGAAGAACTCGCCCTCGCGACCCACGTCGTCGATGATGCCGAGGGCGTGCGCAAGGCCTACGGACTCGACGGCGAGATCGCCTTGGCCGAGCCGGGCTGGTCCGACAAATTGCTCGAGGCGCTTGCCAGCCCGAGCCTCGCCTGGCTGCTCCTCCTGATCGGCGGCGCAGGACTCTACATCGAGCTCAAGACCCCCGGCGTCGGCCTCGGAGGGTTCGTGTCGATGGTGGCATTCATCGTCTACTTCTGGAGCCAATACCTCAACGGCACGTCCGGCTGGCTCGAGGTGATGCTCTTTGTCGCGGGCATCTTCTGCGTGGCCGCCGAGATCTTCGTGCTGCCCGGCTTCGGCGTCCTCGGCCTGGGCGGTGGGCTGCTGGTGATCTCGTCGATCGTGCTCGCCAGCCAGTCGTTCGTGCTTCCGGCCAACGACTACCAGATCCGACAGATGCAGTGGTCGCTCCTCGGCATCCTCGGCGCGGCGGCGGGAGTGACGCTGCTCGGCGTCTTCGTGCACCGCTGGCTGCCGGCGACGCCGTTTTTGAAGAACGTGCTCCTCGAACCGCCGGGGGAGGACACGCTTCGCAGCGAGGCCCCCGAGGAACTGGTCGGCGCATCGGGTACCACGACGACCCGGCTCGCCCCCGCCGGCAAGGCGCGGATCGGCGGGACGATCCGCGACGTCGTCAGCGATGGAATCCTGATCGAGCCCGGGACGGCCGTGGAGGTCGTCGAGGTCCGCGGCGGGCGGATCTGCGTGAGGGCGGTGGCAGCCTCATGACAGCCGCCGCGTGGATCGTCGCGCTGGTGGCCATCGGCCTCGGCATGCTGGTGCTCGAGGTGTTCGTGCCGTCGGGGGGCGTGCTCGGGTTTCTGAGCGTCGTGGCGCTCGGTGCCGGTGTCGCGACCGCGTTCGTCGAGCAGGGGCCGTGGGTCGGCACCGTGACGCTGGCGGCGACCTGCGTGGCGGCCCCCGTGGCGCTGGCGGGGGCGTTTCGCGTCTTTCCCCACACGCCGCTCGGTCGCCGGGTGCTGCCCCCCCCGCCGCAGCCCGACGACGTGGTGCCCGACGCCGATAGGCGGGCGATCCTCCGCGACCTCGTGGGCCGGACCGGCCGCGCCACCGGCGATCTGCTGCCGTGGGGCACGATCGAGATCGACGGCGTCGAACGCACCGCCCTGAGCGAGAGCGGGCCGATCACGCAGGGGGAGTCGATCGAGGCCGTGGGCCTGCAGGGAACGGCGCTCATCGTCCGCCTCCGGGTCGTGCCGCCGGCCGTCGTCCCGCTTGCCGCAGCCCCCGATGCGGAGCCGACTGCCGCGCCGCCGGCGGTACCGCGGCATCTGGAGGAGGCGCTCGAGGCCTTCGACTTCGACGCGCTCGGGCGGGGGGCAGGGGGTGGAAACACGCCGCCCGCCGCGAAACTTGACTCCGCCGCCCCGCCGAAACAGTCTTGAGTCCGCCGGCGGCCTGCCGCGTGCCCCATGTTCCGGAGCTGAACGATGCCACTTGTGACCTTGATCGTCCTCGGGGCGGGCGTGTTCGCCCTGCTCGTCGTGTTCGTCGTCCTCGCCCGGTATCTCCGGCTCTGGGTTCAGTCGGTCGCGTCGGGTGCCGGGATCGGACTCTTCGATCTGGTGGCGATGAGCTTCAAGAAGGTCAATCCGGCGGTGATCGTGCGGAGCAAGATCATGGCGGTGCAGGCCGGCCTCGGCGATTCCACCGGGCTGACGTCGCAGGCGCTCGAGTCGCACTATCTCGCCGGCGGCCGCGTGCCGCTGGTGGTGCAGGCATTGATCGCGGCCAACAAGGCGAAGATCACCGAACTCGACTTCAAACGGGCCGCCGCCATCGATCTGGCCGGTCGGAACGTCCGCGAGGCCGTGCAGACGAGCGTCTATCCCAAGGTGATCGACTGCCCGGGCAAGAACAGCGGCCGTGAGTCGCTCGACGCCGTCGCCAAGAACGGCATCCAACTCAAGGTGAAGGCCCGGGTCACCGTGCGGACCAACCTCTACCAGCTCATCGGCGGCGCCACCGAAGAGACGATCATCGCCCGCGTCGGCGAAGGCATCGTCTCGGCGATCGGCTCGGCCGAGCGGCACAGCGACGTGCTCGAAAACCCCGACGTGATCTCGAAGACCGTGCTCGCCCGCCGCCTCGATTCCAACACCGCGTTCGAGATCGTGTCGATCGACATCGCCGACATCGACGTGGGGGCCAACATCGGCGCCCGCCTGCAGGCCGATCAGGCCGAGGCCGACACCCGCGTGGCCCGCGCGAATGCCGAGGGTCGTCGGGCGATGGCCGTGGCGAAGGAGCAGGAGATGATCGCGAGCATCGAGGAGAGCCGCGCCGGGCTCGTGCAGGCCGAGGCGGAGGTGCCCAAGGCCGTGGCCGACTCGCTGACCTCCGGCCAACTCGGCATCTTCGACTACTACAAGCTGCGAAACCTGCAGGCCGACACCGACATGCGGCGGACGATCGCCGGCGGCACGGCGACCCCGTCGATCGCCACGGCGCAGTAGCACTCAAGGAGCACTCAAGGGAGCCAGCGATGCCGTCCGCCGTCATCACGCCGCTGTTCGCCGCCGGGATCGACTGGCTCGAGGGGCTCCTGCCCCTGTTGTTTGTCATCTTCTGGATCGTGTCGCAGGTCGTGGGCGTGATCCGCAGGGTGGCCGGAGCGGGTGGACCGAAGCAGCCTGAGCCGCCCCGGCCGGTACGACCGCCGCCTGTCGCCGCCGGTGGGCCCGCCGCGGCCGATGCCGCGCGATCGGAACTCGAGCTGCAGGTCGAGGAGTTTCTCCGGCGGTCCGGCGGGCCCGCGCCCTTGCCGCGGCCTGCCACCGCCGCGCCGTCACGGCCCCGTCAGCGGCCGCGCGAGGCGGCGGGCCGCCGCGATGCTCCTGCGGTGCCTGCGGTGCGTGAGAAGCCGGTGGCCGAGCGGCAGCTCGGCACGCGGGCCGGCGGCGCGGATGTCGCCCGGCATGTGCACGACGTGTTCGACCGGCAGCTGCCCCATCTTGCACCCCCACCGGCCCCGGGCGGATCCGACGCCGAAGGCAGGGCGGTGCTTCAACACCCCGCGTCCCCCCTCGAACTGAAGACCCTGCTGCAAAACCCGCTCGCCCTCCGGCAGTTGATCCTGCTGCGGGAGGTGCTCGACCGTCCCGTCGAGCGTTGGTGATCGCCGGCCGGCCGTTGCTGGCAGGCGGATGCTGGCGCCGCGGCCCACCCCCCGCGACATGCTCTCGAGTCGACGCAGATTTCCCGGGCCGCCGCGACGGCGGCAAATCCCCGGCATGAGGCGATTTTCCAGGGCCGGGAAGCGGATCTTTCCGGGCGAAAAGAGCCTCCCGAATTCGAGGCTTGAGCCTTCGCCCCGGCTGGTCTACAAGGGGTCTGGCAGGGCGGCTCAGGCGGCCCGAACGCAGCGCGTAGACGAGGACGCCCAAGCCTCGTCTACGCGCTTTTTTTGGTGGAGCCGGTGTCCAAGGATGGATGCGGCGATGACGCTCATATTCACACCGACGCGATCGCTTCCGGCACGACGCTGCGCCCTTGTGGCCGCCCGGCTGATGACATCGCTCGTGACGGCGCTCATGATCGGCGGCGTCGCGCCGGCCGACGAGACGGTTCCCTCGTCGCCGCTGCTGCCCGTCGTCGTGCCGGTCGCCGCCAACCACACCTACCTCCGCTGCGGTCCCGGAGACGACTTCTATCCAACCGAGCGACTCGTCGCCGGCACCGAGGTCGAGGTCTGGTCGATCGACGCATCCGGCTACTGTGCCGTGCGGCCCGTGAAGGGGAGCTTCAGCTGGGTGCTTGCTCGCGACGTGCGGTCCGACGAGCAGGCCGATCCGGCGGCGGGAGTCGTCGTCACCGACGCCACCGTGGCGCGGATCGGGTCGCAGCTCAACGATCTGCGGCACGTCACCCAGGTGCCCCTCGAGGCCGGCGAGCGGGTCACGATCATCGAGCGGGTGCGGATCGCCGAGGGTCGGCATGCCGGCGACTGGGGACGGATCCAGCCGCCTGCGGGAGAGTTTCGCTGGGCGTGGGGCGGCGATCTCGCCCTGCCCCCGGCGCTGGCGCCGGCGCCGGCCGACCCGCTGCCGGGCGGCGGGCTGGCC
>SXHR01000229.1:0-2891 GCA_005773625.1 Planctomycetaceae bacterium | reverse complement strand
GCCAGCGAAGGCATGCATGCCGAAGCGCAGCCGGCATCGAGCGAACGGAGCCCAGGAGGGGCGGAGTGAGCGTCCGGCGACGGGGCATGGGCAGCCCCGACCCTGACAAGGCGTCGCGAGCACCTCCGGCAACCCCCGTGCCGGAGAGGGTGGTCATGGCTGACTTTGTCCACGGACAACTAGAGGAGGCTTTCGAGGAGCAGCCGCATCTTGCGGAGCTCGGCCACCTGGTCGACACCCTCCATCGGCGGCATGTGCGCGCTGAGGGCGCGCTTGTAGCCGACCCGCTCGAGCTGCTGGACGATCTTGCCGTATTCGACATTGCCCTGGCCCACCCGCACCTGGAAGGCATCGGGCTTCGAGTCGCGGAGATGCACGTGGCAGACGTATTTCAGGATCGACTCCCACGAGGCCGGCTTCTTGTGGCCGTAGATGAAGTGGGTCGGATCGAGCGTGACGCCAAGACCGGGGACATTGCGGCAGAGCGACGCCGTCGTCTCGGCATCCTGCGTCATCCTGCCGGCCGAGGTCTTCACCGCCACCACGACGCCGAGTCCCGAGGCGATCGCCACCATCTTGCGAAGCCGCTCGATCTCGCCGTTGAACGGGGTCCCGAGCTCCGAGGACTCGACCACCATCGTGACCACCTGGAGCGACTTGGCCAGCCGGCAGCATGCGTCGAAGTGGTCGTAGAGCACGGGGGTGTCGGCGGCGGCGAACGACACGGCCACCGGCCGCAGCCGCTGCAGGTTGCTGCACTCGGCGATCGCGGCCTCGGGATCTGCGGCCACCATGGCCGGCTGGAGGTGGCCGCCGTTCTCGTGCACGTCCAATTCCACCGCCGTGAACTCGAGTTCGGACAGCCGCACCATCGCGTCGGCCAAGGGCATGTCGGGCAGGCATTCCGTACTGACGCAAACGAACACGTTCCAAGACTCCTTCTCGTGGATCATCACCCGGCAGCCAAGCCGCCGGACGGGCCGTTTCCGGCCATGAATCCGCAAGGGTAGCGGCAGTCGGCGCAAGATGGCAACTTTTCGTGCGCCGCGCGACCGATGTCGCCGTACAATCCCGGACGGATCGAACACGAGCAGCCGGGAAACAGGAGCACAGCGGCATGGACATCGAATCACGGCAGCCGCCGACACGGGTGATCCTCGAACACGCGCGGCCATGGGGCCGTTGGAGCACGCGGGCGGCGTGGATCGTCGCCGGCCTGGCGGTGCTCTCCGCGATCGGCAGCGCCGGGGCGTTCTCGCAGTATTTCCAGCGGGATGCGGCGGTGGTCGAGAAATATCACTCGCTCTCCAAGACGGCGCCGGGCAAGGTGGCCATCGTGAGCGTTTCCGGGGCGATCCTCGGAGGGGACGGCTTCGTCCGGGCCCAGCTCGATCAGGTCGCCGCGGACGAGGCCGTGAAGGCGATCGTGCTCCGCGTCGACTCCCCCGGCGGCACCGTGAGCGGCAGCGACGAAATCCATCACCGCCTCGCCACGCTCGCCGAGAAGCGGAGCCTGCCCGTCGTGGTGAGCATGGGGGGCATCGCGGCGAGCGGCGGCTACTACGTGGCGATGGCCAACCGGGCGGCCGACGACGTGATCTTCGCCGAGCCCGCCACGCTCACCGGCTCGATCGGCGTGATCATCCCGCACTTTGACATCTCGCAGGCCCTGCGGAAATACGACGTGCGCGACGACTCGATCGCCAGCGGACCCCTGAAGGAGATGCTCAGCCCCACGAAGGACCGTACGCCCGAGCTCGCCGAAAAGGAGCGGAAACTTCTCCAGGAACTCGTGGACGACATGTATCGTCGCTTCAAGGAGATCGTGAAGGCGGGCCGACCCAAGCTCGACGACGCCGCGATCGACAAGGTGGCGACGGGGCAGGTGTTCACCGCCCGACAGGCCCTCGACGCGGGGCTGGTGGACCGGATCGGTTTCGTCGAGGAGGCGATCGACCGCGCCGTGGAACTCGCCGGGCTGACCGCGGAGACCGCGCGGGCCGTGAAGTATTCCAAGCCCAAGGGACTGCTCGACGAGGTGCTCGGGGGCGCGGCGCCCGGCAGTCGCGTCGATCTTGCCGCGATCGCCGAACTCACCACGCCCCGGGGCTGGTATCTCTGCAGCTGGCTGCCCGCCCTCGTGCGGAGCGAGTGATCGGGTGCGACGCAGGGACTGCCGTGCATGCCGGGGCGGTCTCGCGGCGAGCGGTCGTGGGAGGGCAGATCAGGCCAGCACGGCCTCGATCGGCTTGCCGTCATGGCCGATCTTGAACGGGCGGCCGTTGGGGGCGACGAACTCCTTCTCCCAGGGCAGCCCGGCGGCGGCGGCGATCGTGGCGTTGAAGTCGCCGACGCTGACGGCATCACGATCGGGAGAGTGGCCGCGGGCGTCGGAGCTGCCATGAACCACGCCCGGCTTCTCGCCGGCGCCGGCGAGCACACATGAGAAGACCGCCGGATGGTGGTCGCGGCCGGCGTTCCCGTTGACTTCCGGCGAGCGGCCGAATTCGGTGGCCAGCACCACGAGCGTGGTGGCGAGCAGTCCCCGGTTCTCGAGGTCCGCGATCAGGGCCGCCGCCGCGGTGTCGAGTTCGCCCGCCTTTTCCGGCAGCTCTTCCCAGAGATCGCGATGCATGTCCCAGCCCCCCATCTCAACCTCCACGCACCGCACGCCCGATTCGACGAGCCGCCGGGCGAGCAGGCAGCCCTGCCCGAGCCGTGAATGGCCGTACCGCTCACGGGTCTGCGTGTTCTCCCGCGAGATGTCGAAGGCCGCGAGGTCACCGCTGCCCATCAGTCTCACGGCATCGACGTACATCCGGTCGTAGGCCTCGATCTGCCGGCCCGCATAGTGCTGCTTGAAGTCACGGTCGATCCGGTCGGCGAGCGCG
>SXHR01000228.1:0-10846 GCA_005773625.1 Planctomycetaceae bacterium | reverse complement strand
GTCCCGCAGCTCGGGTGTGCCCACCTCCCATCGCCGGACATTCGCGGATGCCATCGTGGCATCCGCTCGCTGCATGCCTGCTGCGCTTCGCGATCCTGGCTGCGCTTGCTCAGGCAGACTTGTTCCACAGTCTGCCGGGCGACGGGCCTATCCGCGCGTTGGCGAACCACGAAAATCACCGCCACGCGTGGGATCCACCCCGCCCCGCCCTTCGGTGACGCGGTTGTGGAAATGCCGCCGACCGTCCTATTCTCTGCTATTTGGATTTTGCGACATGACCAGCCAACAGCCTCCGTCGACGGGCCACGGTCGTTTCGCCCGCCTCGCCTGGATTCTGCTCGATTGGGCCGCCAGCGCGTTCTCGACCGTGCTGATCACGCTCGTCGTGGCGTACTTCGAGAAAATCGTCTTCGCGACCGGCGGCTGGGGCATCGAGGCCGGGGTCCTGTGGGCCTGGACGCTCGCGGCGGCGATGCTCGCCTCCGCCGTGTTGGTGCCGTGGGCCGCCGCCTGGGCGGATCGCGTTGACGGCCACCAGCGGGCCCTCATCGTCGCCACCTGCGTCGGCACGGGTGGCTTCGTCGCGTTGGCCGCCGCTCCGCCGCCGGCCCGGTTCGCCGTCGTGGCCGCGATCCTCGCGGCCAGTGTCGGGTTCGACGTCGCGCAGGTGTTCACCGGCAGCCTGCTGCGGCGGGTCGCCGGCGACGGGGAAACCGATCGCCTCTCCGCCCTCGGCTTCGCCGCCGGCTATGCGGGGGGCGCGATCGCGCTGATGATCGCCACGGCCGTTGTCACCGCCCACGCCCGTCTCGGCCTCGACATCGCCGGCGGCCTGCGGGTCGCGTTCGCCATCACGGCGGCCTGGTGGCTCATCTTTTCGCTGCCGGCGGCAATCGCCCGTTTCGGCGACGGCGACGGCGGCCGGCATGCCGCCTCGCCGACCCGTGAGCTCGGCGGGTTCGCGCTGAGCCTGTGCCGCGCGTCACCGGGGTCGCCGGAGCGGTCGTTCGCCGCGGTTCTCGGCGGGGCGATGCTCGCCCTCGGCGGCGTGCAGACGGCGATCGCGCAGTTCTCGAGCCTCGCGCTGCAGCGGTTCGATCTCGACGGTCCCGCGCTCGTGCGACTCGTGCTCCTCGTGCAGGCGGTGGCCCTCCCGGGGGCGATCATCGTCGGCTGGATCTCCACGCGGGTCGGCAGGAAGCCGGCCACCCTGCTCTGCTTCGGAGGCTGGATCATCGTGCTCGTGCTCGCCTGGTTCGTGGACTCGACGCGGCAACTCTACGGTCTCGCCGTCCTGCTGGCCCTGGTGCTCGGGGGCATCCAGAGCCTGCTGCGTGCCGCCATCGCGGTGCTCGCCCCGCCCGGCCATGCGGGCGTGTCGTTCGGCCTGCTCCAGGTGGGCACGAAGCTCTCGGGCTTCGCCGCGAGCCTCGCATTCGGCGGGCTGCAGCTGGCGACGGGCAGCCCGCAGTCGGGGCTCCTCGCGGTCATCGCCCAGCTCGCCATCGGCTGGTGGCTCGTCCGCCGCCTGACCTGAGCGGCGGCGCGAGATCGGCCAGCGCGGCGCCACGTTCCGAGGGATTGCCCGGTTCATGGGATCGATGGGCAATCGCGACCGGCTACCATGTCGGCCGGCTCCCTCATCCACACCTTCCGACCCCACGGATCGCCGGCCTCGCGGGTCACAGGAGGACAACGCTTGCATCACTGGACGAACCTCACCCCACTCGCCGCGGCCCTGATTCTCGCCCTCACCGCGATCGTCGGTGAGCCGCCCTGGCTGCTCGCCGGCTGTGGCGTGGCCCTGATCGCCGCGGTGCTCGCCGCGGTGCACCACGCCGAGGTGATCGCGCATCGCGTCGGAGAGCCATTCGGCACGCTCGTGCTCGCGCTCGCCGTGACCGTGATCGAGGCGGCCCTGCTGCTCTCCCTGCTCGTCGCGGGCGGAGAAGGCATGGAGACGCTGCCCCGCGACGCCGTGTATGCGACGGTGATGATCATCACCACCGGCGTCGTCGGCCTTTGCACGCTGATCGGCGGCCTCGCCCACCGCGAGCAGTCGTTTCGCGTCGAGGGCGCGGGAGGCGGTCTCGCGGCGCTGATCGTGCTGGCGGTGGTCGCGCTCGTGCTCCCCAACCTGACGACGACGACCGAAGTCGGCACCTACAGCCGCTCGCAGTCGTTGTTCGCCGCGGTCGTCTCGGCGACGCTCTGGGGCATCTTCGTCTTCGTCCAGACGATCCGGCACCGCGACTTCTTCCTGCCGCACGACCATGACGCCCGCCCCGACGAGCATGCGCCGCCGCCATCCCTCCGCGAGGCCACGCGGAGCTTCGTGCTGCTGCTCGTCTCCCTGGTGACGGTCGTGGGCCTCGCGAAGGTGCTGTCGCATCCGCTGGAAAAGCTCGTCGAGGCCTGTCACCTGCCCCGCGGCGTGGTCGGGATCGCGGTCGCGATGGTCGTGCTGCTTCCCGAGACCTGGGCCGCGATTCGGGCCGCGCACGCCAACCGCCTGCAGAGCAGCATGAACCTGGCGATCGGCTCGGCCCTCGCGACGATCGGCCTGACGGTGCCGGTCGTCGTGCTCTATGCCACCGCCTACGGGCTGCCGCTCGTGCTCGGCCTGGAACCGAAGGACGTGGCCCTGCTCGCGACGGCCCTGCTCATCAGCGCGATCACGCTGGGTGCCGGCCGCACCTCGATGATGCAGGGAGCCGTGCACCTGGTGCTCTTCGCCACCTACCTGTTCCTGGCCTGCGTGCCCTGAATCCTCACGTTGGCGGGCAGGCCACCCGCGACGCGGTTCATGCCCACGGTGCGGAAGGACTACCCGCCCGTCCGGCCGGCGACTACATTGCAGAAACATCCCCGGGAGGCAACCAACGCCATGATCAGCTCGAAAATCCAGGATTTGCTCAACGCCCAGCTCAACCGTGAATACACCTCGAGCTACGCCTATCTGGGCATGGCCGCCTACGCGGAGTCGGTCTCGCTGGTCGGCTTCGCCCACTGGCTGAGGGTGCAGCACCGCGAAGAGCTGGAACATGCCCTGAAGTTCTACGAATACATCAACGCCCAGAACGGCCGCGTGACCCTCGAGGCGATCACCAAACCGCGGGCCGACTACGGCAGCATCGTGGAGGTGTTCAACAAGGTGCTCGAGCACGAGCAGGCCATCACCCGCTCCATCCACGAACTCTACGCCGTGGCGGAAGCCGACAAGGACTACGCGACCAAGAACTTCCTCGCCTGGTTCGTCGGCGAGCAGGTCGAAGAAGAGGGCGCCGCCCGGCTGATGGTCGACAAGCTCGCGATGATCGGCGAGAGCAAGGGGTCGCTCCTGTACCTCGACAAAGAGGCGAAGAAGCGGGACTGACCACGACCTCCCCTGGCGTTTCGGCCGGCACCATGTCAGGGGGCCGTCGCGCTTTCACCCCCCTCGCGGGTTCCCAGGGCACGCCAGACGAGCGGATCGATGTCGTTGTCCACGGCCCTCGACGAGCCGTCCATCATCGCGGTGGTGA
Source organism: Planctomycetaceae bacterium (assembly GCA_005773625.1). Lineage (GTDB taxonomy): Bacteria > Planctomycetota > Planctomycetia > Pirellulales > UBA1268 > QWPN01. Next base: position 7,322 of record SXHR01000228.1, on the reverse strand, counting down.
CCAGGCCGGAGTGGTGGCTGCGGGCGGTGATGGTCGCGAATGTCTTGGCCGTCGCGCTCGATCCCTCCTGCCGGGAGTTGTAGTCGATGTCGTAGTCGATGCCGCCGGTCGAGTGGGGCACCCGCGTGTTGGGCGTGAAGGTGGTGGTGAAACCGGAGTGGTGCACGCGGCCATCGGGCCACTCCGTGTGGCCGGTGCGGTCGTTGGTGGCGGCTCCCAGTTTGGCGTCGCCTCCCGCCGCCAGTCCGGAGATGGCCGCCGCCGCCGGCGGGGTCTCGGCCGGACAGGTGCCGCCGGGGTCCGACGTGTTGCGGACGTAGGGGGTGAAGGCCTTCACCTCCGCCACGCAGAGGGTCTTGCTCAGGCCGTCGGTGAAGCGGCCCGCCTTGAAGCTCGAGTTGGGGTGGAACGCACCGTCGCCCCCTGCGCCCGACACAGGGTCGTAGATGAACCAGGTGCCGAAGTTGAAGCCGTAGTTGTGGGGATACACGTAGGGCACGCCGCTCTTGGTGCGGGCGAAGGCGTTGATCTCCGTGGGGCAGGCGAAGATCGTGATCCGGGCGTTGCGGGCGGCCGCCCAGTTCTTGGCCGGATCGGGCACGCCGGTGGTGAAGCCGTCGTCCCAGGCCTGCTCGAGGTTGACCCGCACCGCCGTGGCAGCCTCCTCGATGAACGGCAGAATGCGGCCGTGCACGCCCCACGAGCCGTTGTTGCTCACGAACGCGGTGCCGGGCTTGTGGATCATGCTCGGGGGGAAGGACTTCCGGCCCGATTCGTAGGTGAGGACGGCGAGCACCAGCTGCCGGGTGTTGTTGAGGCACTGCGTCCGGCGGGCCGCCTCGCGGGCGCTCTGCACGGCGGGCAGGAGCAGGCCGATCAGCGTGGCGATGATCGCGATCACGACGAGCAGTTCGACCAGCGTGAAACCAAGACGCGGCCGAAAGGAGGGCGTGACAGCAACACGATCCTCGATGCCGCGACTCTTCGCGGCCCACCGTTTCCACACCCCCGTGCTCATCGCTGGTGTCTCACGTTCGAGGACTTACTGCTCTTCGCCGCCGCTCTCGGCAGGCCCTTCACACAATCGTCCACGACCCTCTCCCACTTGATCGACCGGTGGAAACGCCGAAGGTTTCCCCGGTGATTGCTCGCTGCATCCTGCTCGGGCGGACCTCTTCCACACCCTCTCAGGCTAGCGTCGCCGCTGCATGCCGCTCGATCCATTTCCCGCCAATGGCCGGGGAAATTTTCCCCACCCGGTCAGCGGCGATTGGCCCTCACCGCCTCCGGCCTCATGCCGGCCCCGCGCCGGTACGCGGCGCGGCGTCGTCTCCTTCCTGCGCAGCTTCGGCGCTACGTGCTCCCGCGGCACAAGGCGGCCAAATGGGTCGGGCGGGGACGCGAGCAGAAGTCCACGCGGCCGGGGGCCAACGGCGTGGTCGAGCCCTCGCCGTTTGAGTTCCTCGACCGGCTCGCCGATCTCGTGCCGCCACCGCGGAAGGTCGACAACCAGTTGCCTCCTTCCCTTGCTCGTTGGCTCCGCGATCGTCGACATGACACCAAACATGTCTTCGAGAGCGGATCACGGCACCCGTCCGCTCCGGGCTGCGCTCCGCGAGGCAGGCTGCCTGCGGTTGCGGCCGGTGCTGCTCACGAGCATCACAACCATCGGAGGACCGACACCCCGATGGCGAGGGCCACGACAGCTCCGAGCAACGACGCGGGCTCGGGCACCGAGATCTGGGTGAAGCTTACGGCGTCGGTCGGGTTGTCGGCCATCGCGAGGCCGGCGATGCTGATCGAGCCCGTGGAGTATCCGCCGGCGATGGTGACGGCGTTGAAGCTGAAGCCGCTGTCTTCGATCACCGTCGTCCACGGAGTCGTCGCCGCCAACGCCGTTCCGCTCATCAGCAGATTCGTGGTGGCGTACATCGTGACCGCCGTGTTGGCTCCCGTTCCCGGACCGATCTGGTAGAGCGCGAGATAGGTCGTGCCGTTGGATCCGGCGGCGGAGGGATCGCCGCGCTGCGTCCAGTCGTAGCCAAACGCGCCACTGCTGCCGGGCATGCCCATCAACAGATTGCTGCTCGCACTCCCGGGCAGGGTCACGCCCACACCGGCATACATGCCGGCGTTGAACCCCTGGAACGGGTTGGCGTTGAAGCCGAAGGAGATGTAGTAGGTGCTCGTGCCTCCGGTCACATACGTGGTGCTCAGGGACCGTGACACCTCGGCGGCGTTGGCGGCGATTTGGACCGCCTTCCCGCTGGTGCCCGGCAACGGATTCGTGACCGTGTTTTCGCTGGTGCCGGACGTGTAGGCCCAGGCGCTCGATGGAGCCCAGCCCGTGCCGCCATCGCGTCCGGCCAGGGGGCCGTTGGGGTAGGCGAAGTCTTCGGAAAACAGGATCGCCGCGCGGCTCGCCGGCGTGATGGCGAACCAGACGGCGATGGCGAGCATGCACAGCGCCCAGAAGCATGGCGTACAGCGGCGACACATCGACATGAACGACCTCTCCTCGACGGCGGGGCGGTAGGGCGGCAGGACGGACTGCGGACGGCCAAAACGACCTTCTGCAAGCCAGCGATTTAATGCAAACCACGTGCCACACCGGAGTGCGGCCGGTTCAGAAGTGAGCCCGGCCGCCGTGAAGCCTTGAGAGACCCGAGAAAACCTCATGGATCGCGGCAAGCGATCCCAGAGACGCAGATGGGTGCCTGGAGCGATTCGCCCCATTCGTGCAGGCGGAGTGGGGCAATTCGCTCCAGGCTCCTCTCATGGGGTGGGGCTTTTTGCCCCACCTGGGCCGCTGACAGCCGACGCCCGGAGGTTAGTGCAACATTGTTTCTGTAAATCGCCGGTGTGTGGTGGCGACATCCGGCTGATCGCCTTCATCACGGAGCCGGGGCCGATCTGGAAGATCCTTACGCACCTAAACTCCAACAAAGCGGGTGCGGGGCGTTTTGAGAAACCCGCTCCGTACGCCCGGGCCGCTTCTCCCGAGGCGAGGCTCACGAGTCGTTCATCAGCCGGAAGACCGTTGCCGAAGTGCCATTGACCGGGCTATCCTTCGGCATGAAGCACGTGGACCTTATCGAGCAGCGGCGGCCGTGGCTCCGCGACCTCCCGCTCCGCGCCGGCCTGACCGGCGGCCCGAGCCAGCCCGACACCGCGATGCTCGAGCGCATCGTGGCGGCCTACCGGCGGGCAAGCGCCGCAGAACGCGACCGAGGCGTGGTCCGCAGCGGTCCCTGGCAGCGGATTCGCAGCGGGCATATGGGGGAACTCGTCGCGCTGCTCGAAGCCGGGCATCCCGAACCCCTCGCCGACTACCTGGGCGAACTTCCCCGGCGGCATGCGGGCCACGGCTTCTTCCAGGGCAAGGCGACCTACGATGCCACCATGGCCGATCCAGCGGCCGAGCGCCGCCGGCTGGTCTGGATCATGGACAGTGTCTGTGGCCTGGCGGAATCACTGGGCCTTCTCGGCATGGACTGCCCCGAAGGCCAGCCGACGATCCCCGTTGCCCCGCCCTCCGCCGACGAGCTTGTGGACCGCATCGAAGCCGCGACCGGCCTTCCGCTCGGCGTTCCCCACGTCTGCGCCGGGCTGTTCGGCATGGCGGTCGGCGACCGCGTGGTGCACGTGCGATCCGCATGCGCGGTGTATGCGGCATGCCGCATCCAGGAGTGGCTCGAAGAGCGGACGGGCAAGGGGCTGGCTGATTGCCGGATCGGGGAGATCGGCCCGGGGATCGGCCTCGTGCCCACCCTTCTGGCCCGGCTCGGCGCGAGGCACATCACACTCATCGATCTTCCCGAACTCAACGCCATGCAGGCCTTCTTTCTCTCGCAGGCACTACCGGCGCACCGGTTCGTCTTGTTCGGCGAGGACTCCTCCGCGGAGTTGCCGGCGGTGAGGATCATGCCCGACTTCGAGTTCCTCGACGGACCGCTGGTCGAGGTCGACCTCCTCTTTAACCAGGACTCGCTACCGGAACTCGATCTCGACACCGTCCGCCGCTACCTCGAGCGGATTCCGCGGTCAGCCGGGCATTTCCTCTCGATCAATCAGGAGACGCGGGTGCCGGAGGGCACGCCGCTCACAGGCGGATTTCTCCCCAGCCTCCTGCGGCATGCGGCCGGGTATCGCCGCCTGGCGCGAATGCCCGCGTGGTGTCGCGCCGGGTATCTCGAGGAAATGTTCGCCTGCAGCAGGCTGCCGGAGCGATGAGCGGGCTTTGCCGACGGCCCGGGTGCGATCCGTCTTACCCGTCGGCCCGCGGGCGGTGGATCGGGCACAGGATCATGTCGCGGATGCTCGCCGCGGCGCCACCGGCCGTCTCCTGGAGCGTGGGCCCCTCCACCTCGAGATAGTCCCGGGTGGCGAGCACGCGGCGGACAGCCTCCACGATTTTGCTGCGGGCCACGAACCGTACGCGGACGCCCTCGCCATGGATCAGGTCGAGGTATCGCATCCGCTGGCGGAGGTCGGCATCGACCAGGCCGTGGTACTTGTCGGGGGGCGTCTCCAGCGACTCGGTGAGAAACTGGAGCTGCGTCACGAAGATCGTCATCTCGCCCGACTTCGACCAGCCGAGCCGGCCCGATCGCGTGAGCGATGGAGACAGCCTGACGGTCACGGGTGAACCGTATCCAGATCCGCTCGGGATCGACCTTCATTTCCGGCGAGCACCTCGAGCACCGTCTTCGTACCGTGGGCCTTGTCGGCGAGATGGGGCGTGTGGATCAGCACGAGCTGGCCGTGCTTCATCGCGGGCTCGACGTGGGCCTCGAGCGCCTCGCATTCGTTCTTCGTCGATTTGTGGAGGCCCGTCCCGAGGAGAAAAATCCGGCCTTGAGCGTGGATAGGAAGCTCCACGGCGCCTTCACGATCGGGCCACTTACGGCCCGACCAACTCCCGCGGTAGCTCCTCGTGATCCGCCCCGCTCGGCCGCCGCTTACCGAAGTGCCATTGGCCGCCCTATCCTGCGGTCAGCGGAGATCGATCGCGGGCGCCCTGTCCAGGCGTTGAACGAGGTCGTGCACCTGATCGGAAAGCTGATCGATCTGCATCTGCATGACATGGAGCGGCGACTGCAGGAATGCGGGATCTTCCCAGATCGCCAAGCGGGTGCGGGCGACATCGCTCCGCGCCTCGAGCTGCTTGATCGTCCCCCCGGAGACGGCGTCGGGGCGGAGCGAGTTGGCGGAACGTGCCCGCGCCAGGTCACGCTCGGCCTGATCGGCAGCCTTCCGGGCGACGGCCAACGCGAAGTCGAACGAGTTGCCGTGGGGCTGCCGGCGTGTCGCCTCGACATGCTCCCGCAACACCTCCACCCGGCCACGGAGTCCGCGGAGTTCGCTCTCGGCCACCTGGCCCGGCTTCACGCGGACCAGATCGAGTGCCTTTTCCAGATCGACGATCGCCGCGGTGAGTCGGGCTTCGGCGTAGCGGACGTGCAGTTCGGCATGACGTCGCGTCAGGGTGTCGGGCTCGGCCCCGGCCGGTGGCGCGGCCTCCGCGGTGCGCGGGTGCGGCTGGCGGCAGACGACGGCCGCCGTGCAAGCGCCGAGCACGATCGCCAGCGCCGCGAGACACCGGCCTGGAACACTCTCGGGATACCCGACTCGCATCGTGCACCTCTGACTCGCGGGGATTGGGGGGCATCTATGATCCGCGGCCGGCCCACTCACCGCGGGCCACACCGCCTCGCCGGTCGATTATCCGACCCGACGGCCCGGAGCGGCCAACAGGCCGGTAAGGGCCGGGGGCTCCGCGTCGAGGGGGAACAGGTCACTGCCTTGCAGGCGCGGCCCACGGGATTCACCTGCGGTCGATGGCGGCACCCGCCGGCGGTAGACTCTGGTCCTCGTATGGCACCAGCTGAAGTACGGAGGGGATGATCATGATTCGACCCGGCCCTGCGATCGCTCTGTTGGTCTTGCTGGCGGCGTGCGCGGCCCGCGCGGCCGACGATGCCCCGGCCCCAGCCCCGGCCCCGGTCCGTGTCGCCGTGACCGTGCCCAGTGGCGGGTGGGACTTGAAGATCGCGGAGGTGCACGAGGTTGACGACGAGATCTGGGTGTTGACCGAGCTCCACAACCGCGGTGGCCTCGCCGCGCAGGTGATCACCCGCCTCGAGGCGACGGCGCCGGTCGTGCCGCCGGCCGACCGCAAGGTCCGCACCTTCGTCTCCGGCGCGACGTGGAACTGGCGGGATCCCGACGCGGGGCCGGTGGAGTTTGTGGACGACCTGGATGCCGTCCGCAAGAAGGCCAAGGCCGCCGGCGGCAGGCTGCTGCACAAGGCTCCCGAGGAGCCGCAGGCCCGCGGCGTCTACATCGTGATGTTTCGCAAAGACCTCTTCAAGGACGGCGTGACCGCCGATGGCAAGACGCTCGAGAAACTCGCCCGCGACCGCGTGGCGACGGTCGATGGCGAAGTGAAGGCCGTTCTCGGCATCATCCACGGCGTCTCGGCGGTCCTCACTCCCCAGGCCGCCGAGCGACTCCGGCAACTGCCCGAGGTGGCGGCAGTGGAGCAGGATGGCCCGGTGCGGCGTCCGCAGCCCGTCCGGCCCCGATGAGCTGAGGGCCGCGGACCGCGTTCGGTTCGCCCCCGCCGGCTCAGCCCCGTGGTCGGATGCCCGTGGGTGGGGTATGACATCCCTCGCCGAAGACCCCTCTTGCTTGCGCGCGAGTCGTCCCCCACCAAAGTGTCGTAGTCATGGCGATTTCGCCCCCCTCGCCCCTTCCCCTGCAGGCCCTCCCCTCCCCCGGGCAGGTCGTCCGCTGCCGCACCCGCACCTGGCTCGTCGAGAGTGTCGAGCCGTCGCCCCACGGGGCGAAGGTGGCTCTTGCCTGCATCGACGACGACGCCCAGGGCGACGCCCTGGAGGTGATCTGGGACCTCGAACTCGACACCGAGATCCCCGGGCGTCAGATCTGGAAGCAAATCGGCGCGAAGGGCTTTGACGACCCGCGGCTCTTCAGCGCCTTCGTCCGCACCCTCCGCTGGCACTGCGTCACCGCCACCGACCCGCGGCTCTTCCAGTCGCCCTTCCGGGCCGGTATCCGGCTCGACGCCTATCAGCTCGAGCCGCTCCGCAAGGCGCTCCTGCTTCCCCGCGTCAACCTCTTCATCGCCGACGACGTGGGCCTCGGCAAGACGATCGAGGCCGGGCTCATCGCCAGCGAGCTGCTCCTGCGGCGTCGCGTGAAAGACATCGTCGTGGTCTGCCCGCCGTCGATGGTCACACAGTGGCGCGACGAGCTCGAAACCCGCTTCGGCCTGCTGTTCGAGGTCCTCGACCGGCAGG
>SXHR01000227.1:0-10853 GCA_005773625.1 Planctomycetaceae bacterium | reverse complement strand
GGTCGAGCGACCGGCGAGCGTGGTCAAGGAGCTTCTCGAAAACGCGCTCGACGCGTCGCCGGCGCGGATCGACGTCGCCGTCGAGCAGGGCGGGATCGGGCTGGTGCGGGTGGTCGATGACGGCGGCGGAATCGAGGCCGGTGATCTGCCCCTGGCCGTGACCGCCCACGCCACCAGCAAGCTCCGCGTGGCCGAGGATCTCGAGCGGATCGGCACGCTCGGCTTTCGGGGCGAGGCTCTGGCGAGCATCGGCGAGGTGGCGCGGCTCGTGATCCGCTCGCGCACGCCCGACGGCACGGGGGCCACGATCACGGTCGATGGCGGCAGGGTCGGCGAGGTGATGCCCGATGGCTGCGCGGTGGGCACGACCGTCGAGGTTCATCAGCTCTTCGGCAACGTGCCGGCACGGCGGTCCTTTCTCCGCGCCGCCCAGACCGAATGGTCGCATGTCTCCGACACCTTCGTGCGGACGGCGCTGGCCCACCCCGGCGTGGCCTTCTCGCTGTCGCACGGCTCATCCTCGACCGAGAAGAGCCGCCGCGTCCACGATCTCCCGGCCACCGATTCCTGGCGGACGCGGATCGCCGACCTGTTCGGGTCGGCGCTCGCCGACCGGCTGATCGAGGTGGAGGCCGACGACGGCGAGGTGTCGGTGCACGGCTTCGTCGGCCGGCCGGAGGACGACATGGCCAGCACGCGGCTCCAGCATCTCTTCGTCGGCGGTCGCCCGTTTCGGGATCGATCGATTCTGCACGCCGTGCAGGAGGCCTACCGGGGCCTGCTGCTCTCGGGTCGGCAGCCGATCGTGTTTCTGTCGTTCGACCTGCCTCCCGACGCGGTCGATGTCAACGTCCATCCCGCCAAGATGGAGGTGCGGTTCCGCGAGCCCTCGCGGCTCTACCGGCTCGTACTCGCCTCGCTGCGGTCGAGGTTTCTCGCCGGCAACGTCACCACGCGGCTGGAGCCACCGCGGGTCGTGCCACCGCCGGTCGTGCCACCGCCGATCGAGGCCGCCCCGGTGCAGATCCGCCTGCCTGACTTCGCCCCCTTTGCGCCACGGGCGACGACCTGGGAATCGCCGCCGCCGCGGCCGGCCGATGCGGCCCGGCCGGCTGCCTGGGAGCGCGACGAAGCGCGTCAGGACACCGTGGTGGACGAACGGGCCGTGCAGATGCACGACCGGTATATCGTCGTGGAGAGCGTTGACGGCATCGAGGTGATCGATCAGCACGCGCTCCACGAACGGCTGCTCTACGAGAAGTTCAAGGCGTCGGTCGAGTCCGGCGGCCTGGAGGTGCAGCCGCTTTTGGTGCCGGAGCGGCTCGATCTCGATCCTGCGGCCCTGGAAATCGTCGGGCAACATGCGGGCACGCTGGAGCGGGCGGGCATGCGGGTCGAGCCATTCGGAGGATCGACGGTGATCGTCACGTCCAAGCCGGCACTCGCGGGCGATGCCCCCGCCGCGGAGCTCGTCCGCGAAGTGCTCGACCGGTTGGCCGCCACGTCGGCGTCCGGAGGTGGCACGGGCATGCTCGTGGACGAGGTCCTGCACGGGCTGGCGTGCCGGGCGGCGATCAAGGCGGGCAACAGGCTCTCGCAGGCCGAGGTGGACGCGCTCGTCCGCGAGCGGCGGATCGTCCGCGAATCGCACCATTGTCCGCACGGTCGTCCGACGTCGCTCACGTTGTCGCGGCAGGACCTCGATCGCCAGTTTCGTCGAACGTGAAGCCCGGGCCGCGCCGCCGGCCAGCAAGGAGACACTTATGATCTGCGTGAGCATCGGCCGCGGGCGTCACCGCCACATGATGGCCGAACACAAGCACCTCTCCGACAACGGCATCCAGCTCGTCGAACTGCGGCTCGATTACATCAACGGCGAGGTGCAGGTGAAGCGGTTGCTCAAGGACCGCCCCTGCCCTGTCGTCGTCACCTGCCGCCGGAAGGCCGACGGCGGCCGCTGGGAGCATTCGGAGGATGCCCGCCTGCGGCTGCTGCGGACGGCGATCGTCGAGGGCGCCGACTACGTCGATCTCGAGGACGACGTGGCGCCGATCGTGCGACGGTACGGGACCACCAAGCGGATCGTGAGCCATCACGACTTCCAGAAGACTCCGGCGGATCTCCCGGAGATCCACGAGCGTCTCGCCGCGATGGACCCCGACGTCATCAAGATCGCGACCATGGCGAATCATCCCAGCGACAACCTGCGGATGCTGGAAATGGTGCAGTCGAGCAAGGTGCCCACCGTGGGCGTGTGCATGGGCGATATCGGGGTGCCGACCCGCGTGCTCTGCGGCAGGGCCGGCGCTCCCTTCACGTTCGCCACCTTCAACGAAGAACGGGCCCTGGCTCCCGGCCAAATCGGCTGGCGGCAGATGCGGGAGATCTACCGCTACGACTCGATCAAGCCCACCACGAGCATCTACGGGGTGGTCGCCGATCCCGTCGCGCACAGCTTGAGCCCCGTCGTCCACAACGCGGCGATCGCCGCCGCCGGCAGCGACGCGGTCTACCTCCCGTTCCGAGTGCCCGCGGAACAGATCGACGAGTTCCTCGAGACCGCCGGCCGCTGGCCGCTGGCGGGTTTGAGCGTGACGCTGCCCCACAAGGAGGCGGTGCTCCGCCACGCCGTCCACGTGGACGACCTCGCGCGGGCGATCGGCGCCGCCAACACGCTCAGTTTCACCGCCGACGGCGTCACCGCCTCCAACACGGACGCGACGGCCGCCATCGAGAGCCTGATGGCGCAGCTCGAATCCGACGAACAGCCATCCGGAGAAGACGGCCTCGGTGTCAACAAGGCCATCGTGCTGGGGGCCGGCGGTGCCGCCCGCGCCGTGGCATTCGGGCTGAAGCAGCGGGGCATCGAGGTGACGATCGCCTCCCGCACGGTCGAGCGGGCCCGAAAAATCGCCACCGAGGTCGGTTGCAAGGTGGTCGAGTGGTCGGCCCGTCATCGCATGCCGTACGACTGCGTGGTCAACGCCACGCCGGTGGGCATGCATCCCGACGTCGATGTGAGCCCCTACGAGAAGGAGCATCTGCGGCCCTACATGGTCGTCTTCGACACCGTCTACAATCCCGAGAACACGCTGTTGATCAAGGAAGCCCGGAGCGTCGGGTGCCGGGTCGTCACGGGCGTGGACATGTTCGTCCGTCAGGCGGCGATCCAGTTTCGAATCTGGCACGGCACCGAGCCGCCGCATGATTTGATCCGGGAGGCCCTGAAGCGGGCCACGGCCTCGGCGAAGCAGCCGACTTGACGCTCACCGATCCGAGGCACGCTCGTTCCATGTCGAGAATCACGCTGATCGGATACCGAGGCTGCGGGAAGTCATCCGTCGCGGCGTTGCTCGGGCGGCGGCTCGGCATCCCGTGGAGGGACGCCGACGCGGTCCTCGAGGAGCGCGTCGGCCTCTCCGTCGCGGACCTCGTGGGGAGTCGTGGCGAGCCGGCGTTCCGGGATCTGGAGGCGTCGCTGCTGGCCGATCTGCTCGACGGGGAGCCGTGTGTGCTGGCGACGGGGGGCGGGGTCGTGCTGCGGCCGGCGAACCGCCAGCTTCTCCGGCAGCGTGGCCGGCCGGTCGTCTGGCTGACGGCGACTGCCGAGGCGGTGCGGGCGCGGCTGGCCGCCGATCCGACGACCGCCGCTCGACGGCCCGCGCTCTCGGGAGCCGATCCGCTCGCCGAGGTGGCCACGGCGCTCCTCGATCGGGAGCCGCTCTATCGGGAGTGCGCCGATGCGGTGTTTGACACGACCGTCGAGCCGCCGGAACGCCTCGCCGATGCGATCGTCTCCTGGCTCGTGAGCCGGGACGTCGCGGCGCGAGGCGGAGAATCCGCGTCGGAGTCGTCCGCATGAGTCAGATGCACGTCGCCACGCTCTGGGCCGCGGATGGTCTGCCGGCGGCCCGGCTCCTCGCCACCGCCCTGCTCGTCGCCTGTGCCGGGCTCGTGGCCGGACGGCTGCTGGCCGTGACCGTCGGCCATCTGGTCGAGTCTCCGCCGCGCGGTCGGTTCCTCGACCGCGCCGTGGTCGGGGCGGTGGCTGCCGTCACCCTCGCACTGTGGTGGTGGGAGGTCCGGCTCGGATCGCAGCTGCCCGCGGGCAGCGGCCCGCCCTCTGCCGATGACGGGCTTTCGCTGGTCGTCCGGTGTGCGGGGCATCTGATCCTGCTGCTGCTGCTGGCGGCGGCAAGCTGGATCGATCTGCGGCATCGTGTCATCCCCGACGCGATCACCGTTCCGGGAGTGCTCGCGGGCATGACGGCGGCCGCCCTCTGGCCCGACGTGCTGCTGCCGATCGCCCGTGCCGTGCCGCGGTCATTCGCCCCGCCGCTTCTCGAGCCCGACGTGCTCGGGGCATTCGGCTGCCTGCGTGACGCCTGGCCTGCCGGGCTCGGCCCGGCTCCCGCCCTCCCCGGGCTCGTGTGGGCCGCCGTGATTTTCGCGACGTGGTGGCTGGTGGGAACGGAACGGTCGGTGCTCGCGACCGGCGGAATGCCGTGGTGGCGGCGTGCGGTGATCGAGCCGAGGAATCTCGTGGCGGTCGTCGGTGCCGGGATCATCGCAAACGCCTGGTTGGCCGGAGGCCTCCATTGGCGTGGGCTGATCTCGTCGCTCGTGGGTTTGGCCGTGGCGGCCGGCATCATCTGGCTGACGCGGGCCGGCGCCTCGCGTGCCCTCGGCCGGGAGGCGATGGGGCTCGGCGACGTCACGCTGATGGCCATGATCGGTGCCTGGCTCGGCTGGCAGCCCTGCGTGCTGATCTGTTTCCTCGCCGTGTTCATCGGGCTCGCGCACGGCGTGATACAGGTCGTCACGCGGAGTGAATCGGAACTCCCCTTCGGCCCGAGCCTCTGCCTCGGAGCCGTCGCCGTCGTCGTCTGGTGGCGACCGTTCTGGGAAAGAACCAACGTCTTCTTCGAACGGCCGCAGGAGTTGGCGATCGTGGTGGGGGCGGTGATCGCCTTGACGGCCGTCACCCTCTGGGGCTGGCATCGGATCCGGTCCATTCCGGTCCGCTGAGCGGGCGATTTGCCGCCGATTGGCGGCCTTGCCCCACCCGCCGCACCTTCCCTACCATCCGGCCCGTCCAACCGTCGGTCCGGAGAGTCCTCATGCCGCTGCACACTCGCCGTCGAGCCGCTCGCGGGTTCAATGTCTCGATCACGGCAGCGGTGTGCATCGCAGGCGGCTGCGTGAGCAACCCGTTCAAAAAACAGGACACGCTGGCCCCGCCGAGCCTCGAGCCACCACCGGGCGTGGCGGCGCCGGCCCATACGCTCCCGCAGACATCGTCCATCACCCCGCCGCCATCCTACGCGGACGTTGACGGACCGCAGCTCGAGGCGGCGCTCGTCCGCACCCGGCAGGAATCCCAGGTGATGCAGGACGAGATCGCGGCGCTCCGCGACCAGCTCGCGAGCACCTCCACGCAGCTCGCGCAGGCGCGGGTGGCGGGAATGCCGCCGGGCGCCGACAAGCCGCCCCGCACGGGGGGCGACGGAGGCGTTTCGACGACCCCCGTCGTCATGCAGTCGGCCATGACCCAACTCAAGCTGCCCGACCTCCAGCCCCGCTTCGACGGCGCCGTGGTGCGGATCGACATCCCGGCCGACCGGCTCTTCGACGACGGCACCGCAAACCTGCTGCCCGAGGGGGCTGCCGTGCTCACGCAGGTGTCGAACGAACTCGAGCGTGTCTACGAGGGGCACTTCATCGGAATCGAGGGGCATGTCGACACCGAGCCCTTGCAGAACGCCTCGTGGACGTCGCCGCACCAGTTGACCGCCGCCCGGTCGGCTGCCGTCTTCGACTTCCTCACCACCCGCACGTCGATGCACGAAAATCAGCTGTTCCTCGTGGCGCACGGGGCCAATCACCCGCTCGTCTCCAACGCCACGTCGGTCGGTCGCGCGCGGAACCGCCGCGTCGAGCTGGTCGTGTATCCCGATCGCGCCGCCGCGACCCAGACCGCCGGCCGGTGAGAAGGCTGTCCGGCGTTCGCCCCCCTGTCCGTGGGTCGGGGTGGCTCAGGCCCTCTCGCCGGCCCTCCCCCGGGCGCAAGTCCGGGCGATGAGGCCTCCCACCCTTTCCGCTCCTGCGATACACGCAGGCCCAAATCGCACTTACAATGCTCCCCATGGTCACCATCGTCGATTACGGCAGCGGCAATCTGCGGAGCGTGCAGAAGGCGTTTGAACGGCTCGGTGCCGAGGCGCGAATCACCGATGATCCGGAGGTCGTGTCGAAGGCCGGCCGGATCGTGCTGCCGGGGGTGGGCTCGTTCCGCGATGCGATGGGGGCGTTGCAGGCCCGCGGACTCGTCGAGCCGCTGGTGGCCCACGTCCGGGCCGACAAGCCCTTCTTCGGCATCTGCATGGGCCTGCAACTGCTTTTCGAGACCGGACTGGAAGGCGGCCGGCAAGAGGGGCTCGGGGTGCTTCCCGGCGAGGTCGTCCGGTTCGACGTGGCCGCGGGCATGAAGGTGCCTCACATGGGCTGGAATACGGTCGCCTGGCGCGGCGACCGGCCGGCGGATCCGGAAAACTGGTACTACTTCGTCCATTCCTACCACGCCCGCCCGAAGGACGATTCGCTGGTGGCGGCCGTCACCGACTACGGCGGCGAGTTCTGCTCGGCCGTGTCATGCGGGCGGTTGTTCGCCACGCAGTTTCATCCCGAGAAGAGTCAGCGGGCCGGGCTCGAACTGCTCGCGCGTTTCATCGGCCGCGACTAGACACGTCTTCCTCCGGAGCCCCGCGATGCAACTCTGGCCGGCGATCGATCTTCGAGGAGGCAACTGCGTCCGCCTGCTCCAGGGCGACTACGCCCGAGAGACGGTGTTTGGCGACGACCCCGTGGCGATGGTGCGACGCTTTCGCGCCGGCGGAGCCAGGCGGCTTCACATCGTCGATCTCGATGGAGCGAAGGCCGGCGAGCCGGTGCAGGCCGATCTCGTCGGCCGGATGGCACAGGCGGCCGGCATGCCCTGCCAGGTGGGTGGCGGCGTGCGCACGTTCGAGACCGCGGCGGCCTATCTTGCCGCGGGTCTCCAGCGGGTGATCGTGGGCAGCGTCGCGATCGAGCAGCCCCATCTTCTGGTCCGCATGGCCCGGGAGTTTCCGGGGCGGGTCGTGCTCGGCCTCGATGCCCGCGACGGAAAGGTGGCCGTCCGCGGCTGGCTCGACACCAGCACGCTCCTGGCGGTCGATGTGGCCCGGCGGCACGCGGATCTCCCGCTGGCCGCCGTCGTCTACACCGACATCGCCACCGACGGCACGCTCGCCGGCCCCAACATCCCGGCGCTCGAGGAGATGCTCGCCGCCTCGCGAACGCCCGTGATCGCCTCCGGTGGGGTCGCCACGCTCGACGACATCCGACGCGTCGCCGCCATCGGCTGCACCGGCTGCATCGTCGGCCGCGCCCTCTACGACGACGCTTTTTCGCTCCCCGACGCCATCGCGGCGGCCGGCGACGTGTAGCGGCGTGTGCGTCATGAGCCGGCTGCCGGACCGGCGGCATATCCTGCCAGGTTTCCCCAGGGCATGGGCGGGTTGGGGTTTGGCCCGGTGATTTCGCGGAAGCCTCAATTCCAGGGTCCGATTCCGCCGACCGTACCGGCAGCACCGTTTGCCGCGTCCCGACAACGCCTTTACCATCGACGACTATGGCCACCGACGTACGGATCAAGGAACAGCTGCCCGAGTTGACGCGGCGGATCGTCGAAACGTATCAGGACGTTCCGACAATCCACTACCTCGGCCACTGCCCGCTGCCCAACTACGAGGCGATCATCTCGGCCTGCGAGGATCTCAAGGAAATCCTCTACCCGGGCTACCGTCGCCGTGAGAATCTCCACCTCGGCAACGTCACGTATCACGTGGGTGACCTCGTCGACGGTCTCCACGACAAACTCACCACGCAGATCGGCCGGGCCCTCCGCCACAGCGTCGCGGCCCGCCGGGCTGCCGCCGAACAGGGCGTCGAGCTGCCCGCGGTGCCCGATGCCGTCCGGCAGTGCACCGAGGAGGCCGATTTCGAGGCCCTGGGCCAGGCCAAGGCCGTCGAGTTTCTCGAACGGATTCCCGATCTGCGGCGGGTGCTCGCCACCGACGTCCAGGCGGCCTACGACGGCGACCCGGCCGTTCGCACGCTCGACGAGGTGATTTTCTGCTATCCCGGCCTCGAGGCGGTGACGATCCATCGGCTCGCGCACGTGCTCCACCGGCTCGAGGTGCCGCTGATCCCCCGGATGATGGCCGAATGGGCCCACGCGCGGACCGGGATCGACATCCATCCGGGGGCCACGATCGGCGATCACTTCTTCATCGACCACGGCACGGGCGTGGTGGTCGGCGAGACCTGCGAGATCGGCAGCCATGTGAAGATCTACCAGGGTGTGACGCTCGGCGCACTGTCGTTCCAGACCGACTCCGACGGCCACCTTGTCCGTGGCACCAAGCGGCATCCGACGATCGAGGACCGTGTGGTGATCTATGCCAATGCGACGGTGCTCGGCGGGGCGACCCGCATCGGCCACGACTCCGTGATCGGCAGCAATGTGTGGCTCACGCGGTCGATCGATCCCCACACGACGGTCGTGCTCGAGCGGCCGAAGCTCCGGATGCGGGGCGAAATGCCGGAGCCGGGGATCGACTGGCAGATCTGAGCCCCGCCGGGGCCGGGCTGCTGAAAACACCCCCATGTTGCCGGTTTGACGGCCGGAATCCGGCATGGGCGGGGCCGCCGGGGGTTCGCTACGCTCTGGGGGTCAGCTGTTCCCCGGAGATGAAGCCATGCGAGCCCTGTTCTTCCCAGTTGTCTGCACCTTTCTCTGCGCGGCCACGACATTCGCCCAGACGACCCAGCCGGCGAAGGTCCCGGTCGTCTTCGCGGCCTACGCCACGCCTCTGGAGGAGCCGTGGAACATGGTGATCCACCAGGCTCTTCAGGCCTCCGAAAAGAACGGTCGGATCGTCTATGCCTGGCAGGACAAGCTCTCGTCGGCCGAGGCTCTCGCCCTGGGCATCCAGTCGGCGCTTGCCCGGAAGCCGGACATCGTCGTCGCCGATGGTGTCGAGGGGGTCGAGGGCATCAAGGCGATCGCCGCCGCGAATCCGGGCATCTCGTTCGTGGTGGGCACTTCCGCCGCCCCGGCCGTGCCAAACGTCTCCGTTTTCGACAGCAATCTTTCCGAGCCGGCGTATCTCTGCGGCGTCGTCGCCGGGAGGCTCACGAAGTCGAATATCGTCGGTGTCGTCGCCGGCCGGAGCGACGTGCAGGTGCACCGGGCCATCAATGCCTACATGCAAGGCGTTCGCGAGGCCAACCCGGCCGCCAAGGTGAAGCTGACCTTCATCGATTCATGGTACGACCCGCCCAAGGCGAAGCAGGCCGCGATCGATCAGGTGGCCGCCGGGGCCGACATCATCTGGGCGGAGCGTGAGGGGGCGATCGCCGGTGCCCGTGAAAAGGGCGTGCTCGCGTTCGGCAACCTTGTCGATCAGAGCGTCGAGGGCCCCGACACCGTGCTCACCGGTCCGGTGTGGAGCATGACCCCGCTGATCGATCACGTCGTCAAGCTGTCGGCCGCCGGCATGATTCGCGGCGAGAGCTATCACGATTTCTCCTCGCTCGCCCGGGGCGGCGCGGTGCTGGCGCCCTGGCACGGCTGGAATCAGAAACTGCCGCCCGAGGTGCTGGACTTCGTTCGCGAGCGGCAAAACGCCATCAAGACCGGGGTGCTGACGATCAACCCCAGTGCCGAGCGGCCCGTCGGCGACTGACACCAGGCCGCTCGTGCAGGCGGGCACGCCAATCGCCCCGGTTTCCCGGAAGTCAGCCGCCGCGGGCGGCCGTCCTCAGAAGGGCGCGGGCTGCCTCTGCCGCCCGCATCTTGGCGTCGATCGCGTCGTCGCCCACGGCCTTCGTGGTGGCGATGCGTTCGAGATCGGTCCGGGCGGCTGCGGCGTCGATCTTCTCGGCCGGGATCGCCCGCTGCGTGATCACGGTCACCGAGTCGTGGCTGACCTCCACGAAACCTCCCTCGACGAACAGGCGGCGGACCGCATCGGCAGGCCCTCCCCGCTCGCCCACGATCCGCACCTCGCCGGCGCCGAGGCGGCCGATGAAGGGGGAGTGGCCCCGGCCCACGCCCCGCAATCCGTCAAAGAGCGGCAGGCCGACGGAGCGGGCCTGCGTGTCGAGGCTCGTCTGCTCGGGCGTGACGATCACGCATCGGATCGCCTCGGTCTGCTTGAGTTCGGTCATGGTCGTGGGGTTCCGTCGGCGGGTGAAGGGGACGGCGGTCAGGCCTTGGCGGCCATCTTCTTGGCCTGCTCCTCGGCCTGCTCGATCGGGCCGACGTACATGAAGGCCTGCTCGGGCAGGTGATCCCACTTGCCGTCGGCGATCTCCTCGAAGGAGCGAATCGTGTCGGCCAGGCTCGTCTTCTCCCCCTTCTTGCCCGTGAACACCTCGGCGACGAGGAACGGCTGCGAGAGAAACCGCTCCATGCGGCGGGCACGATGCACGACGAGTTTGTCCTCTTCCGAGAGTTCATCCACACCGAGAATCGCGATGATGTCCTGCAACTCGCGGTAACGCTGCAGCGTCCGCTGCACGCGACGGGCGATCTTGTAATGCCGCTCGCCCACATACTGGGGATCGAGAATCCGGCTCGACGAGGCGAGCGGATCGACGGCCGGGTAGATGCCCTTCTCCGAGATCGACCGCTCCAGATCGAGGAACGCGTCGAGGTTGCCGAACGCCGTCGCCGGAGCGGGGTCGGTCGGATCGTCGGCCGGCACATAGACGGCCTGCACGGAGGTGATGGCCCCCTTCGTGGT
>SXHR01000226.1:0-9001 GCA_005773625.1 Planctomycetaceae bacterium | reverse complement strand
TCGACCAAGACGCGATGACGCGGCAGGAGGAGCGGCTCAAGGCGGGCGAGTTCACGCTCGACGACTTCAAGAAGATGCTGCTCCAGACGCGGCGGCTCGGCCCCCTCGGCAAGGTCCTCGGGATGATTCCGGGCATGGGGGGGATGCAGCAGATGCTCGGCGGGGCCGATCTGGAGAAGGACATGAACCGCTTGTTCGGGATCATCGACTCGATGACGCCCGACGAGCGACGCAATCCCTCCCGGTTCGTCGATCAATCGCGGCGGCGGCGCATCGCTGCCGGGGCGGGTGTCGAGGCCCACGAGGTGAGCGATCTCGTCAAGCAGTTCGACGGCATGAGCGCGATGATGAAGAGCATGGCGGGGCTGGGCATGCGGGAGCGGATGCAGCAGGTCCAGCAACTCCAGGCCCAGATGTCGAACCCGTCGGCCCGGCTCGGCAAGCCCAAGGGCGACACGGGCAGGCGGCTCACCGCCGACGAGCGGCGGAAGCTCAAGAAGCAGCGCGACAAGGACGCCCGCCGCAAAAAGCGGGGCGACCGGGGCTGATGCCGTCGGCCGGGCCGTGACCCCGAGGTGGCCGGCGTCGCCGATGCATGCTGGCCCGCGTTTCCCGCATGCTGGCCCGAGTTTCCCGCAGGCTTGCCCTGGTTTTCCGCATGATACGCCTTGTTTTCCGCCGAAAAACAGGGCTGGCGGGGGAGGTCTTGGGTTCGGCCCGCCGTCGGATACCATAAGGGGCTCGATTCAACTTCCCAGCACTCCCAGCATTTTTGGAGAATCCCGACCGTGGCAGTGGCAATTCGAATGAAGCGGATGGGCCGCAAGAACCGTGAGTATTACCGGATCTGCGCGACCGACCGCCGCAGCCCCCGCGATGGCCGCGTCATCGAGGAGCTCGGCACCTACGACCCGCACGTGCCCGAGACCGATGCACGCTGCACCCTCGTCGGCCCCCGCGTCGACTACTGGCTCTCCGTTGGCGCCCAGCCCAGCGACGCCGTCCGGGTGTTGATCAAGAAGTACGGCACCAACGGCACGCATCTCAAGCAGATGGAACTGGCCCGCGCCAAGCTCGCGATGCCGCGGATCATTCCCGATCCGGGCGAACCGGCCTTCGTGCCCACGCCCAAGACCGAAGCCGTCGCGGCAGTGACCGCCGAGGCCGCCGCCGTGGAGACTCCCGCCACCGAGGCCGTGGCCGAGGCAGCCGCCGTGGTTGTCGCCGAAACTCCCGCCGAAGAGCCGAAGACCGAGTGAGCGTTGCCTGCGCCGGCAGCCGTCCAGACGACTGGGGTGCCGCGCCGCTCACGAGACCGCCATGCGCATCGACATCGTCACGCTGTTTCCGGAGATGTTCGCCGGTTTCCTCGACGGAAGCCTGCTCGGTGCGGCGCGCAAGGCCGGACTCGTGGACGTCCGCCTCACCAACATCCGCGACTTCGCCGAGGGCGTGCATCGACAGGTCGATGACCGACCCTACGGCGGTGGGCCGGGCATGCTGTTGATGCCCGGACCGGTGGTCGCCTGCGTGGAGTCGGTGCGTGGCGGGAGCGGCTTTGTCGGCCGGACGGTCCTGCTGACCCCCGGCGGACGGCGGCTTGACCAATCGGTCGTCGAGGAACTCTCGCGACTCGAGCGGATCGTCCTCGTCTGCGGGCGTTATGAGGGATTCGACGCCCGGATCCGCGACACCCTCGAGGCCGACGAACTCTCGATCGGCGACTATGTCCTCTCCGGAGGCGAGGTGGCGGCGATGGTGATCGTCGATGCCGTCGCCCGCCTGCTCCCCGGCGTCCTCGGACACGAGGAGAGCGCCGGCCAGGATTCCTTCTCGGGCGCCGATCGGCTCGTCGAGGGACCGCAATACACGAGGCCGCGGGAGTTCCGCGGCCTCACGGTGCCCGAGATCCTGCTCTCGGGCGATCACGGCCGGATCGCGACATGGCGGCGCGAACAGGCCGTCGCGGCGACCGCGCGACGCGGCCGTCCACATCCCGTCCAGCCCACCAGCCAACCCCAAAGGAGCGCATCGTGAACCATAAGATTCTCGCAGCCGTCGAGGCCTCGAGCCTCAAGGCGGAAGTCCCCAGCTTCCAGATCGGCGACACCGTCGACGTCCACACCCGGATTCTCGAAGGCGAGAAGGAGCGGGTTCAGATCTTCAACGGCGTCGTGATCGCCAAGAGCGGCACGGGCAGTCGCGAGATGTTCACGGTCCGCCGCATCGTGGCGGGCGAGGGCGTGGAGCGCAAGTTCCCGATCCACTCCCCCAAGATCGCCAAGATCGAGGTCAAGCGGTCGGGCATCTCCCGCCGGGCAAAGCTCTACTACCTCCGCGACCGGGCCGGCAAGTCGACCCGCCTCCGCGAGAAGCGTGACGAGACGACCGGCGCGAAGCCGGCCGGCAAGGCGAAGAAGGCCGCCACGGCCACCTGAAGCGGAGGGCGGCGCCCGTGACCTCCGCCCGCGACGAACTCGGCCGCCGGGGCGAGGACGAGGCGGCGGCCTATCTCCGCGGCCTCGGCTACCGGATCGTCGGCCGCCGCGAACGTGTGCTCCGGGGCGACCTGGACATCGTCGCCCTCGACGGCCGCACGGTCGTGTTCGTGGAGGTGCGGAGCCGCACTGGCACCGCTCACGGCCATCCGGCCGAGACGGTCGGCCATGTCAAGCAGCGGCGGATCGCCGAACTGGCCAACGCCTACATCCGCAGGCACCGCCTGCAGGATGAGAGCGTGCGGATCGACGTGGTCGCCGTGACGTTCGACCCGGCCGAGGGGGGCGGGCCCTTGGTCGAGCACTACCAGAACGCCTTTGAATCGCCACCGTGAGGACGCGGCACGAGCCGCTTCTCTGGTGGTATCCAACCGCCAGTTGCCGGGCCGGCGGCGAGCGACCGCGCAGCCCGTCGCGGCGACGGTACGATGTCGGGGGATTCGGATTGGGTGGGCCGTCTTTCGGGAGGTGCGGCGTGCGGAATCACTCGGGAATCGTGACGTGGCTCGCCGTGCTCATGGCGGCGACAGGGGCGGCGGCGGCCGCCGAGCGGGCGGATGCGATCTATGACGGCGGCGTCATCCTGACGATGGCGGGCCCGGAGCCCGAGCGGGTCGAGAGCCTGGCGGTGAAGGATGGTCGGATCGTGTTCGCGGGGCCGGCCCTCGAGGCTGCGGCGTTCGCCGGCCCGGACACCCGCCGGATCGACCTGGCGGGCCGTACGCTGCTCCCCGGCTTCATCGACACCCACGGCCACTTCGTCTATTTCGGGAAGAACCTCGTCGATGCCGACCTTTTCGGCTCCGCGAACGTCGACGAGGTGCTCGAGCGGATGCGGCGACAGGCGGAGCGGACGCCCGCCGACGGCTGGATCGTCGGGTTTGGCTACCAGGCCAGGCAGTTGGCGGAGGGGCGGACGCCCACGGCGGCCGAGCTCGATCGGGTGTCGGCCGATCGGCCGGTGCTGATCGTCGATTCCTCGGGCCATCTCGGGGCCGGGAACGCGGCCGCCTTTCGTGCCGCAGGTGTCTCCGCCACCACACCCGATCCCAGCGGCGGCGCGTTCGCCCGGGGGGACGATGGAACGTCGCTCCTGGGGCCGATGGAGGAGACCGCGCTCAACACCGTGCGGGCCCACCGGCCGCCGTTTTCAGGCGAGCTCGCCGACCGCGTGATCACGGGCGCGGCCGAGGTCTGGGCCAGTCACGGTCAGACCACCGCGATGGAGGCGGGGCTGGGGCTCGGCAGCGACGACGTTGAAGTCGTGCTCAATGCCATCGACAAGAAGCTGCTGCCAATCGACCTGTACGTCGCCGCGAAGGACTCGGCTTTGAACCAGACGCTCGCGGCCGCCTCGTCGGTCGCAGCCGCCTACGATCCGCCGGCGGACGGCCCCTTGGCGAAACTGCGGGCCGCCCGCCCCGACCTCGACTCCCGCTACGTGAACCGGGTCCGCCTTGGCGGCATCAAGTTCTGGCTCGACGGCAGCCTCGATACCGCCTGGTTCACGGAACCCTACACCGTCAATCCGCCCGGCAAGACGGGCTCCTTCGCGGGCTATCGTCAGATCCCGGACGAGGTGCTCGACGCCGCGTTCGACCGGTTCTGGGCCGGCGGCTTGCAGATCCACATGCACATGAACGGCGATGCGGCCGCGGACCAGGCGCTCGCCGCGATCGCCAAAGCGGTCAGGAAGCACGGCCTGCACGACCACCGGCCGGTGTTCGTCCACGCCACGTGGCTGCGGCCGGACCAGATCGAGAAGATGAAGGCGTGCGGCGCGATTCCGAGTTTTCTGCCCTCGGGAATCGTGCCGGGCGGCGACGCGGTCGTGAGGCTCTGGGGACCGGTCCGCTCCGCGGGCGCGATGGCCTCCCGCACCTTTCTCCGGGCGGGGCTGCCGTTCACCTATTCCCACGACGCGCCCGTGTCGCCGGTGCCTTCGATCCTGGCGCTGGTCGATGCCGGCGTGAACCGGATCTCGGGCAGCGGGCAGGTGATCGGCCCGGACGAACGTGTCACGCCCTACCAGGCGCTGCGTGCCGTGACCGCCACCGCCGCCTACCAGATCAAGGAGGAACGGACGAAGGGCACGTTGGAGGTCGGCAAGCTTGCCGACCTCGTGATCCTCGGGGGGAATCCGCTCGAGGTCGAGCCGACCGCCATCAAGGACATCCCGGTGGTCGAGACGATCAAGGAAGGGCGGACGGTCTGGCGGCGATGACCGCCGCGGTGACACCATGAACCCGTGACACCATGACTCCGGGAAGCAGCGGCATCGACGGCACGATCGGCCGGGATATTACCGCAGGGATTGCAGGCCGGCGAGTTCGTCGGGCGTTTGAAACACGGTGAAGGTCTCGGCCGGCAGCCGGCGGGCGAGTTTGGCCAGCCGCTCACGGACCTTTGCCCGCGAGGCCTTCGCGGGCACCTCACGGATGACGACCCCCGCCACCTGTTCGGGACGCCGCCGCGCGACCGCGGCGTAGACCTCCGGATCGCGTTCGCCCGAATCGCCGACGAGCACGAAGCGACGGGCGGGGAAGTCGTCCAGAATCTGCTCGATCGTCCGCCGCTTGGAACGCTTCCGCGACGGCAGGCGGCCCAGCAGCGTCGAGTCCTTGAGGCGAAAGAGCTTGAGGTGCATGGAGCCCGCGGGCAGACCCGCCGCTCCGAGGAAGCGGCAGAGACAGTCGGACAGTTGCCAAGGACTCGACGACACGTAGTGGAACGCCACGCCGGCGTCCTGCCATCGCCGGTAGGCCTCGGGCATTCCCTCCACCGCCGTGAACTCGCGGACCAATGTGTTGCGGAGCAGTTCGCGGCGGTCGGCGACGTTCGAAAACTTGACGGTGTCGTCGATGTCGGAGATGACCGACGTGCCCGTCTCTTCGACGAGGTGAATGTTGCCGGTGGCCGTGACCACCGCCCCGGGATCGGGATCGCCGTCCACCGTCGTGCCCGTGTACTCGAGCGTCATCCCGCCGGCCGGCCGCGGACGGACCAGTTTGGCCGCGAAGTCGCCGTCGAGTTCGACCCGGGCCTGGAAATGTCCGCTGCGATCGGACACCCCCGCGTCGATCACGCGGTCGCCGAGCGCGATGCGGATCCGCTCGCCGGCCAGCCGGCGGAAGAGAAAGACCTCGGCCCGCCGCCGAAAGACGTCCGACTCGACCTGCGCATCGTCCAGTTCCAGCAACCGGCGCAGGACGGCCACCGCCAGAACCCGCCGCCGACTGCGTTCGGGCAGGGGACGGGTGACCATGCCGGCGACCGTGGCGGTCCAGCCGGCGGCGGTGCGCCGCGCGTAGGTGGGAAAGAAGACGATCATGCCGGAGAAGGCGTGCCGGGGGTGCGCTTGAAACCGACCGCGGCCCATCTTACAACCTTCCACGATGATCTCGGCCGCCATCCGGCCGACCAGCACGTGGAGACAGGGAATGGGTGTTAAGAAAACGGGCAAAGGACGACGCAAACTGGGCCAGAAGAAGCGTCGCATGCGAGCCCGCATCCGCCATCGCAAGGGCTGACGCAGCCCCTGCAGCACGCCGGCCGAGGGTCGCTACCCCGCCGGCTGGCATCCTGTCTCCGGCAGGATCGTCACAGGTTTCCAAGGATCGGCGACTGCCGTGCCGTCCCTCCGTAGGATTTTCTTGCCGCGCCTCCCACATGGGGTAGGTTTGCGAGGCTTCCGTCCGGACCGAGCGGTCCGGGTTGGACTCATGTCCGCTGTCGCGGGCTCCGGAGGCCACCCGAGGAGACGGAGCGATGCGTGCACGGGATTGGAGCGGACGACTGTTCGCGGCGGTGATGGCGGTCGCAGCCATGTCGGGCTGCAAGTCGCTCAACGAACGCTACATCGCGCTCGAGGTCTGGAAGTACGAGAAGTGCTTCGGGCATCTTCCGCCGGGGTTCACCCCGCCGGGAGCGGCCATGCCCGCCGCCGCGGCACCCCGCGTCTGCGGTCAGCAGCAGGGCGCCTGCTGCGATTCGGCGGCCCCCGCGTCGGGCTGCAACTCCTGCGAGGGACAAGGAGCGATGATCGAGGCGGGTGCGCCGGCCGGAGTATCGGTGCCGATGGGCCCGGGCGGGTCGCCGGGGCCGTCCGGTGGCGCCTCGCTGCCGACGCCTGCCGGCGTCACGGCCGGCAAGCCGGTCATCATCTCGGATGAGGTCGTGATCCCCTGACCGTGGTCGATGGTCCTCGCATCCTGCTGGCTTGGGCAGACACGCCCCGCCGGCTGCTAACCAAGCGTCTCGTCGGGGCCGGGAAACTCCCGCCGCTCCACGTCGGACCGCCACCGCGCCACCGCATCGCCGATGGTCTGCCGGGCATCGGCATAGGCCCGCACGAACCGCGGCACGCGGTCGGGCGAAAGGCCCACGAGATCGTGCATCACGAGCACCTGCCCGTCGCAGTCGGGGCCGGCTCCGATGCCGATCGTGGGCACCTCGAGGGCGGCCGTGATCGCCGCGGCGACCGTCCGGGGAATGCATTCGAGCACCACGGCAAACGCCCCGGAGTCGGCGGCGGCCCGGGCGTCGGCCATGAGCTGGTCCTGGTCACGCTGCAGCCTGTAGCCGCCGAGTTGATGCACCGCCTGCGGACGCAGCCCCACATGGCCCATCACGGGAATCCCCGCGGCCACGATGCCCGCGATCACGTCGGCCTGCCCCGCGGTGCCCTCGAGTTTGACGGCCTGACAGCCGGTCTCCTTGAGAATCCGGGCACAACTCTCGACCGCCGTCCGCACCCCCAGATGCTGAAACGGGAACGGGAGATCCACGACGACCATCGCCCGCGTCGTGGCCCGCGACACGATCTCCCCGTGATAGATCATCTGGTCGAGCGTGGCGGGAATCGTGGACGACCGCCCCGCGACGACCATCGCCACGCTGTCTCCGACGAGCACGCAGTCGACGCCGGCCTCGTCGGCCAGCCGTCCGGTGGGCCAGTCGTAGGCCGTCACCATCGAGATGGGCCGTGCCGCCCGGCGGGCGGCGGCGAGGTCGATGACGGTGACCCGCCGCGGCACCGCGTGTGGGCCCGCTGGCGGACGTGGCGGGCTGGTCATGAAAGGCTCTTGAAGAAGTCGCCGAGGTCGCCGTCGCTGATGGGCGGGGCCGCATCGGTCGCCTCCGGCCAGGCGACCTCGTCACTCTTGGGGGCGGCGCCGGGGTCCCGGGCGAACTCGCCGAGCAACGGCACGGTCGGCGTCTCCGTTTCCGTCTCCGATTCCGATGGCGGCGGCAGGGCGGCCGGCGTGACCGCGTCGCCGTAGTCCATTCGGAACGTGGCACCGCCAACCTTCAGCACGCCTCCGGGACGGACGAACGTGTCGGCCTGCGGTTCGATCCGTTGCCCGTCGAGGATCGTGCCGTTGGTCGAACCAAGATCGCGGACGAACACCTGGCCATCCTGCTCGAAAAACCGACAGTGCCGCCGGCTCACGCAGTCTTGGGTGATGCGGAGAACCGCCTCCTCCGAGCGTCCCGCGAGCAGTGGGAGGCTCTTGGTCGTGGTGCGCTGCTTGCCCGAGGGCGTGAGAATGACGATTTGAACGTCCACGGGGAGATCACCCAGGTGTCGTCGAACCGGCACGGCCGAGGAAGATGGTTCGAGGCCGTGACACCGGCAGTTTACCTCGATTCCGAGCGGCACCAATCTCCCTTCCCCCCGCTGCGCAGAAATCCCGGATTGCCCAGAGGGTGACCTTGCGGCGGCATGTCCCGCCCCTATAATCGCGGGGCTTCCGCTGGATTCGCTGGCCCGACCTCTTGGGACGGGTTTTGCCATCCGGTGTGCGGCACCCGCGGGTGTAGCTCAGTTGGTAGAGCACCACGTTGCCAACGTGGTTGTCGTGGGTTCGAATCCCATCACCCGCTTCGTCCTCAGTGTCGGCGTCCACGCGATGACGTCGAGGTTGTCACCGCCCTCCCTTCGAACCGCGTTCCCCGCTTCCGTGGAATGCATCTGTGGGCGGGAGTCCTTCCCCATGGCCCCGTTCCGGAACCGTTCATGTCAGCGTCCGATTCAACCGCCGTCGCCAGCCCCGACACCGCCGCCGACGGGCTTCCGCAGCCGCTCAACCTCGACGTGTCGGTCGACACCGTCTCGACCTGCCAACGCCGCGTGAAAGTCACGATCCCGCGGGAGGACATCGACCGCTTCCGCGACGAGGCGCTCGGCGAACTCATGCCCACGGCGCTCCTGCCGGGCTTCCGTCCCGGCCGCGCCCCGCGTCGGCTGGTGAGCAGTCGCTTCAAGAGTGAGCTCTCCGATCAGATCCGTTCCAAGCTGCTCACCACGGCGATGACGCAGGTCTCGGAGCAGCAGAAGCTCTCGCCGATCAGTGAGCCGGAGCTCGACGCCAACGCGGTGCTCCTGCCCGACGACGGCCCGATGACGTTCGAGTTTTCGATCGAGGTCCGCCCGGAGTTCGAGCTTCCCAAGTGGAAGGGGCTGTCGATCTCGCGGCCCGCCCGTGACATCACCGACGCCG
>SXHR01000225.1:0-3958 GCA_005773625.1 Planctomycetaceae bacterium | reverse complement strand
CGAGCAGCGGCACCTGGCAGACGACCGCCCCGAAAAGATCGGGCCGCATCGTCAACATGTTGCCCATCAAGAGGCCGCCGTTGCTGCCCCCCATGATGCCGAGGTGTGTCGGCGACGTGACCCCGCGATGTACGAGATCCTCGGCCACCGCGATGAAATCCTCGTAGGCCCGGTGACGATTTTCCTTGAGCGCCGCCTGGTGCCACCGCGGACCGAACTCGCCACCGCCCCGGATGTTCGCGATCACGTAGGCGTGGCCCTGCTCGAGCCAGGCGACACCCGAAACGGGGTTGTAGCCCGGTACGAGCGGGATTTCGAAGCCCCCGTATCCGTAGAGCAGGGTCGGCATCTCGCCGCAGGCCCGAAAGGGCTTCGCGATCTGGAAGTAGGGGATCCGCGTGCCGTCTTTTGAAACCGCCTCGAACTGGTCCACCCGGACATCCTTCGCATCGAAGAACGCGGGGGTGTGCTTGAGCTTCTCGGCGGCGGTGGCGGGCTGCGTCGCCGACCCCAGCGCGAGCGTGGAGGGCTCGACGGGGCTCGAGGTCACCAGCCAATAGTCGTCCGACTCCAGCTCGTCGACGGGCGAGACCGAGGCCGTGCCGAACTCGGGCACGCCGGCGAGCGGCGTGCTCTGCCACGAGCCGTCGGCGAACGTGAGCACCGCGACGCGGCTGCGGACATTGTCGAGCGTGGTCAGCAGGACGTGGTGCCGCGTGCCCGCCCAACCCGCGAGCGACGAACGGTCCGTCGGCTCGAAGAGCACGTGGAGCCTGCGATCACCCTTCAGGAAAGCCTCGAAGTCGCCGGCGAGCAGGGCTCCGGCGGGATAGGTCCTCTCGCCCACCGTCCATGGCGACCGCAGCTCGATCAGGAGCCACTCGCGATGGACGGAGGCATTTGCATCGTCGGGCTTGGCGATCTTGATGAGCCCGCCGTCGCGGCGGAGGAAGAGTTCGCTGGTCCAGAACGTGATCTGCCGGGAGACGAAGTCCCGCTCGAATCCCGGCGTGAGATCGCGATAGGCCCCGACCGCCATGTCGTCGGCCTGGCCCTCGTACACGAGCGTCGCCGCCGCCAACGGCGTGCCGCGGGCCCACTCCCGCACGGTTCGCGGGTATCCGGAGGTCGTGAGCGATCCCGGTCCGAGGTCGGTGGCCACGAACAGGCTGCCGCCGTCCCGCCAGGCGACGCGGCTCTTGGCCTCCGGCAGTGCGAAGCCGCCGTCGACGAACGCCTTCCGCTCGAGGTCGAACTCACGGACGACGTCCGCGTCGGCGCCGCCGCGGGAGAGCGAGACGAGACACAGCCGGTCCTCGGGCTCGAGCACCGTCGCCCCGTGCCAGACCCAGTTTTCACCCTCGGACTCCGCAAGGGCGTCCACGTCGATCACGATTTCCCAGACCGGCTCGGGCCGGCGGTATTCGTCGAGCGTGGTCCGCCGCCAGAGGCCCTTCGGATTCGCGGCGTCGCGCCAGAAGTTGTACAAGCGGTCGCCGATCTTCGTGACCGAGGGAATCCGCTCCTTGGAGTCGAGGATCGAGAGAATCCGCCGTTCGAGCCCGGGAAACCCGGGGCCAGTCGTCAGGGACCGCAGGCTCTCGGTGTTTTGCTCGCGGACCCAGGCGAGCTGCTTGTCGCCCGTCACATCCTCGAGCCAGAGGTGCGGGTCGTCGGGGGCTTCGTCAGGCGAAGCGGCGGGCGTGGAGGTCATGAGAAAAATCAGGGAGAAGCAGAGGAATGCCTTCATGTGCGGACGTGTCCGGTGCCCGTGACGACGTATTTATAGGTGGTGAGTTCCCGGGTGCCGCAGGGCCCTCGGGCGTGGAGCTTGTCGGTGGAGATGCCGATCTCGGCGCCGAGCCCGAGTTCGCCGCCGTCGTTGAACCGCGTGCTGGCGTTGATCATGGCGCAGGCGGTGTCCACCCGCGACGCAAACCGCCGGGCCGCCGCTGTGTCGGCGGTGATGATGGCGTCGGTGTGCCGGGAGCCGTAGCGGTTGACATGATCGATCGCCGCGTCGAGCGAATCGACGACCGCGACCGATATCCTCGGCCCGAGATACTCGGTGGACCAGTCGGCCTCGGTCGCCGCGGTCGCGCCGGGGACAAGGGTCCGCGTGGCCCGGTCGCCCACGATCTCGACGCCCTGCGCGGCAAGGGCCGCGGCGATCCTCGGGAGGAAGGCTTCGGCCACGTCGCGATGAACGAGGAGCGACTCGGCGGCATTGCAGACGCCCATCCGCTGGCACTTCGCGTTGATCGTGATCGTTTCAGCCATCCCAAGATCGGCGGCCCTGTCCACGTAGACATGGCAGTTGCCCGTGAAGTGCTTGAGCACCGGCATCCTGGCCTCGGAACAGACGAGCCTGATCAGGGCCTCGCCACCCCGCGGGATCGCCACGTCGATGAGGTCGTCCATCGTGAGAAACTCCCCCACGGCCTGGCGATCGGCGACATCGACCAACTGCACGCAATCAGCCGGGAGCCCGCTTTCCGCCACGGCGGCACGGATGCTCTCGACGATCCGTCGGCTCGAGTGCGCCGCCTCCTTGCCACCACGGAGGATGATCGCGTTGCCGGAGCCGATCGCCACGGCGGCGGCATCGGCGGTCACGTTGGGCCTTGATTCGTAGACGAAAAACACCACCCCGAGCGGCACGCGAACCTTGCGGACGACGAGGCCGTTGGGACGGATCGATTCCTCGATCACCTCGCCGATGGGATCACTCTGGGCCGCCACGGCCTCGATGCCCGCCGCGATTCCCTCGACCCGGCGGGCGTCGAGCAGGAGCCTGTCGATCTGCGCGGGTGTCAGGCCATAGCCCGGTGCGGCCGCCACATCGGCGGCATTCGCGGCGAGGATGGCCGGCAGATCGTCGCGGATCCGGGCGGCCGCCCTCCTCAGGCAGGCGGCCTTCCTGTCACCGGGCACGTCGGCCAGGTCGGTCGCGGCATGGCGGGCCCGTTCGGCGATCGCACGGCAGTGGTCTTTCAAGGAGCGGGCGGGCGATGAGGCGGGAGTCGTGGACATCGATGGGTTCCTGACGTGGGTCCTGAGGGCCCCCATCCTAACGGTCCGACGATCTTCGCATCCTGCCCAGGCGGACCGCTTCCAGAGTCTGCTCGTCTCCACGCCGGAAAAACGGGAGGCGGCCGTCCCCCGGAGCCGTTGCCGATCGCCGGCATCACGCCGTCGGCTGGAAGAGTGCGAGCGCCGCACGCACCAGGCCCACCGCGTGAACACGGACGATGTGAACGCCCTGGGAGGCGAGTCCGCAGGCGGCGCCGGCCGTGCCGCCGTCCCGCTCGGCCTCGGTCGCCGGCCGGCCCAGGGCCCTTTCGATCGATCGGCCGATGAAGCCTTTCCGCGAATGCCCGACGAGGATCGGCACGCCGAGGTCGAGGAACCGGCCCGCATGGGCCATGAGGGCGAGGTTGTGCTCGTGGGTCTTGCCGAAGCCGATCCCCGGGTCGAGGCAGATCCGGTCGAGGGGGATTCCCGCGGCGACGAGCGTGTCGCGGCGGCCCGCCAGATAACCGTGGACGTCGGCGACGACGTCGTCGTAGCGAGGTTCGAGCTGCATCGTCAGGGGCGTGCCCTGCATGTGCATCGCGCAGATCCCGGCCCCGCTCTCGCGGGCCACGCCGGCCATGTCGGGGTCGCCCTCGAGCCCCGTGACGTCGTTGATGATCTCGGCGCCGAGGTCGAGCGCGCGTGCCGCGACGACCGCTTTCGATGTGTCGATCGACACCGGCACGCCCGTCTCGGTCGCCAACCGCCGCACCACCTCGGCCACGCGACGCAGTTCCTCGGCGGCGGCCACGGGTTCCGAGAAGGGCCGAGTGCTCTCGCCGCCGACGTCCAGGATGTCGGCCCCCTCGCCCACGAGTCGCAGCCCATGCGCGACGGCCGCATCGACGTCGGCGAGACGCCCACCGTCCGAGAAACTGGCGGG
>SXHR01000224.1:0-6455 GCA_005773625.1 Planctomycetaceae bacterium | reverse complement strand
GGCGCCGCCGCCGAGCTCGTGGCCGCGACCACGATCGGCCTCGCCGACGTGGGGGGCCTGCCGGTGAGCACGACGCACGTGCTTTCCAGCGGCGTGGCGGGCACGATGTGGGCCAACAAATCGGGCATCCAGGCCGAAACCGTCCGAGAGATCGCCTTGGCCTGGATCCTGACGCTGCCGGTGGCGATGAGCCTCTCGGGTGGCCTCTACTGGCTGGCCACGCTCGTCACCGGGTGACGGGAAATCGGGGACGGCGATCCTCTCCGGAGCGTGCCGTATCTCGAAACCACGCTGCGGGCGATCTGCGAGACTGCGGAAGACGCCTCCTTCTGGGGCCGCCTGCAGGGCGTGCTCGACAAGGCACGAGCCCTCGGGGCCGAGTGACGGAATCCGGCCGGAGTGACGGCGTCCGGCCGCCGATCGAACCGACTTCCGCCGGCCGGCGTAGAAGGTGGGAACGGAGGTTTTCCCGTGGTTCAGCCCGTGGTTCAGAGCGTGCAACGATCCGTCTGGCTGGTGGTGGCGTGTGCGACGCTCGTCGTGCAGGCCACGCCGCCGGCGTGGTGCGCCGATTGCGACCGCGGATGCTGCACGGCGGAGAGCTGCGGGGGCTGCGGCGGCTGCCCGGCGGAACCCGCCGCCCCCCCGTGCCACTGCCAGCTGGATGCCCGGCAGGACCAGCCACTCTCGGCGGCGAGGGTCGCGTCATCCGGGCTCGATCTGCTCGGGCAGGTGACGGCGGTCGATCAGGCTTCGCCGGAGGCTCCACCCGCGCTCGGCGTGAGCCGGGAGTATGCCGCGGCATTGCTCGCCGTGCCGATCCGGCCCGTGCGGATCCTGTATGGCGTGTGGCGGGACTGAATCGGCCGCTGCAGCGATGTCTCTCCGCCCTCGGGCGAGCCCGTCGGTCGGGTGGCATCCGCGATGGCCTACCCACGGTCGCACTTCGCGACGTGGCGTGTTCGATTCAGCGATTCCATGCAAAGGATTCCTCCCATGAACAGTCTGATTCTTCTGGCGGCACTGGCCTTCGTGCCCTTCGTGCCCGCCAGCCTCTGCGGCCAGCATGCTGGCTGCGACACGTGTGATTGCTGCGGGTGCTGCGACACGGGAAACTGCGAGTGCGTGAAGTGCACCTGCGTCTGCTGTGTCGGCGAGTGCCCGACTGCCGGCCCGAAGGCCGCGCAGGAGGGATGCTGCGGCTCCGGATGCTGCGGCTCCGGATGCTGCGGCAAGTAGCACCCGCCGCCTGAAAACCGTGGGTCTTGGGCGGCGGGGGACAAGCGTCTCCCGCCGCCCTCTTTTTTTGTCGGGCCTACGGCGGCCCCGGACCGCACCGGCGCCACGGCGGAGACGACCGGCGACGGGTCGATCGTTTCCGAAGGGCCGTCGAATCTGATCGGCCGGCCGGTCAACTGCGGCGGCGCACCGCACGCAGGCCGACGAGTGCCGCTCCCACACCGATCAGACCGAGCGTTGCCGGCTCCGGCACGGCGTTCACGGAGACCGAAGCCGCCTCCGACACGTTCGGCGACGATGCGATGCCCGCCACCTTGAGGGATCCCGCATGGTCGCCCGCAATCCGGAGGCTGGAGAAGCTGAAGTTGCTCTTCGTGCCGAGCAGCGATGCATTCGGGGTGCCGGCGACGAGTGTGTCGGGGTCGATCGCCAGGTTGCTCGTGGCCCACATCTTCACGTCCACCTTGCCGGACGTGGCGCTCGGCACGAGCCCGAGGGCCACGAGGTACGACGTGTTGGTCAGCGGGGTGAAATCGACCGACTTGATGTCGGCAGCGCCGTTGCCCGCGCGGGCGTCGAAGCCGAACTTCTGGGCCTGCCAGGGGATGCCCATGAACATCTCCTCGGTGCCCCCGTCGAACAGACTGATGCCCGTGTAGTTGCCCCCTGAGAAACTCGTGGCATTCATGAGATAGGTGATGTACGTGCTCGTGCCGGTCGTGCTGGCGGTGGCAGCCATCTGCCTGGTGGACGCGGTTCCGACCTGCACGGCACTTCCCGAACCGCTGACGAGCCCGACCACGATCGTGCTGTTGCCCCCCGACCAGGCGGCCGAGAAGCCGGTGCCACCGTTCTGGCCGGCCAGGTTCGCGCCCAGCGTGTATTGGAAGGTTTCCGTGAAGAGCAGGGCGGCATGCCCGGCGTTCGCTCCGCATGCCACGACCGCGCCGCACAGGGCGATTCGGCGGAGCACGGACACGACCCTCGATCGAACTCGGTTGGCACTCCGGGCATTCATGAACGGGCTCCTCGCGGCGTTACCCTCGACAACCCTCTTCTTAATGCAACCACCGCCACTGCCAAGGTAATTCCGACGAAAAGTGACGAATCGGGCGCTGGCTGGGACGAATCGGCGACGACTGGGACGAATCGGGCACTGGCTGGGACGAATCGGCGGCACGCCGGCGACCGACCGAGGAGGCTTCCGCGGGGCCCGGCCATGTTCACCGCACGGGGTGATTGCGGCCCAGTGCGGCCCGCTCCTGCCAGCGGAGCGCGAGGATCACGACGATGGTCGCCACCGTGATCTGCGTGGCGAGTGCCGCGATCGGGATCCAGATGGACGGGTCGTAGGTGCCGAGGTTCTGCCAGAAGACGGGCACGCCGTCCCCCTCGCTGCGGCAGCCCCGGTGCGTCCAGTAGAGCGGCGAGAAGAGCTTGGCGAGCACGGCGAGCACGCCTCCGCGGATCGGCAGGATCGTGGCCCCGAGCAGGATCTGGGGCGTGATCAACAGCGGCACCGCGAGCACGCCCTTGTCGGTCGAGCGGACGCAGGCCGAGACGATCAGGCCGATCGCGGCACAGGCCACGGCCGCCAGCCAGTTGAAGGTGCCGGAAACGAGGGGCCCGCGCCGGTAGATCGCCGCGGGGCCCTCGCCGCCGATCGCCTCGCGCACCATGAACCCCAGTTCGACTGCCGTTCTGAAAAGCGCGACCTGCACCGCGAGGATCACGGCCAGCGCCGCGACCTTGGCGATCACATAGGCGGTGAACCGCAGGCCGTGCCGCCGCTCGAGGTCGAGCATCGGCCGCTCCTTGACGATCTCCCGGAAGCCGGTCACGAACCCGAGGATGACCATGCAGATGCTCATCAGCGAGAGCCACTTGTACGTGCCGCCCGGGTCGATGATCTCGCGATCCGGCGCGATGCGGAGCGTGTCGGCGAGGGCGTCGCGCACGAGCCGCTCGGTCGATGGCTCCCGCAGATGGGCGAGCAGTTTCGGCTGGCTGTCGAGGAACACCCGGATCTGGCCGGGAATGCTGGCATTCTGCTCCGACACGGATTCGGTGGCGATCGCCTCACGCACCTCACCCCAGACGTCCGCCAGCACCTCCTTCTCGCCCGGGTCGAGAAACCGCGTCAGCGTGAGGGGATTCTGGAAGCGGATGTCGGCGAAGCCGGCCAGCACGGCCCCCGCGAGCGCGAGTGGCAGCAGCAGCGACATCGCGATGCCCACGCGGTCTCGGACGAACGTCTCGAGTTCACGGCAGAGAAACGTGCGGAACTGACGGGAGAAGCCGGGGATCGAGACCGCCGGGAGCGCGGCCACCCGCTCCGGGACGGCGGCAATGGCCGGCTCGTCACTCGTCCGGGCCCCCGCCAGAACGCGGTCCTCGGCGAGCCGCTCCCGCCAGCGGGTGGACCAGGTTCCGGGCGGACTGTCCTCGATGGCGACGTAGACGTCGGCCAGCCGGTGCACTTCGAAGTGACCGAGGGCCTCCACCCGCGAGCCGAACCAGACCACCTCGCCATGGCCGAGGATCAGGAGCTTGTCGGCCTGATGGACGTTGTCGAGGTGGTGCGTGACGGCGATCACGGTCGTGCCGGCGTGGGCCCGGTCGGCGAGCAGCGCCATGATGCGGGCCTCGGTGGCCGGATCAAGGCTGGAGGTCGCCTCGTCGATCAGGAGCAGCCCCGGGGCGGCGAGCATCTCGGCCGCGAGGCTCGCCCGCTTCATCTCGCCCCCCGACAAGCTGCCGATGGGCTGGTGCCGCACCCCGTCGAGGCCGACGTCGGCGACGACCCGATCGATCGCGGCCCGTCGGTCGGCGGAAGTCGCAGCCTCCGGCAATCTGACTTCCGACGCGTAGTGGAGCGCCCGTTCCACGGACAGGGCCGGCGGATTGACGTCCTGCTGCGGCACATAGCCGATCGCACCGCGGAGGGCGTCGGCCTCGCCGAACACGTCGTGCCCCCCCACGAGCAGCCGGCCGGCAGCGATCTCGCGTTCACCCAGGATCGCCCGCACGAGCGTGCTCTTGCCCGCCCCGCTCGGGCCCAGCACGCAGACGAACTCGCCCGGCTCGATCCGGAAGTTCACGGCTGCGAGAAGCGTTTTCGTTTCCCGGCCCGCGCGGCCATCGGCCACCGACACGGTCACGCCCTCGGCCACGACCGCAAGGCCTGTCTGTCGTGGATGCTTCATCGAAGGCAGTTTCCGCCTCTGGTCACCCGGGTCGGGAGTCGTCGCTTCCGCCGCCGGGACATCGCGACGCTTTCGAGCTCGAGAGAATACCATATTGCGCGTTGGAGTGTCCCCCGGCACGATGGCTCACCGCATGACGCACCGCCGCACCGATCTCGACGCCCTGCGCGGCTTCGCGATGCTCCTCGGCATCGCCCTTCATGCCTGCCTTCCTTTCTTTCCGATTCCCTGGCCTGTCCACGACACGCGGCGCAGCGATCTCCTGCCGCTCTTTTTCGTGGCGGTGCACGGCTTCCGGATGCCGCTTTTCTTCCTGCTCAGCGGCTATTTCACGATGCTCGTCTACCGCCGTCGTGGGCTCGAGAGCCTGCTCCGGCAGCGGTCCGCACGGATCGTCATGCCGCTGGCGATCGCGGTCGCGACGATCATGCCGC
Organism: Planctomycetaceae bacterium; assembly: GCA_005773625.1. GTDB lineage: Bacteria > Planctomycetota > Planctomycetia > Pirellulales > UBA1268 > QWPN01. The sequence goes on along the minus strand of SXHR01000224.1, from coordinate 1,576 downwards.
TCGACACGTTCCTCAAGGGTCTCTCCCAGCGCACGATCCACCCGGAACCCGCCGTCGCGGAGATTCTCTCCAGTGATGAGGCCGCCGTGCGCCGCAGGCTCTCCACACATGGGGCGGTCGAAAGCGAGGACGCCTTCTACGGTCGTACGCCGCTCGCCTGGGCCACGCTGCATGGCGATCCGGGAATCGTCGCCGCGGTGCTCGATGCCGGCGGCGACGTCAACGAGCGCGATGGCAGCGGCAACACGCCCCTCCACGTCGTCGCCTACTTCGGCCACGAGGCAGCCGGCCGCCTGCTTTTGGCACGGGGCGCCGATCCGCTGGCCCGGAACGTGGTCGGCCGGCTCCCGGCGGCGATCATGGCCTTGCCCGCCGATGACGCCGCCAGGTTCGCGCCTCTCGTCGGCCTCGAGCCGATCGGCGTGGACGACATCCTCGCGGGCCGCGAGCGGCTCCGCGTGCTTCTGCCCGCGGGCCCGAATGCGGAGGGTACTGAGGGCGGCTGGCTCGATCGGCTGACGCTCGCCTGGTCGCGGATCCTGTCGGCGGAGCGGCTACGGGTGGGCGTCGGCCCGTGGTCGCTTCACCTCGTCCAGACCAATGTCTTCGACCACCTCTGGTTTCTGTGGTTTCTTTGCTGGCTCGTCGCCCTCTTCGCGCTGCTCGCCGTGGCGGGCCTCCTGCCGTCGGGCCGCGGGCGGTGGTGGCTCGTGGCTGCCTCTTGCCTGCCGCAGGCGGTGATGGGCATGACGCTGGCCGGGTCCTTCGGCCCCGACACGTCGCTCGGGCTCCTTCCCAAGCCGCACGTGCTCGGCTTCTACGCTTGCTTCTTTTTCTTCGGGGTCGCCACGTTCGCGGCCGAGGGCCTCGACACGACCCTTGGCCGCCGCTGGAAGATATTGCTGCCCGTGGCGGCCGTGCTGCTCGCGGCCGGCATCGCGACGATCAACGACCGCGTGCTCGCCATCGTCCTCCAGCCCACCTACGCGTGGGCGATGTCGCTGGGCTTGATCGGACTGTTCTGCCGTCTGTTTCCGCATCCCCGCCCTGCGGTGTCGTGGCTGGCGGATGCGTCGTACTGGATGTATCTCGTCCACGTGCCGCTGGTCATGGTGGTGCAGCTGGTCGTGCGTGAGTGGCCGCTGCCGGCGGAAGTGAAGTTTCTGCTGATCCTCGGCATGGTGACGCCGCTCCTGCTCGCCAGCTACCGCTGGTGCGTGCGGTTCACCGCGATCGGCAGCCTGCTCAACGGACCGCGGGCGTTTCCCACAGACGGCCCGGGTCGTCAATCGCCGTGGGCGTCAGGGTGGTAGTCGGGCGAGAGAACCACGTTTCCCTGCGGATCGGCCACATACTTGTAGCGGTGATCCACGAGCCGCCGGAGAAACCGCGACCGCTGGAGCCACGAGACAAACCTTGAGAAGGTTTTGCCTTTGCCGTCGAGCGGCTGCTCGGAGGCGAACGAGAACATGGGCAGCAGCATCTCGTCGTGGATCGATTCGTTGTGCCAGACGTGCTGGGGCGGATCGAACGGGTTGCGCGGGTTGGCGGCCGAGTTGTCGTAGGAAACCTCCGC
>SXHR01000223.1:0-3139 GCA_005773625.1 Planctomycetaceae bacterium | reverse complement strand
GGGTGCGGATGTCGTTGACGGGCTGCGGCGGAGCCGATGCCGCGACCAACGCGACCAACGCGACCAACGCGACCAACGCGACCAACGCGACCAACGCGACCAACGCGACCAACGCGACCAACGCGACCAACGCGATCAACGCGACCAACGCGATCAACGCGATCAAGCTGGTCGTCGCCCCGCGGGTCGTGCTCTCGGGAGTTGCCGCCGTCGAACGCTGGATGGTTTTGGCGGTCGACCTCGAGCAGTGATCGCCCGCTCCCGGAAACGGCCCGCAGGCTTTGGAACACCTCCGCCCGGGCGGGGTGCGAGGATCGTCGGCCGCTCGGCGCCCCCGGCGTTTCCGCCGGTCGATCCAGTGGGCAAAGTCACGGATGACTCCGTCCACGGACAGCGCGGGCCGGACCCGCATCATGCCTCGTGGATGAAGCACCGCACGGCGGCGATCGACTCCGCACCGGCGGCGAGCATCACCAGCCGGTCGAATCCGAGGGCCGCCCCGAAGCCCGCCGGCATCGCGTCGCCGTGCGCGGCAAGCAGCCGCTCCGGCAGCGGCAGCACCTTGCGACCGGCCGACGCACGGATGGCGTTGGCCCGCGTGATCCGCTCGGCGAGCACCTCGCGGCTCGTCTCCTCCTCCCAGCCGTTGGCGAGTTCGACTCCCGCCACGAAGAGCTCGAACCGCCGCGCCACTTCCGGGGCCGCCGGGTCGATGCGGGCCAACGCCGCCTGCGAGGCGGGCCAGTCGACGAGCATCGTGGGCCGCTCGCGGCCGAGCCGGGGCTGCACGACTTCGGCCAGCAGGAGTTCGAAGCCACGGTCCCAGCGTTCATCAGGATCGGCGGCGGGGCCACCCTGCGGCAGGCTCACGCCGTGACGCTCTGCGGCCCGCTCGAGTCCCTCGGCCGTGACCGCGAACGGATCGACGCCCGCGTGCCTGGTGAAGGCGTCACGGCAGGTGACCCGCTCGAGGCCCCGGCTGCCGAGGGCGGTCGAGCAGACCGCCTCGACGAGGCCGGCCGCGTCGTCGAGCGTTCCCCCCGGCTCGTACCACTCAAGCAGCATGAACTCGACGTCGTGCTGACCGCCCCGCTCGCCGGCCCGAAAGGCCTGCGCGAACTGGTAGATCGGCCCCGCGGCCAGGGAGAGGAGCCGCTTCATGAGGGCCTCGGGGCTCGCCTGCAAGAACCTGGGCTCGTCTTCGCCGTCGAGACGCACCGCGATCGGCTCGATGTGCGCCTCGGGCAGCACCTCGCGGGAGAGCACGGGGGTGTCCACCTCGAGGAACCCGCGGCCGTCGAACACGCCGCGGAGATCGCGGCGCACTCGGGCGCGGAGTTCGAGGATGGGCCGTGCCGTCATGCGTGACGCTGCTTGTTCAGCCGCCGGCGGTGGCGACCTGGGGACGGGCGAGTTTTCCGGCCGTCTCGCGGTAGACGAGCACGGGACAGGGCGCCCGCCGGACGACGGCTTCGGCGACGCTTCCCATCAGCATCCGCGTCACGCCGGTGCGGCCGTGGGTGCCGAGCACGATCATCTCGACACCCTCGTCGCCCGCGATCCGGACGATCTCGCCGGCCGGATCGCCCATCGAGAGCCGGTGGGTGAACGGCACCGACGCATCCTTCGGCTTGACGTCCTCGAGCATCTTGAGGATCCGCTCGGAATCGGGCTCGGGGATCCCGTAATAGAGTTCGCCGCCGCCGTAGGCCAGCGGCGGTTCCTCGACGTGGACGATGAGCAGCTTCGCGCCGCTCGACTTGGCGAGCGCCGCGGCATGGTCCAGCGCGGCGTCGCTGGCCGTTGAGAAATCTGTCGGAAAGAGGATCGTCTTGGCCATGGTCGGGTCTCCCGCGTGACGCTTTTGTGGGGGCTTCTGCCCGGGAAAGGCGTTCCTTCACCGTGCAATCATACCCTGCGCGGGGCGGGCGTGGTCGTCGGACGTCAGTGCAGCCGCATGCCTGGCAGCGCCCCGGAGTCGGGGGCGAGCAGGTAGACACCTGGGGCCCCCGCGCCGCTCGCGGCCACGACCATGCCCTCGCTGAGGCCAAACTTCATCTGCCGCGGCGCCAGGTTGGCGACCACGACCACCAGCCGGCCGACGAGCGCGGCCGGGGCGTGAAACCCCTTGATGCCGGCGAACACCGTCCGCGTGGTGTCGCCGCCGAGGCTCACCGTGAGCTTCAGGAGCTTCTTCGCCTCGGGCACCTCCTCGGCCGCGACGATCCGCGCGATCCGCAGGTCGATCTTGGCGAAGTCGTCGAACGTGCAGGTCGCGGCGAGCGGCTCGGCGGCGAGCGGCTCGGCCGTATCGGCCGGTGCGGTGGGCGGACTGTCCATCGGGGAATCTCCTGTGGTGTTTTTCTCGGTGGCCGTATCCTGCTTCGAGGCGGCGAGCACCGCCTCGATCTGTGCGGGCTCGACGCGTTTCATCAGCGGCGTGAAGGCCGCTACGGGCACGCCCGCGAGCGGCGTGCCGGCTTCGTCCCACGAGCGGATCGACCCGCCCACGAGCCGGCCCGCCTGCTCCGCCAGCCCCGGCAGCACCGGAGCGAGATGGACGGCGATCTGGCGGAAGAGGTTGAGCGCGACGGTCGCCACGTCGCGGAGCCGATCGGCGGCGTCGGGCCCGGCCTTGGCGAGCTTCCAGGGCTGTTCGGCATCGACGTAGGCATTGGCCCGGTCGGCGGCGGCCATCACCATCCGCATCGCGCGGGCAAAGTCCCCCTCCTCGTAGGCGTCGGCGATCCCGGCCGACTCCGCCGCCGCCTGCGCGAAGAGGCCGCCGTCGTCGGGATAGGTCGTCGCGAGGCCGGTCGTCTCGAGCCACCGCGCGGTGCGGCTGGCGAGGTTCACGACCTTGCCCACGAGGTCGGAGTTGACCTTCGTCATGAACTCGTCGAGGTTGAGGTCGATGTCGTCGATGCCCCCGGAGAGTTTCGCCGCGTAGTAATACCGCAGCGCCGAGGGATCGAGGTGCTCCAGCCAGGTCCGCGCGAGCAGGAACGTGCCCCGACTCTTCGACATCTTCTGGCCGTTGACGGTGAGGAAGCCGTGCACCCGGACCTTCGTCGGCAGCGCGAGGCCGGCCGCCTCGAGCATCGCGGGCCAGAAGAGGGTGTGGAAATAGACGATGTCC
>SXHR01000222.1:0-9449 GCA_005773625.1 Planctomycetaceae bacterium | reverse complement strand
GAAAAGTATGCCTGGGCCCACCTCGACATCGCCGGCACGGCATGGCGCTCGGGCAAGGACAAGGGGGCGAAGCCCCCGAAGATCAAGGTCTGACCGACAGCCGGGTCGTGACACGCGGCCCCCGTCGTCGGGCCTTGCCACGCGAGCCGTCCAGGTCCCGACGCCGCCCGGGTGTCGCGGGGCCCGTCCTGAATGCCGCCATCTGCCTGATGGCCGGTCTCATGGCCGGTCTCATGGCCAGTCTGGCGCCGCTGAATGCAGACGACTCGATCCTGGGGCCAATCGGCGTCTCGACGCCTTTTGGGGCCATCGCCATGGACGCGAATGGCCCCGGCAACGAACCCTCCCCTGCGGCCCGATCCGCCGGCTCCGCAGCCGAGCTTCTGCCCGCTCCGCGAGGCGTCCGGCAGGGGCCCGCGCCCGACACGAGCGTGCCGCCGCTCGTGCCGTCGGCGACGCTGGCCATTCCCGGACTCGCCCTCGACGAGCGGACGGAGCCTTTGACCCTTGCCGAGGTGCTGCTCAGCGTGCTGGCGAACTACCCGCTCCTGCAGGCCGTGGAGCGTGAGCGGGGAGTGGCGTCGGGCAAACTGACGAGCGCCATGGGCGCGTTCGACACCAACGTCAACATGGCGGGCAACGCGCTGAGTCCGGGCACGTATGAAAACTACCGGTCCGACCTGGGGCTGTCGCAGCAGTTCATGTTTGGTGGCATGAGCGCGTTCGGCGGATTCCGCACCGGCTTCGGCGACTTCCCGACCTACAACCTGGCCCAGAAAACCGCCGATGCCGGCGAGTTTCGCGGCGGGCTCACCATGCCGTTGGCCCGCAATCGCGAGATCGATCGCGCCCGGGCCACCCGGGCCCAGGCGCAGCTCGACGTGGCACTGGCCGAGCCCGCGATCGAACGCAGCCGGCTCGACTTCATGCGTTCCGCCGCCCGCGCCTACTGGGCGTGGATGGGGAGCGGGGAACGCTACGGCGCCGGGGAACAGCTCGTCGATCTCGCGCTCGAACGCGACAAGCAGATCGACTTGAAGGTGCAGGGCGGCGTGATCGCCAACATCGACCGGATCGACAACCAGCAGAATATCGCCCTGCGAAACGGCATCGTCATCCAGGCCGATCGCGCCATGCAGCAGGCCGCGATCGACCTCTCGCTCTATCACCGTGATGCGTCGGGCAAGCCGCTGCTCGCCCGCCGCACACGGATGCGGCCAGTGCCGATGCCCGTGCAACCGTCCGTCGAACTCTACGAGCAGTCGCTCGCCCGGGCGATGGGCTCCCGGCCGGAGTTTCAGCGGCTCGCCCTCCAGAAGGAAAAACTCGTCGTCGAACGCAGGCTGGCCGCCAACCAGACGCTCCCGGGCATCGACGGCCAGCTGCTCGGCAACCAGGATGCGGGCTACGGGAGGAGTTCGCTCTCCGGCCCGAACGGGCTCGACCGGCAGGTGCTCCAGGCCTCCCTCGTCTTCCAGATGCCGGCGCAGCGGCGGGACGCGCGGGGCAAGCTCCAGACCCTCGACTCACAACTCATGCAGCTCGACCGGCAACTCTCCTACGCCCACGACCAGGTGCGGGCGGAGGTGCAGGACGCCTTCTCGATGCTGGAACGCGCCTATGAGTTTCACAAGCAGGCCTTCAAGCGGGAAGAACTCGCCCGGCTCGTGGCCAGCGCCGAGCGGGAACAGCTCCGGCTCGGGCGGAGTGACATTCTCCGCGTGACCCTCCGCGAGCAGGCGAAGTTCGAGGCCGACATCCTCGAAATCACCGCGCGGCAGGAGTTTTGGCGGGCCGAGAGCGATCTGCGGGCGGCGGACACGTCGCTCGGTCCGGAAACGCCGGGACTGCTTCGCGAGATCCCGCCGCCCGTCGTGCCGCAGTCCGAATGAGACCGTCCACACAAGACGGTCGGTTCCCGCCGGGGCGTTGCCTGGGCAGCCGGGCCGCGCCGCCTGCTGCTCCGACACCCGCTGCCGCGGAGGCCTACTTCCCGGCGGCTTTTTTTTCGACGGGCTTCTCGTCGAGCGTGATCGCGCCGGAGTTGATGCAGTAGCGGAGGCCCGTCGGCGGCGGGCCGTCGTCGAACACCTGGCCGAGGTGCGCGCCGCAGCGGCGGCAGGTGACCTCGGTGCGGGCCATGCCATGGCTGCGATCCTCGTGCTCCGCGACCGCGGTGCCCTGCACGCCGTCAACCGGGGCGAAGAAACTCGGCCAGCCGCAACCGCTGTGAAACTTCTCGCCGGAGGCGAAGAGGGGCTCGCCGCAGCACACGCAGCGGTAGGTGCCGGAGGTCTTGGTGTCGGTGTATTTGCCGGTGAAGGCCCGCTCCGTGGCCTTCTTGCGGGTGATCTCGTACTGCAGCGGCGTCAGCCGCCGTCGCCACTCCGCATCGGTTTTCGGGATGTCGTCGTCGGCCACGCGGCCGGCGAGGGAGGGGTTGTCGGCGGGGGTGTTTTCCTGGGGAAACTCGGCGGGCATCGGCGGGGCTCCGTGGATGTGGGGCACGGCGGCCGCGATCGTGGCCGCGGCGACGAATGCCGCCGCACGAAGGCGGTGCGGCAGGAACGACTTCAACACGAACGGCTTCGACAGGAACGGAATCATGGGGACTCCTGGGCGAGGCGAGCGGTCATTCACGGGGTCGGGCCCGTGTGTCGGGCTGTGTCTTCGGGACATAGGGATGATTTCGCTTCCGCACGACCTCCGCCTTCACGATTGTATCCGGCGGCACTCCCTCGACCGGCCGCCCCTGCTCGTCGGTGGTGCGCATGATCTTCGAGAGCACGTCAAAACCCTCGACCACCCGGCCAAACACCGTGTGTTTGCCGTCGAGGTGTTCCGTCGGCCGGAAGGTCAGGAAAAACTGCGATCCCCCCGTGCCGGGGCCGGCATGGGCCATCGAGAGCGTGCCGCGGAAGTGTTTGCGGGCGGCGGGTTCATCGACCTCGCACGCGATCGTGTAGCCGGGGCCTCCCGTACCGGTGCCGGTGGGATCGCCGCCCTGGGCCATGAACCCGGCGATCACGCGGTGAAAGGGGGTGCCGTCGTAAAACTTCTTCTCGACGAGGCTCACGAAGTTGGCCACCGTGTTGGGGGCCTCGTTCTCGAACAGCTCCACGACGATGTCGCCGACGCTGGTCGAGATCCTCACGCGGGGCAGGTCGTCGGCCTCGGCCTCCGCCTTGCGGATCGCCATCTCGGCCTCGACCTTCGGCCGCTCCTGCTCGATCGCCTCCTGCAGTTCGGCGATGCTGTCTCTCCGCGCTCCGGCAGCCTTGGCCTTCGCGGCCCATGCCGCGGCCTCGTCGAGCCGGGAGAGCGCGAGCGCCGCCGCGGCCCCGGCTCCGTAGGTGTCGGCGTTGGCCACGCCGGCCGCGTCGAGCGCGGTCGCCTTCTCGAACGCGATCTCGGCCGCGTCGGCCCGCACGGCCGCGGCCACGGCCGCCCCGCTGATCTGCCGCGCCTCGACATGGGCGGGATCGGCGACCGCGAGAGCCATCGCCGCCCTTTCGAGCCGTTCGCTGGCTCCCTGCGCCTTCTTCGCCGACTCCTTGAAGCTGGCCTCGATGGCCGCCTTGTCGGCCTTCGGCTGATGATATTGCGCCTGGAGCACCGTGAGTTCGGCGACGAGGTCTTTCATCGCCTTGCTCGCCTCGTCGAACTCCGCCTGCGCCGCCGCAGGGTCGGGCTTGGCCCCGCCGGGCCCGGCCGGATCGGCCGCGATGCCCATCCCGCATCCCGCCGCGACCGCGGCCGCCAACATGTATCGGATTGCTGCCATGCGATTGATGCCTCCTGGTCCCGGGTACCATAGCATCCCACGATCGCCCGCTGGAACCACGCCCATGCCCCGCCCACCCCGCCGTTCCGAACGCCCCCAGTCGCCCGGCGGCGGTCCGCGCGGGCTTCCCGAGGAGGCCGCCAGCGCCCCGCGCATCATCGGCGGCGAACTCCGCCACCGCCGGCTCGCCCACCAGCCCGACGGCCGCACCCGGCCCATGAAAGACCGTGTTCGCGAGTCGCTCTTCGACCTCCTCGGAACCGACGTCCGCGGCGCGCTGGCGATCGATCTCTTTGCCGGCACCGGAGCCCGCGGCTTCGAGGCCCTCAGCCGCGGCGCCGCCCGTGCGGTCTTCGTGGAGCGGCACTTTCCCACGGCCGATGTGCTCCGCCGCTCGGCGAAGGGGCTCGACATCGAGGCACACTGCGACATCCGCTCGGGTGACGTGCTCCTCTGGGGCCGACGGATGCCGGAGCTGCCACGCGACCTGCACTGGATCGTCTTCGTCTCGCCCCCGTGGTCGTTTTTCACGACGGGGCACGAACGCCGCGCCGAACTGCTCGGGCTCATCGAAACGCTGCGGCTCGCCGCTCCACCCCGCAGCACGGTCGTGGTCGAGGCCGACACCGAGTTTGACGGGGGGGCGCTGCCCGAAGCGGAGGCCTGGGAGCGGCGGCCGATCCCGCCGGCCGTGCTCTACTTCTACCGGCTGGCGTAGCCCGCCCGGAGCAGGTGCTCGGCCACGCCGATCGCGGCGGCTGCCAGCACCACGACCGGCGTCGATGCCCATCCTCGCAGGAGCACCATCCCGCTGACGAAGGTCACCACGATCGGCAGCGGGGCGGGCAGGCCTCCGGGCAGCCACGCGGCCCGCGCGAGGCCGAACGCGAGCAGCAGGATCGCCGCCACGACCGCCGCGCCGATCGCCGTCATCGCCCGGCCCAGTCGCGAGCCGGCGCGAATGCGGGACACGAACGGCGCGAGAGGCAGCACCATCGCGAACGACGGAATGAACGCGAAGAGCGTCGCGATCGCCGCCCCCTCGAGCCCGGCACCGAGCGCTTGTCCCGGTGCCGTCCGCCAGCCGGCGAGAAACCCGATGAACGTCACGACGAGGATCAGCGGCCCCGGTGTCGCCTCCCCCATCGCCAGGCTGTCGAAGCGTTCGTCGGGCTTCAGCCAGCCGCGGGCCACCGATTCGTCGAGCGCCCAGGGCACCACGGCGTAGGCGCCGCCGAGCGACAGGAGCGTGGTCTCGGTGAAGAGCGTGGCGATTTCGCGTCCCCGGCCGCCGGCCGCCTGGGTCAGCCAGACCACCGCATATGCCGCGCACCAGATCGCGAGGGCCGCGACCGCCACGATGAGCGACTGACGCATGCCGCCCCGCGCCGGAAGCGCCTCGACGGCTTCGGACGGCGACGAGCCGGTTGCCGCGGCGGAGCCGCCTGCCGACCGGCCCGCGGCCGGCAACGCCGCCCCGATCCCGCCCGCCAGGACCACGACCAGCGGGAAGGGGATGCCCGCCACCAATGCCAGAAGCGCCGCCGTAGCGAGCACCAGGCTCGTGGGCGACGTGAGCGACTTGCGTCCGATCCTCCAGGCCGCGAGGGCCACCAGCGCCACGACGGCCGGCCGCGTGCCGGCGAAGGCGGCCGCCACCAGCGGCACCGACTCCCCCGCCGCATGCGCCCAGGCGAGCGCCGTCACGAGCGCCGCTCCCGGGAGCACGAAGAGCGTGCCCGCGAGCAGGCCGCCGCGGATGCCCCCCCGCCGCCAGCCCGCGTAGGTCGCCAGCTGCGGTGCCTCGGGACCGGGCAGCAGCATGCACAGCCGCATGGCCGCGAGAAACTCCTCCTCCCCGAGCCAGCGGCGGCGTTCCACGAGTTCCCGGTGAAGCAGGGCCACCTGCCCGGCCGGTCCGCCGAAACCCAGTGCGCCGATCATGAGCCAGACACGCCAGCCGGAGCCTTGATCCTGTTCCGAAGCGTGTTGGGAAGCCCGGTCGGACGACGGCACGTTTCGGTTCCGGCGGCGTTTGGTATCTTGACCGGCGAGAGGGTCTGCGTGAGCGGACCCTGGAAGTCGTCGCGGCCCGCTCGCGCGGACTTTCACCGCGGTTTGTGACTGGGAGGGAAAAGATAGCAGCCATGCCGATGGACGTCGTCAACCAGCAGGATGCGGTTCCGTTCACCACGGTGGACGGCTCGACGATCCGCGAACTCCTGGCCCACCGCAACTCCTCGATCCGCCAGCAGAGCCTGGCCGAGGCCCGGCTCGCCGTCGGCTGCGCGACCGTGCCCCACCACCACGCCGTGACCGAGGAAATCTATTACATCCTCTCCGGCGCGGCCGACATGACGCTCGCCGACGAGACGCGGCCGGTGGGCCCCGGCGACGCGATCGCGATCCCACCCGGCGTGCGTCACACGATCCGCAACACGGGCGCCGGCGAACTCGTCTTCCTCTGCACCTGCGCCCCCGGCTACGAACACTCCGATACGTTTCTCGATCAGTCTGCCGACTGATCGCCCCGCCGCGATCCATCCCCGTCATCCCTCACACCTGCCCCACAGCATGGCCAACGCCTTTTCCCAGATCATCGTCTCCGAAGGGATCGTCTCCGCCGAGCAGCTTGCGGAGGCCGTCCGGATCGCGGGCAAGTCGGGCAAGCAGGTGCACGACGAGATCGTCAGCCTCGGCTACGCCCCCGGCGAGAAGGTGATGAAGGCCCTCGCCAAGGCCCACCGCCTGAAGTTCGTCAACCTCGCCGATATCGCGGTGCCCGAAAACGTGATCGAGCTCTTGCCCGAGAGCGTGGCCCGCGAGAACACGATCTTCCCGCTGGCGGAGTCGGGAGGCTCGCTCCGCATCGCCACCTGCGATCCCACCGACATGGACGCGCAGGAGAAGCTGAGATTCATCCTCAATCGCGACATCGAGATGGCCCTGGCGGTCCGCGAGCAGATCGTGGAGGCGATCAACCGTCACTACGGCCTCTCCGACGGCGAAAGCGCCGACTCGATGCTCCAGGAGTTCACCGACACCGCGATCGACTTCACCGAGACGGCCGTCGAGCAGCAGGCCGCCGCGGCCCAGGAGGAGACCTCCGACGCGCCGGTGGTGAAGCTCGTCAACCTCGTGATCACCGAGGCGGTGCAGCTCCGTGCCAGCGACATCCACATCGAGCCCTTCGAGGATCGCGTCCGCATCCGCTACCGCATCGACGGCCGGCTCGTGGAGCGCGACAACCCGCCCCGGCGGCTCCTCGGAGCGATCCTCTCCCGCATCAAGATCCTCTCCAAGCTCGACATCGCCGAACGCCGCCGCCCCCAGGACGGCCGGATCAAGCTCACCGCCGACGGCAAAGACTACGATCTTCGCGTGAGCGTGATGCCGACGAATCACGGCCAGTCGGTCGTGATGCGGATTCTCGACAAGGACAACATCAAGGTCGGGATCCGGCAGCTGGGCCTCGCCGAGAACGAGTTCCGGCAGTTCAAGAACCTCATCCGCCGGCCCAACGGGATCATCCTCGTGACGGGCCCCACCGGCTCGGGCAAGACGACCACCCTCTACGCCTCGCTCAACGAGCTCAATCGCCCCGACACGAAGATCATCACCGCCGAGGATCCGGTCGAGTATTACCTCGCCGGCATCAACCAGGTGGAGATCAAGCACCAGATCGGCCTCGATTTCGCGCGGGTCATCCGGGCCATGCTGCGGCAGGCGCCCAACGTGATTCTCGTGGGCGAGATGCGGGACACCGAAACGGCCCAGATGGGCATTCAGGCCTCGCTCACGGGGCATCTCGTGTTCAGCACGCTCCACACCAACGACGCCCCGGGCGCCATCACGCGGATGATCGACATGGGCGTGCCGGCCTATCTCGTCGCTTCCAGCGTGATCGCGGTGCTCGCCCAGCGACTCGTCCGTGTGAACTGCCCGAAGTGCAAGCAGCCGCATCAGCCGCTCGACACCCAGATCGAAGCTGCGGGGATCACCCCGGAGATGCTCCAGGGGGCGACCTTCATGAAGGGCCGTGGCTGTGCCCACTGCACGAAGTCTGGCTACAAGGGCCGCCTCGGCATCTTCGAGCTGATGGTCATGAACAACAAGATCCGGGAGCTCGCCTTCCAGGGGGCGGCCACCCAGGAAATCCGTCGGGCCGCCGTGGGGCAGGGGATGAAGGTGATGTTCGAAGACGGGATCCAGAAGGCCCTCCGCGGGGTCACCACGCTCGACGAGGTGTTCCGCGTGTCGAAAAAGGCCGAATGAGCCGCCAGCCGCCGTCCCGTCGCTCGCGTGCCGGGTCTCCGGGGACAGGTGGACGCCCCGTGTCCGTCCCGCACGCCGGGATTTTCTGGCCGGGGGGAGACTTTTCTGCCGATCCTGCGCATAATGCAGTGAGAGAGACGCCGACGTCCGTCAGGGGCCACGGTTCGGCGTCGTGCGAAAATCCTCCCGTGATCCGGTCTGCCCCTCCATTCCCGCGTCCCGCCAGCCGCGATCTTTTCGTGGCTCGGCAACTGTTCCGCCGGGACGTTTCCGGGCAAAATGAAGGTGCCTCAGGGGGATGCTCCCGAGGCGTTTCATCGCCCGCCGGGCCCATCCACGAGGGGACGCATCCATGACGGCCACGATCGGAAGTTCCGCGCACGCCCAGCAGCTCGAGAAGATCCTCAGGCTGGCGGTCGAGAACGCCGCCACCGAGATTCGTCTCGGGGCCGGTGCGCCCCCGCGTGTGCAGATCGACGGCCAGTGGCGGCCCGTCGGCAAAAGCGTCCTCAGCCCCGACGACGTGCAGGGGCTCGCGGCCGCCATACTCCCGCCCGGCGGGGATCCCGCGAAGTTTTCGTTCACCTCGGCGCTCGGCAGCTTTTCTGCGGCCCTGCTCGACGTGCAGGGCACGCGGGTGCTGATGCTCAAGCCCGTCGCGGCCGATGCGCCGATCGAGCTCGACGTCCAGGAAGGCGAGGCCGTCACTGAGGCGACGCCGGAGGCCGGCGACGCCGCCTATGCGATGCCGCAGGCCGCCGTCGGCACCATCCAGATCGACAAGCTCCTCACCGCGGCGGTGAAGAACGGCGTCAGCGACATCCACATCACCAGCGGCCTGCCGCCGGTGTTTCGCGTGGACGGCCACATGAAGCCGCAGGCCACGAAGGTGCTCACGCCCGAAGACACCAACGGCCTGATGAAGGCGATCACGCCGGAGCGGTGCCAGGCCGAGCTCGCGGAGAAGGGGGGCTGCGACTTCGGTTTCGCCTTCAAGGATCTCGCCCGTTTCCGCGTCAGCGTGTTCAAGCAGCGGGGCACCGTGGCGATGGTGCTGCGGCAGATCCCCAACAAGCTGCTCACCCCCGAGCAGCTCGGCGTGCCCGAAGTCTGCAAGAAGCTCGCCACCCGGCCCCGCGGCCTGTTTCTCGTGACCGGCCCCACGGGCTCCGGCAAGAGCACGACGCTCGCCGCGCTGATCGACTACATCAACAAAAACTTCGACCACCACATCATCACGATCGAGGATCCGATCGAGTTGTATCACCACTCCCAGAAGAGCACGGTGAACCAGCGGGAGATCGGGACCGACGTGCCGAGCTTCTCCGAGGCGCTCCGCCGCGCCCTTCGGCAGGACCCCGACGTGATCCTCGTCGGCGAACTCCGCGAT
>SXHR01000221.1:0-8298 GCA_005773625.1 Planctomycetaceae bacterium | reverse complement strand
GACCAGCGCGATCGCCGTCTGGGATGCCACGGGGCCGACGAGCGTCGCGGCGTCACCGTCGCCGACGATCGTGAGCGACTGCACGCCTCCTTCCCACACGATGAAGAACGCGACGAGCGCCGACACCGGCACGAGCAGGGCGAGCCCGCACCGCAGGAAGTCTTGCCAGAAGTTGCCGACGGTGCCGCACGCCCGCCGCGCGAAGCCGCGGACGACGACGGCCAACGCACACATGCCGATCGCCGCCGACATGAAGTTCTGCACCGTGAGCCCGCACACCTGCGACAGCGGGGAGAGCGTGTCCTCCCCGGCATACGACTGCCAGTTGCTGTTGGTCACGAAGCTCACGGCCGTGTTGACCGCCACGCCCCAGGGCACCGCCGGCCGCCCGGTCGGATTCCAGGGCAGGCCACCCTGGAGGCGGAGAATCGCCAGCAGCCCCCCGAACCCGACCACGTGCAAAACCACGAGGGCAGATGCATATCCGGCGGCCGTCATCTCCCGCGGGGGCCAGCAGCCTGCCGCACGGAGAACCGCGGCCTCGAGTCTTCCCGCGAGGCTCGGGCGGGCGGAGGGTTGCCAGGGATCCACCCCCACAAGCCGCGTCAGGAAAGGCGCAAGGGCGAACCCTGCCAGGAGGGCGAGGCCGAGAATCGCGGCGGCTTCCAGCCAGGCATGGGTCATGAGAACCGCTCGGGGGCCAGCATCGCCACGATGAGATACAGGGCCAAAACGCAGGCGACCGTGGTGGCGATGGCGAGAACGGGTGTCATGGGCTCCAGAGTATAGCCATGGTCGGGGGGCTCGGCGGCGGATGACGTCGCCGGGATCAGTGCGCCTTGAAGGCGACCGACATCGCCAGGATCGCCAACACCGCCGCGGCGAAGGCCGCACGGCGGCCATGGAGCAGACCACCTGCCGAAAGAGGTTGGCGCCGACGACGGCAGAGCCGAAACTAACCCTCCATACTCCGGCACCCGAAACGGGAACACTTCATGTCGATCCGCCGCCGCCTCATCGCCCTTGCCCTCGTCGCCATTCCCCTCGTCGTCGCCGCGTCACAACTCGCGTCGGCGGCAACGCCCGCCGCTCGACCGAAGCCGGTGCGCATGGGATGCGGAAAGATGACCTTCGACACCGTCCCCGGATGGGGCCTCGGCGAGGATGGCAAATCACAGATCGGCTCGACCCACGGCGGCGTCGCCGTCGGCAAGGATGGCACGGTCTGGACGAGTTCGTCCCTGGGTATTTTCGGGTTTTCCCCCAAAGGGAAGATCGTGCGCCGCTTCCTCGGCGATGCCTATTCCAACATCCACGACCTCAAGATCCACGCCGAAGGCGAAGGGGAATACCTCTACGGCGCCCGCAACGAGGCCGGGGAGGGGATCAAGATCCACCCCGTCTCGGGAGACGTCGTCCTCAAACTCGGCATCCCCGGGGAATCGGGCCTCAATCTGCCGCGGTGGGCGCCGACGGCGATCACCGTCGCCCCCAACGGAGACATCTTCCTCGCCGACGGCTACGCCTCGAACCATATCTTCAAGTTCGACAAGACCGGCAAGTATCTCAAACACTTCGGCGTCGCCGGCAACGGGATGAAGGAGTTCAACACAGCCCACGGAATGACGCTCGATCCGCGCTACGACCCGCCCCGGCTGCTCGTCTGCGATCGCAACCACCAGCCGAAGGGGAGGCTCGTCCACTACGACCTCGATGGCAACTTCATCGAGGAGGTCATCACCGGCCTGGGCATGCCCACCTCGGCGATCATCCGGGGGGATGAGGTCGCCGTTCCCGACCTCCACGGCCGGCTCGTGATCCTCGACAAGAGCAACACGATCATGGCCGTCCTCGGACACAACCCCGACGGCGAGACCCGGGCCAACTACAACGTGCCCCAGGAAAAATGGATCGAAGGAATCTTCAACGGCACCCACGGCTCGGCCTGGGATGCGGCCGGCAACCTCTATATCCAGGACTGGAACGTCTCGGGACGGATCATGAAACTCGTGCGTGTCAAATAGCCGCGGCGACAGGGGCGACACGCCGTGACTGTCGACGACGTTTGACACCGGCAACGCGGCCGACCTGAGCCTCGACGGTCAGCGGCGGCACGCTCGCCCCCGGCAACAGCATCGAGTCGCTCGCCACCGGCACGGCGACGTTCGCCGCGGCCGCGACGCTGGCCTACGAGGTCGATTCGACCGACCCGCTCTCGCTCGCCGCCGCGGCCGACCTGCTCGTCGTCACTGGCGACCTGGAACTCGACGCGGGCAACGGCACGCTCCTCACGGTCACGGACATCGCCGGGTCGTCCAATCCGTTCGCGGCCAACACGACGGCCTTCGCGGTCGTCAACTACTCCGGCACGTGGAACGGCGGCCTGTTCACCTACGGCGGCACGCCGCTGGCGGACGGCGGCACGTTTACGGTCGGCAGCCAGCAGTGGCTGATCGACTACGATCGCACGTCATCCGCGGGGCTCGCCAACTTCACGGGCGACTACCTGCCGTCGAGCCGTTTCGTCGCCATCACGGCGGTTCCCGAACCCACGACGGCCGCATCGCTGCTCGCCGGCCTTGCCGGCGTCGGTGTCCTGGTGTGGCGGCGTCGTGCCGGCCCACGAGGGCCCCAGGGCCCTCGTCTACCCCTGTCGGACACGACGCAGTTTCGGGAAGCCCTCAGGCGCCGCTGACTGTCCGTGGACAAAGTCATCCATGACCTTTGTCCAACTGGTCGATCGGCAGGGGCGTCGGTCTTCAGCGGAACGTCGGTCTTCAGCGATTCGACGGTGGCCACACGCAGCCGCGGCCCGTGGAGCCCACGTGCAAGCGGTCAGAAGCCGCCTCAGAACGGCACGTCGTCATCGCCGGCCTCGGCAAAGGCATCGTTCGCGTCGTCGGCGCCGTCCGGGGCATTGCCCGGCCGACCGCTCCCGGCAAGCCGTTTGAAGGAGAGGCCCTCGGCAGTCAGAAAATACTTGGCCTCGCTGCCCGCGTCCCGCTGCCAACGGCGGCCGCTCAGACGGTAGGTCACCTCGATGTCGTCCCCCATGGCCAGGTCGTCGACGGCATCGCAGCCGTCCTTCACGAACTCGATGGGGACAAAGTTGGTGAACGTGCCCTTGGCCTGTTCGAGGACCACCAGTCGCTTGCGAAAGCCCTTCTGCCCGAAGGTCTTGGTCTCCTCGATCAAGTGGACGACGCCGCGGACGGTGGGGTCTTTCATGGGGTGTTGGCCTGGGGTTTTCGTTGGTCGGGGTCAAGCATCGCCGCCCGATGACCTGCCCGCAAGGAGGTGGGCAGGGCAGCATGGTTTCTGGCAAACGCCGGTGTGGGCGAACGGAGCCCAGTGGCAACGGTGGTCAACGGGGGGCAACGGTGGTCAACGGGCGGCCCGGCCGCGGGCGAGGGTTCGCGACGGCAGCTCGCCGACGTGCCGGCGATAGTCGTCGGCGAATCGTCCGAGGTGCGTGTAGCCGAGGGAGGCCGCCACATCGGCGACGGTGACATTCGCCACCGGACCGGCCAGGATCGTGCGGGCCCGGTCGAGGCGAATCCGCCGCAGGTAGTCGAGCGGCGTGCAGCCCGTCCGGAGAAAAGCCCGCTCCACCGTCCGCTGTGAGACGCCGGCCAGTGACGCCAGTTCCCCGATGCGCACCCGGCGATGGGCCTGGCCGGCGAGCCACTGCTTCAACAACTCCACGTCGCACTCCCCACGGACGCCGGGCCGCGTTTTGGCCAGGCCGACGACCGTCTCGACAAACGTGTCTTCGAGCCGTCGGATCCGATCCGGCAGCCGCGCCAGGCGATCGCGGATGGAAAACCGCTGCAAGGCGACGAGTGTTCGGCTCCGATCGGCGGCGTGAGCGAGCCCCGTGGCGAGTCGCACGAGCATCGGTGCGTCGGATTCGGCGATCGACACATGCCCTGGCAGCGCCGCCTGCCGCCCGGCGGCCGCCGCCAACACCGCCACGGGGATGTCGATCACGAGGCAACGGATCGGCGAGGGTTCGAACACGAACGTCCGCGCCGGCCCCCGCAGCAGCGGACGCCTGGCCGTCGCGGCCATCTGCACGCCGTCGGCGACGATCTGAATGTCGCCCTCAAAGGGCAGGTAGACGGCATACTCCGTGGCCGGGGCGGTCGAGACGACGCGGATCCGGCTCGTACAGGCCACGAACGTCATCGCCGCATGACCGAGCACGACGCGATTCGTCTCCAGGGCGTACTCGTCGGGACCGAGCACCGTGCTCGTGTGCTTCGGCCAGAAGCGGGCCGTCGCCTCCCGCGCGGCCGAGAGCGTTCGCGTGCTGATTTCCGGGAAGCGGGCCAGCAGCGGGTTCGCGACGCGAGACATTCCCTGATTCTCCGTCGCCGTGCGTCCGGGCCCAAGAGCGGTCCCGCGGCAGTTCGCGACCGTCCGGGGCGAATCGCCCCACCCCCCGGAGCGATTCGCCCCGCGCCTCCGCCGGCCCTGGCGCGGATCGCACCATTCAGGCCGGTGGACCGCCGGGAACGGCGGCTGAAAAATAGCCGCTGCGCACGCCTTGTCACATCTCCGCCCAGGCTGCTGCTGTCGTTTTCTGGATAGTGGCACGCCGCTTGCTCACTGGTCCTCCGTTCGGCGCCTGTTTGCGGCGAGTCCGCCCGCAGCGCGCATTCGCCCACCATCCGTTCGCCCACCACGCCCGTTCATCGCACCAGTCCATCGCAAGAGGGTTTCCACCATGATCCGCGACACGTTCAGCGCCCGTCCCCGACTCGCTCCACGTCCCTCTCGCCGCGCGGGGCTGGTTGCGATGGCGACCGTTCTCCTGGGGGCCGTCACGGCCACACGCGGTGCCCAGGCGGCGATCGTCTTTTTTCCGGTGAACTCCGGGGGATCGATCTCCCAGCCTGGAACGGGACAGCAGCCCGTGTATCTCCAGTTCGGCGACATCAATCTTGGGAACGGCACCTTCACGACCACGACCGGCACGAATCCCCCCAACGCCCCGAGTTTTGGCATCGGGCTGAATCCCCCTGAGGCTCCAGTCGCCTCGCAGTTCTTCTCCCAGTCGAACGACGGCGTCGCGTGGCTCATCTCTTCGGGAACGATCTCGCTGCTCCCGGCGGGGTCCTCCATCGGCGGCGCGGGCACCTATTCGAGTTTGGACCCGAACTTCGGCGGCAACTGGAAAGCCGGGGTTTCGCCCGGCTACGCCGGCCTGCAAATGACGTCCGGCACCGACGTCTACTACGGATGGACGAGCATCACCTACGTGGTCGGGAGCCCGAACCAGGTCACGGTCAACGCCTTCGCCTTCGAGAATCAGCCGAACACCCCGATCAACGCGGCCGCCGTGCCGGAGCCGACGGGCATGGCGACCACGGCCGCCGTGCTGGGCCTCGTCAGCGCGGTCGCCCTCAGGAGACATCGCCGACGTCGAAGCGTGCAAGCCGCCGAGCTTTCGTAAGACCCCTCGGCCTTTTTACGCCCGGGCCTCCTGCGGGCGTCCCCTCGTCCGTCAGCGATTCTTCTTCGGCGACGTGCTGGATGTCGTGTCGGTCGACATCCCGTAGACCGCGAAGGCAGCGAGAGTCGCCTGTGCGGTAACGCCGTCGTCATTGACGATCGTGCCGGTGCCGGTGCCAACTGAAATCGCTGCACCGGAGGCGCTCGACAACTTCACGACAAACGTCTCGTCGGCTTCGACCAACGTGTCATTCACCACTGACACACTCACGACCTTCAACGTCTCGCCGGGATTGAACGTGAGCGAACCGCTCGTGGCTGTGTAGTCGCCATTTCGGCCGCTGCCGTGGCGCTTCTTGAGGGCGGTCAGGTAGTCGAGCGCCTTCACGGCATTGGCGAGCGTTCCCCCGTTCGGGCCGAAGAACTTCGTGGAAATCATCGTGACTTTCCAGCTCACCCCCGCCACGCCGGTCCCGTTACCGCCGACGCCCCCGATGGTTCCCGCCACGTGCGTTCCGTGATCGTCCTCGGCGCCGTCGTAGACCGTTTTGTCGTTCGAGTTGAAGTCCCAGCCGTTGACGTTATCCACGTAGCCGTTGCCGTCGTTGTCGATCCCGTCAGGAGCATCAAAAGGATTCACCCAGACGTTGGCAGCGAGATCGGGATGGTCGATCTGAAAGCCCTCATCCACGATGCCCACGACCACCGACTTGGAGCCGACAAGCCCGTCACCCCACGCCCTCTCCGCCTGTGACCCGAATTGATTCGTCGTTCCCGCCGGCCCGATGGCCGTTGGCTGGTCGTCGCCGTACATGCCCCACAACTGGCCGGTGGTGGCGTATGCGGGATCATCGCTGACGGCCGCCGGCGCCAACATCCAGTTGGGTTCGGCGAACAGCACGTCGGGACGCCTCGAGAGTGCGGCGACGGCCTGCTCGACGCTCAACCCCGCGCCGATGCCGACGCGCTCCATAACACCCGTCGCATCGTGCTCCATCGCACGGGTTTGGATGGCCTCGATCTGCCGCCCTTGCACCAGGCCGCGGGCGACATCTCGGGCCGCCGCTGTCGCGCCATCCAGAAATTGCACGATTCTTTCACCGTCTACGTAGGCGGCGAGCATCCGGCGATCTTCGAGGCGTTCACAGCCAAAGCCCCGAGGGGATCGCTCTCATCGGGCGTGACGGCAGCATTTTCTTCCGCCATAACAACTGCATGTTCGAGGAGTCGGGCCAGCTTCCTGGACCCCGTCCGGTTAACGACATCGCTCAAACGTGCTGCCGCACGCATGCCTGCCTGCCGGAGCATGCGGAGCAGGTCAGTGAACGACGGGTTGGTCTTGCCGGGATGCCCACAGTGAGTGGGCGGCTGCCAGAACTGATGGCGAGCCGGCATGCGAGCCCACCCGTCGCCGTTGGAGTGGCATCGATCGCTAAGACCGCCCGCGCGGATGCTGCCCGGGCATGTTCCGGTCGACCCAAAAGCATCTTCGCCCGAACCCTCTCGAGCCCCTCTTCTGCAAGCCCATGAGCCGGATTCATCACCGCTGGCTCGCCGAGCGGCTCCCTGAATGGGAGCGGGAGGGAATCATGCGGCGTCGTTCTTCTCGGCGAACAAGGAGACCGTGAGGGGCTACCCGTGCCCCGCGAGCCGGCGTTGCCGGCCAGCGCAGGCATGGATGCCGAAGCGCAGCCGGCATCGAGCGAACGGAGCCCAGGAGGGGCGGAGTGAGCGTCCGGCGACGGGGCATGGGTGGCCCCGAACCATCACCAGCCGGCGTCACCCACCAGAATCCCCAATCCGCGGGCAATCAACCCGTGGCCCGCGAGGCTCAACTGGGAGCCGGCTGAGCCGTCGCCGCACGGGGCCCGCTGCCCGCAGGGCCTCGCGTCACTTTTGCCTGGCCCGCTCGATGAGGAAGTCGACGAGCGGCTGGCTGTGGAAGAACCCCTCCCAGAAGGAATGACCTTGGCCCGGGACGACGATCAACGTCACCAACTCGCCCCGCCCCGCCGCCTCGTAGCGTTTCTTGAGTTCGGCCGAGTTGGGGCCGAGCGGCACGACCTTGTCGTCTTCACCATGGATGATGCAGAAGGGCACGCCCCCCCGCGCCGCGACATCGATCCGCTCGATCGGACAGAGCGCCGCGGCCTGGGCCTCGAGTTGCTCGGGCGACAGACCATAGGCAGGTGCCGCCTGCGCGACGCCCGGATACGTCCGCCAGTCGTAGACGGGATAGATGCCGCCGACGCCCGCCGTGAGTTCGGGATGCGCGATCGCCCAGGCGCTCGCCCAAAGCCCACCGCGGCTGCGGCCGAGGACCGCGGGCTTCGACGAATAGCCCCGCCGCACCATCTCGGCGTGGAGAGCTTCGGCCGCCTTCACGGCCTCAGGACTGCCGCAGGATTCACCCGTGTCGACACCCGCCACGGCCACTCCCGCGGCCAAGAACTGCTCGTGCATCCACTTTTCCGCCGCGTCCGGGTAGTCCGGCAGCGTGGGGGCATACAAAATCCAAGGCTTGGGCGTTTCGGCCGCCGAGGGGGCGGCGGGTGTCATGAGAAACGCCGTGCGGCTCTCCACCTCGAAAACCTCGCCCGGCAGGATCAGGTTTTTCTGGGGGCTGTTCCGGCCCGCATCCTCCGCCCGGGCGTGGAATCCGTAGGCAGTCGCCAGCAGGGTCGCGGCGGTCATGGCAAGCACCGGGAAAGTCATGGGCGAGGCCTCCATCTCGGGGAAAATCACTCTCGATAAGGACCGTGGAGAGGATAGCAACTCGCGAAGTGAGCTACACGGAAACGACCCACGGTCGGTTCACGTTTTCGCCGTGCCGCGTTCCCG
>SXHR01000220.1:0-13425 GCA_005773625.1 Planctomycetaceae bacterium | reverse complement strand
TCCGGGGACGTGCGTCATCCCGGCAGTTCGCCGTCCCCCTGCAGCCGCCGAGCATGGGCGGCACGCTCCACCGGTCCAGATTGCGGATGGCGCTCGCCGCCGATGTCGAACGCGGCTTCCTGCCGCGCAGGCTCTTCGAGAGTCTCACGGGAATAGAGCGGCTCTCCGACCGCGCCCTGGTCGTGTCCGGCCTGGCCGACCTCGTCGAGCATCTCTCGTGGATTCTCCACCGCCACGATCACATCAGCATGGCGGCGTCGATCGAGATGCAGGTTCCGTTTCTCGAAAACGGTCTGATCGACCTGGGCATGCACCTTCCCAGCTCGGTCAAGCTGAGGCGCGGCCGGGGCAAGTGGGCGTTGAAGACCGTCGCGCTCGGCCGCCTCCCGCGGGACGTCGTCCATGCCCGCAAAAAGGGATTTCCGATTCCCGATGCCTATACGAATGGCACCGAGCGCATCCTGCTCGGCGGACTTCTGGCCGATCAATTGCAGTGGTCGAAGGCGACGAACCGGCTGGTCGTCGATGATCTGAGGCATGACGCGGACCTTCGTTTTCTGATGGTGGGCATGGAACTCTGGCTGCAACAACTCTTCGGCAACGAGACCGCCGACGCCGTCTCCGAGAGGCTCCGCGCCTGCGCCGGGTGATGCCGCGGGGCGGAGGTCGTGGATGACCCTGTCCACGATCAGCTAGAGCCCGACCAGCACCAGCATGCCGCATGCCAGCACGGCGAGTCCGGCGAGGGCATGGGCGTGACGCTGCGTGTTTCGTGTCGGCACCCACGCCACCCCGGAGCGGAGGGCCGCCACGGCCAACATCATCGTGGCCACCGTGGCGAAGGTGAACGCACCGACGACCGCCACGACCGCCACGAGGCTCGCCTTCGCCGCCGGGTACATGAGCAGGGGAATCAACGGCTCGCACGGACCGAAGGCGAACACGAGAAACAGGATCCAGGGGACCGGGGGCGGCCGCCGGAGGGCCGACGCCGGCGTCGCGTCGTGGTGCACGTGCAGGTGACCGACGTCATGCGTGTGTTCATGGGCGTGCAGGGTGCCGTCGGCGTGCAGGTGGGCGTGCGTGTGAGGCAGGTTCCGCGAGGCCCGCACGAGGCCCCAGACGAAGTAGGCGAGGCCGAAGCCGATGAGCAGCCAGGCGGCGAGATCGCCGCGGAGACCCTCGAGGTCCT
This sequence comes from Planctomycetaceae bacterium, assembly GCA_005773625.1. Classification (GTDB taxonomy): domain Bacteria; phylum Planctomycetota; class Planctomycetia; order Pirellulales; family UBA1268; genus QWPN01. The sequence goes on along the minus strand of SXHR01000220.1, from coordinate 12,233 downwards.
CCAGTTTCAAGACGGCCACCCCGAGCGCCAGGCCCACCAGGCCGATGACGACCGAGCCCGCCACATGACCGATCCCGCAGACCCCGGTGACGAGGAGCGTCTTGGCCGCAGACCAGCCGCCCGCCCGCGCCATCGCCGCGAAGGGAACGTAGTGATCGGGACCGAGCAGCGTGTGGATCAGGCCGATCGAGAAGGCCGTGCCGCAGAGCGTCGTGATCTCCGGCAAGCCGGCGTGGAACAGCATGGCGACGTGCTCGTGACCTGCCGGCAGGAGGATTCCGCGGGCCCCGCACCGGAAACTCTAGGGAGGTGCCCGGCCGTGCTCCATCGCCTGCCGCCACGCCGTCGCCGTGCGGCCGGCGGCCACCGGACACCTCGGTCACGAGCCGCCCGCGGCTGCCGGGACGTCAGCCGCCGCCGGTGGCCCGCACGGCGGCGACGATGATCGCCCGCAGTTTCGGCTCGGCGGAGCGGGCCGTCGCCAAAATGTGCTCGACCGTCGCCACCTCCAACGCATCGGGGAGACACATGTCGGTGATCACCGAGATCCCGAGCACCGCGAGCCCCGCGTGCACGGCCACGATCACCTCGGGCACGGTCGACATCCCCACCACGTCGGCGCCGATCGTCCGCAGGAAGCGGTATTCGGCCCGCGTCTCCAGATTGGGTCCGGTGACGGCCACATAGACGCCCCGGTGGGCCACGAAGTTTTCCCGACGGGCGACGGCCAGCGCGTCGTCGATCAGGCGGGCCGTGTAGGGCGCCGACATGTCGGGGAACCGCGGCCCCAGCCGCTCGTCATTGATGCCGATGAGCGGATTGTCGCCCATGAGGTTGATGTGATCGTCGATGACCATCAGATCGCCGGTGCGGAACTGCGGGTTGAGGCCGCCGCAGGCGTTGGTGACGATGAGCAGCCTGGCTCCGAGCCGTTCGAGCACGCGGATCGGGAAGGTGATCTGCGACAGCGGGTAGCCCTCGTAGGCGTGCTGCCGCCCCTCCAGGACGACGACCGGCACGCCCTCCAGGAGTCCGCACACGAGTTGTCCGGCATGCCCATGGGCGGTCGAACGGGCGAAGTGCGGGAGCTCGTCGTAGGAAATGACGACCCTGTCGGTGATCGCCGCAGCGGCTTCGCCGAGGCCGCTGCCGAGGATCACCCCGACCCGGGGCGCGAGGCTCCATCGGCTCCGGATGAACGAGACGGCTTCCGTGATCTTGTCGTATTGGTCGAGCATGCGTGCTCCCCGTGCGGGCCTGTCGATTCGCGGCACCCACCGCGTGGGCCGCGGAGTCTAGCAGGCCGCGGACCAGGTCATCCATCACATGGGGCCACCGGAACGTCCGGCGGAGCCGCCACCGCGGGGCGGCGTCAATCGCCGAGCAGGGCGAGAAAATCGGGATGCCTGCGGATCGACTCCAGGTCGGGGTCCGATTCCATGTGCTCGAGATCGTCGTACCCGAGGAGGATCGCCCGTGAGAGCGCGTCGATCGCGTCGTCCGCACGACCGGCCCGTGCAAACGAACAGGCGAGGTTGTAGCGGGCGAGGAAATCGTCGGGGAGCAGGGCCACCAGGGCCTGGTCGAGTTCCACGGCCCGCTCCATGATTCCCTTCTTGCTCACCAACTCGGCGAGGATCCGCAGCACCTCGATCGAGTCCGGCTTGCGGGCGAGCACCCGTTCGAAGAAGTCGATGTCGAAATCGAGCTGGCCGAGGGTGCCGAACCAGGCCGGCGGCGCGCCGGGCGACTGGCCGCGGGCCTTCCGGCCGCGGGGCTTGCCTGCGTCCGCACCGGGGTCGTCGGGGGTGGACTGCGGCTTGTCGATGCCAGCCATCGGTTTTTCTCTCGATGCCCGCCGCGGTCGGTCACTTCTTCCTGCCGGGTGCCTTGCCGGGAGGAGGTGTATCGGTGTCGCCCTCGCCCGGATGGTCCCAGTCGGGGTCGTCCTCGTCTTCTTCGAAGTCGTCGTCAAACTCGTCGTCGAAGTCGTCGAAGGTCGATTCCTCGTCGGCCGCGGGTTGGGCGACCGCCAGATCCTCCTCGTCGCCGAGTTCCTCCTCGTCGCCATCCTCCGGATCGGCCGCGGCCACGACGATCACGACCGCCGGTTCGGCGGGAGCGTGCATGGGCCAACCGCTCGAAACGGTCGGAAAGGCGATGAACGGCGGGGGCGTGCAGATGGAGGGCAGGGGCATCAGCTGGGCTCGGAGGGCTGGGACGGAAACCACAGAGCAAACCTTTTTGGGAGGTCCGCGTCAAGGCATGCGATTCTACGCACGTCCGGCGGGAAAACCCGGAAAAGGGCCCGGCAGGACGAGGCACCGGGCTTTCTCGTGCCGGAAGGGCTCCGCGGCGGTGCCGCGCGGCTCGTCAGGTGTGGTAATCGGCGTTGAGGCGGACGTAGTCGGCCGTGAGATCACTGGAGTGGAACCGAATCCTGCCGGGGCCGTCCCCGACGGAGAGCTCGATCAGCGTTTCCCGGTTGTCCCTGATCGACGCCGAAACGACCTCGGCGTCGAAAGGCAATGGGGCACCGTGCTGAAAGAGGAGCGTGCCCTTGAGCCGCAGCAGGGCCCGGGACGGATCGAACACCACGCCCGAATACCCGGCCGCCGAGACGATCCGGCCCCAGTTGGGGTCGGCGCCATGCACCGCCGTCTTGACCAGCGGGCTGTCGGCGATCGTCCGCGCGATCTGCCGGGCGTCATCCCGGTTCGCGGCGCCGGTCACCTCGATCCGCATCACGTGCGTGGCCCCCTCGCCGTCGTCGGCCATCTCGCGGGCGAGCGATTCGCAGACTTGGCGGAGCACGCGGCCGCAGGCCTCGAGGCCCGCCCCGTGGAGCGTGCCCCCCCCGGCGGCCCCGTTGGCCAGGAACAGCACCGTGTCGTTGGTGCTCATGTGGCCGTCCACGCTCACGCAGTTGAACGTCTCCTCGACGGCCTCCGCGAGGAGACGCTGGGCGTCTGCGGGGTTGATCGAGGCGTCGGTCATCACGACACCAAGCATCGTCGCCAGCTTCGGGCCGATCATCGCCGCCCCCTTCGCCATGCCGAAGACGGTCGCCACCGTGCCATCCGCGGTGAAGGTGCCGCCTGCCATTTTGGGCCGCGTGTCGGTGGTCATCATGCCGCGGGCCGCGGTCAACGCCGCCCGGTCGTCGTCCCCGAGCACGGCCGCTGCCGCCTCGATGCCGGCCGCCAGTGTCGCCATCGGCATGAACTCCCCGATGATCCCGGTGGAGAGCACGAGGATCTCCTCGCCGGCCACGCCGAGCGCACGTCCGGCGAGCGCGGCCATCTCGCGGGCGTCGTCGAGCCCCCGGCTGCCGGTGCAGGCGTTGGCATTGCCGGAGTTGATCACCACGCCGCGAAACCCGCGGCCGGGTGTCCGGGCCCGATCGAGGGCGACCGGGGCGGCGAAGACGAGATTCGTGGTGTAGACCCCCGCCGCCGTCGCGGGCTGGTCGCTGGCGACGAGCGTCACGTCCTCGCGGGTGGCGTTGCGCTTGATGCCCGCATGAACGGCCCCCATGCGAAAGCCGCGGGGCAGGGGGGGAATCGGAAGCCGGACGGGCGTGTCGGAGACGGACATGATCAGAGAAGCCCCATCGTTTCGGGGAAATCGAACATCACGTTGAAGTTTTGGACCGCGGCGCCGGCCGCTCCCTTCACGAGGTTGTCGAGGCAACTGATGAGCAGCACGCGGCCGCGGACGACGCGGGCGGTGAGATCGCAGAAGTTGGTGTCGACGGTGTCTTTCGTCCCCGGGAGGTGATCGACGACCCGGACAAACCGCTCGCCGGCGTAGGCCTCGCGGAGGAGACCCATCACATCGCCCTCGGAGATCGGCTGCTTCGGGCGGACGTAGATCGTGGAGAGGATGCCGCGGTCCATCGGAGCGAGCTGCGGGGTGAAGATCACCGCGGGCCGCACGGAGGCGTGGCGACCGATGATCTGCTCGATCTCGGGCGTGTGCCGGTGGCGGCCGACGTTGTAGGCCGACATGCTCTCGTTGCACTCCGGAAAGTGCGTCATCAGCTTGGGCTGGCGGCCCGCTCCGCTGACCCCGCTCTTGGAGTCGATGATGATGTCGTCGGTCTCGAACAGGCCGCTCTTGATCAGCGGCGCCAGGGGGAGGATGGCCGAGGTCGAGTAGCAGCCGGGGTTGGCCACGAGATCCTGCCCGGCGATCGCCCCCCGGAAGAGCTCGGGGAGGCCGTAGACCGTGCTGCCCAGACGGCCCGCGTCGGGATGCTCGTGACCGTACCATTCGAGATAGGTCGCGGCGTCGTCGAGCCGATAGTCCGCGCTGAAATCGACGACCTTCGCGCCGGCGGCGAGCACCCTGGGGAGAATCTCCGCGCTGGCGCAGTGCGGCAGGCAGCCAAATACGCAGTCGGCCCGCTTGCCGACCTCCTCGGGGGAGAGGTCCTCGAGCGGCAGGTCGAGACGGCCCACGAGGCTCGGATGGACGCTGGAAACGGGCGTGCGGCCCTCCTGGCGGCTGGTCACCGCCACGATCTCCGCCTGCGGATGCCGCAGCAGGAGTTTGATGGCCTCGAGTGCCGTGTAGCCGGTGGCGCCGAGAATCGCGACTTTGACCATGCGTGGGCTCCTGGGCGGGAATGGGGTGGGATTGTACAGGGCGGCCGGCGGTTCGGCGGCTAGCCGGTGAGACGCGTGGTGCACAGCCGCACCAGCCAGGTCGCCACGGCCCGCTTCGTGCCCTTTCGCGAGCCGACGGCCGCGTGGGTGCGGTCATAGACGGTGACGGCCGTCTTGGTGGCTTCGATCGCCGTCACGTCGTTGACGACGATCAGGTCGCAGCGTTTGGCCTCGATCTTGGCGAAGGCCCGCCGCGGGTCGGCACCCGGCTCGAGGGCGAAGGCGACAAACCACTGCCGCGGCCGGGCGCGGCGGGCCAGCGTGGCGATGACGTCCTGCGTCGGCCTCAGCTCCAGCATCAGGGCCGATCCCTGCCGCGGGATCTTGCCCGCCGCCCGCCGCCTGGGCTCGAAGTCGCAGGGAGCCGCGGCGGCGATCACGCCGTCACACTCCGGCAGTTCCGCGAGCGACGCCTCGAGCATCTCCTGCGTGGTGACCACCGGAATCACGCGGGCCCCCCTGGGATACGCGATCTGCACGGGGCCGCTGACGATCACCACCTCATGGCCGGCGGCCAGCGCGGCGGCGGCGATGGCCGCCGCCATCCGGCCGCTCGACGCGTTGCTCAGAAACCGCACGTCGTCGATGTAGGCCCGGGTGGGACCGGCGGTGAGCAGGATCCTTGCCATGCTGGCGTTCCGTCAGGCCCTCGGACGTATCGGACGCCCGGCGAGGGAGGCCTCGATGGCCGTGGCGATCTCCTCTGGCTCCGCCATCCGGCCCGTTCCCTGCTGCCGGCACGACAGCCAGCCGGTGCCCGGGGGCACGATCCGCACTCCATCGGCGACGAGTTGGGCGACGTTCCGCTGCACGGCCGGCTTGTTCCACATCGCAGCGTTCATCGCCGGTGCGGCGAGCACGGGGCATTCGGCACAGAGCACGAGCGTGGCGAGGAGATCGTCGGCGGCGCCGTGGGCGGCCTTGGCGAGGAAGTCGGCCGATGCCGGGGCGATGATCAGGAGGTCGGCCCGCGCGGCAAGTTCGATGTGGGCCCCGAGCGGATGGGCGGGGGCGTCGAAAGACCGTGTCGCCACGGGCCGTCCCGTCAGCGCCGCAAACGTGGCCGCTCCGACGAATCGCCGCGCGTTCCGCGTCATCACGACCGTGACGGCGGCACCACGTTGCACCAGCAGGCTCGCCAGGGCCGCCGCCTTGTAGGCGGCGATCCCTGCCGAGACGCCGAGGACAATCTCCCTGCCGTGGAGGATCACAGGACGGTGGGATCGAAGTCGAGCGGGCCGCCGGCCTCGGGCGACTCGCCGGTGATGCGGAGGTTGAGCGAGGTGTCGAGGAAGATTTTGTCCTGCTTGATCTCCTCGATCACGATCTGCATCTTGTCGTTGGAGTCGATGTCGACGAGCGGCCGCCCGCCGGCGTTGAGGGCGACGAGCCGCTTCTGGATCAGCGTCGAGAGCTTGAAACGCCCTCCGACCTTGTTGACGATTTCTTCTTCGCGCAGGTCGTCGATCATGAACGGGACTCCTCTGGTGTGGTCTGGTCGGGTGTGATCAGGGCATGGAATGTGGACGAGCGGTCGGCGGCTGCGGCAAAGCCCTCGTCGGCGAGCACCCGCTCCACCGCCACCAACGCCTCGTTGACGTTCTCGTTGACGACGCGGTGCTTGTACCGATGGGCCTCGTGCAGCTCACGGCGGGCCACCTCCAGCCGCCGGGCCATCGCCTCCGGAGACTCGGTGCCGCGGCCCTGGAGCCGTTGGAGCAACTGGTCTGGGTGGGACGGTTCGACGAAGATCGTGATCGCCTGCGGAAACCGAGCGAGGATCGAGAGTGTACCCTCCACGTCGATCTCGAGCACGACCCACTTTCCGGCCGCGATTCTCGGCTCCACCTCCGCGGCGAGGGTGCCGTACCAATGCTGCCGGCCGTAGACCTGGCAGCATTCGAGAAACTCGCCCGCCGCCCGGCGACGCTCGAACTCCTCCATCGTCAGGAAGTGGTAGTCGAGGCCGTCCCGTTCGCCGGCCCGGGGGGGCCTGGTCGTGGCCGAGATGCTCGGCACCAGTTCCGGCAGATCGGCCAGCAGCCGGCGCAGGAGCGTCGTTTTGCCCACGCCCGACGGGCCGGAGATGACGACGAGTTTGCCCGGGCGGTCTTCCATCCAACTGTTGTACCGCAGCGTCCGGTCGCTTGAAAAGCGACGCCTGTGGAAGGCGAAGCAGAACCCGACACCCCGGCAAAAGTGACGAAAAACAGCCGGCCACTCGGGAGCCGGGCCCGGCATGCGAGCCGTCCCCGGCCGCTGGCGGCGGTCACTCGATGTTCTGGGCCTGTTCGCGGAGCCGCTCGATCCGCGTCTTGACCTCCACGACGGCATGGGCGATCTGCACGTCGAGCGACTTCGAAGCGATCGTGTTGGCCTCGCGGCCGAGTTCCTGGGCGAGAAAGTCGAGCGATCTCCCCGGAGACTCCTCGTCGAGCAGCCGATCGAACTGATCGACATGGCTCGCGAGCCGGACGAGCTCCTCGGCGATGTCGGTGCGATCGGCCACGAGCAACACTTCGCTGGCGATGTCGGCCTCGCCCAGGGTCGTGCTCCGTTCGGCGAGCAGCTTCGTGACCCGCTCGAAGAGCCGGTCACGGTAGGCGGCCACCACCTGCGGCACCCGCTCCCGGATCCCGGCGGCGAGCGTCACGATCTCGCCGCATACGGCACGCATGTCGGCGGCGAGGTTGTTTCCCTCCGCCTGCCGCATCTGTTCATGGCGATCGAGGGCCGACTCGACCGCCTCCGACACCAGTGGCCAGGCATTTTCGGCGAGCCCCGGATCGGGCACGGCATCGACGACCGTGCCCGGCAGGCCGAGCAGGCCGGCGGTCGCCTCCGCCAGCGGGATGCCGCGGGCCGAGCAGAAGCTCTCGAGGTCGTCGAGGTAGGCGTCGAGTTGCACACGGTCGAGCCGGCGGGCGGTCGCGGCTGCCGGACCCGAGACGTCGAGCGTGAGCTGCACGCTGCCCCGGCGAATCCGCCGCCGCACGGCCGCCTCGATTTGCCCTTCGAGCCCAGAGAAGCCCTCACGGGCGCGGATCGTGAGCTTGAACTGCTTGCCGTTCACGCTCCGTATTTCGACGCGGCAGGTGTTGCCGCCGGCATTGGCGACGCCCTCACCGCAGCCCGTCATGCTCAGGGCCATCGGGTCACTTGGACGCGGGTGCGGCGGGAGTTGCGGGCGTGGCCGGGACGAGCGGCGTGGCCGGCACGGTGGGAGTTGCCGGAACGGTTGCAGCGGCCGCCGCCGGTTCGGTCGCGGGGGGCGTCTCGGCCTTGGATTCGGTGGCGGGCTCGGTGGCGGGTTCGGCCTGCTCGTCGCCGGCGGCCTTCGATGTCGATTCGCCCGCCGCTTCGGCCGGCTTCTCGTCGGCCGGCTTCTCTTCCGCCGGCGGGGCATCCGGGCCGGGCGTGGTCTGGGAGGGCACCGCCTGCCCGGCCGTGCCGCCGAGGGTCGGGCTGAAGAGCGATTCGCTGCGTCCGAGCAGGTTGATCGCCAGGATGCAGAGCAGGATCCAGCAGGCCGCGACGACCACCGTGATCCGCGTGAACACGTCGCCGGCCTTCGTGCCGAACGCGCTCTGGCCGCCCATGCCGCCAAATGCCCCCGCCAGGCCGCCGCCGCGTCCGCGTTGGATGAGCACCAGCGCGATCAGGAAGAGCGCCGAGAAGACGAGCATGAAGCCGAGGGAGAAGCGGATCAGCGAGGTCATGGACAGACGAGGCTCCAGGTCGGACAACACGGGACGGACAAGACGGGTCAGGAGCCGCAGATGGTATCCCAACCCCGTCGGACAGGCTACCCCGACATGCGTTCCGGGCGCCTCAGCCCCCGAACGCCTTGGCGATTCCGAGGAAGTCGTCGGCCTGGAGGCTCGCGCCGCCGACCAGGGCTCCGTCGATGTCGGGCTGGGCGGCGAGGTCGGCGGCGTTGTCGGGCTTCACGCTGCCGCCGTACTGGATCCGCACCTTGGCGGCCACGGCGGGCGACGCGAGTGACCCGAGCAGCCCGCGGATCAGGGCATGCACCTCCTGGGCCTGCTGCGGCGTGGCCACCTTGCCCGTGCCGATCGCCCACACCGGCTCGTAGGCGATCACCACCGTCTCCAGTTCGGCCGGGGAAAGCCCCGCGAGCGATCCGTTCACCTGCGTCGTCACGACCTGCTCGGTGCGTCCCCCTTCCCGCTCCTCCAGCGTCTCGCCGACGCAGACGATCTGGATCAGCCCGGTGGCGAGGGCCGCCCGGGTCTTGGCGTTCACGATCAGGTCGGTCTCGCCGAAGAGCGTCCGCCGCTCCGAGTGGCCGAGGATCACGTAACGGCATCCGAGGTCGAGGAGCATCGGCGGAGCCACTTCGCCCGTGAAGGCACCGCTCGGCTTGTCGTGCATGTTCTGGCCGCCGAGGGCCACCGCCGACCCGGCCGCGTGAAGCCCGGCACCGACCGTCTCGAGATAGGCGGCGGGCGGACAGAGGACGAGCTCGGTCGATCCGGCCTCGGCGATCCGGGCGGCGACGGCGGCGGTCAACTCCTTCGCCTTCGTCCGATCGAGGTTCATCTTCCAGTTGCCGGCGACGATCTTCCTGCGGGACATGACGCGCTCCATGGTGCAGGCCCGCCGCCGTCGTCCATCGATCGGCGGGGGAGGCCCGGGCGAGCATCCTAGCGATTCTGCGGCGCTTCGGAAGGTTTGGGGGGCAGGTTCGGGGCAACCGCCCGGCCGGTGCTCCGCGCGCGGGCCATCCCCCGGCGCGGGCTTCAGCCGCGACTCGGTGCTTGCAGGAGCTCGCGCGGCAGGCGTATTCTGCAGCCGCCGACAGCGGGGGGGCATGTGATCCACGCCCGCCGTCGATATCCGACAAGGGGGGCTCGGCCTTGGCGATTCGCAGACGACTTTCGGTGTTTATCGTGATGTCGCTCACGGCCGCCTGCCTCGCGGGCGTCGTCCGCGGCGAAGGGCCCCTTTCGCTCGACGAGATCGCCTCGCTGAGAGACAAGAAGCAGAACCCCGGGCAGATCCTCCGGGTCGCGAAGGAGCGCGGCCGCTCGTTCGCCATCGATGACGACGTCCGGAAGCGGCTGCTGGAGCTGGGGTTCACCCCGCCGGCGATCGCCGTGCTCGCCAAGGTCAAGGAGATGGAACCGCCCAAGGAGATGGAGCCGCCCAAGGCCGAGGTCGCAGCCGGGGTCGTGGCCCCCGCCGAGAACGATCCCGAGACCGACCGCATCGACAAGATCGTCGCGCAGTCCGTGGCGCAGGCGGGGGTGCTCCTCACTGCATCGGAGTGCGGGCAGGGCCGCGTGTACGGCGGTCCCGGGGTGCCGGCCCAGTTCGCGGCCGATGCCCGGCAGATCGGCACCCAGCTCACGGCGACATTTCCCAAGGCGTTCATCGCCGGGATCGACAAGCGGGCGGTCAACGTGCTGATCGTGGCCACCCGGTCCGAGTATTCGAAACTCCTCGATGCGGTGTCCCAGGCCGGTGAGGCCAACGGCGTGCGGTATGGCAACCAGGAGGGCGCGAGCCTCCAGGAACTCGGAGCGGGCAAGCCGGCCGTCTACGTGCAGGGGCTGACCACGATCTGTCTCGAGGGCACGCCGCCCGAAAAGTCGCGCAGGGCCCTGGCCCATGCGATGGGATACCACGCCCTCCGCCACGTCAGTCGGGGGCGTTGCGGCGACGCGCTGGCCGGCGGCTTCGGCAACGTCACCGAGGTGATGATCCACAAGACCCCCGGCTCCACGGTCACCGGCGGCTACAGCGACCGCGAGCTCGCCGGCGACGCCGCCTGGCCGCAGTTGGTCCGGCAGCGGTTTGCCGAAAACCGGATTCGGGACATCGGGACCACGCTCGCGGGGACGTTCGCAGGCATGCAGATGCCCCAGTATGCCGAGGCCTGGAGCCTGACCACGCTCCTCTGCATGGCGCCCGACAAGTTCGCGACCGCGATCGCCGACATGCGGGGCGGCGCCGAACCGACGCAGGCGGTCATCAGCGCCTACGGCGTGGACGAGAAGGCGATCGTGGCGGAATGGCAGCGGCGGGCCGCCGCGCCGTGAATGCAACCACCGCCGGCGACGCTCAGCCCACGGGAGCGGCGGCGGCGTAGGAGCCGAGGATCACCACCCGCCGGCACCGCTTCTCCAGCGACGCGATCGCGCGGCGGAGGCGGAGATCGCTGCGATGCCCTTCGAGCTCCACGAAGAAGATGTAGCCGCCCACCTCGCCCGGCATCGGAAATGATTCGATCCAGGTGAGGTTGAGCTTCTGCCGCTTCGGGATCGCCAGCGCGTCGGCGAGTCCCCCCGGCTTGTGCTCGATCTCGAACATCAAAGACGTCTTGTCCTTGCCGGTGCGGCTCGCGTCGGCATGGCCGATGACGGCGAACCGCGTGGTGTTGCCCGGCACGTCCTCGATGTTCTCGGCGAGGACCGCCAGGCCGTGGTGCACGCCCGCCTGCCGGCTGGCGATCGCGGCCGCGTCGGAACGGCCGGCCGCCATTTCCGCGGCGGCGCTCGTGCTGGTCACCTCGACGAGCCGGGCCGAGGGGAGGTGGCGGGCCAGCCAGTTGCGACACTGCGAGAGCGCCTGGGGTCGGCTGTAGACCTCCTTGATCGCGGAGCGATCGCACGACGCCAGCAGCGTGTGGTGGATCCGCAGCGGCACTTCGGCGCAGATCTTGACGGGCAGCCGGGAGAAGTTGTCGAGCGTGTCGGCGATCCGGCCGTCGGTCGAGTTTTCGAGCGGCACGACGCCGTAGTTGGAATGACCGGCCTGCACCTCCTCGAAGGCGGCGGAGATGCTGGCCACCGGCACGAAGTCCACGGCGCTGCCGAAGCGGTGGAGCGCCGCGAGATGGCTGTAGGTCCAGGCCGGGCCGAGGTGGGCCACGCGGATGTGCTGCTCGATCGCCCGGGAGCCGGATATGAGTTCGCGAAACACCGCCTTCACGCTCTCGTCGGAGAGCGGACCCTCGTTGGCCGAGGCGGCCCGTTCGAGCACCGTCTCCTCCCGGGACGGGTCGTAGGTCTGCTGGCCGTTGAACTGCTTGACGTGGCCGATCTGACGGGCGATCTCGGCGCGGTCGTTCATCAGCCCGACGAGCTGCCGGTCGAGCTTGTCGATCTGCGAGCGAAGCTGCTGCAGCCCGGGCTTCTTGACGCCGTCGCCGGCCGAATCCCGCGGTGAACCGGAGTGAGCCATCGCAGTCCAACGAGGGGGCAACGGGAGAGGGCAGCGGCCAAAATGGCAGACCCGCCGGAAACGTCCGCGAGTCCCGGCGTTGACATCCCCAACTGTACCGTCGGCAAAGCGTCCGTAAATACGCCCAATATCCCGGTTGCGGCGGCGATCCCGGGGCGGTCCCGGCCCGGCGGCGGGCCGCCGCGAGTCGTGGCACGGCCTTTGCTTTTCCGGGACCTCCGAGGCCGAGCGGCCAAAAATGGCGTTGAGAACTCCCCGAGACGGACAACCAGCGACCGCCTACCGACCACCAGAAAGGGATCCATCATGGCAACCAAGCAGGGCGAAAAGATCATCGGCATCGACCTCGGCACC
>SXHR01000219.1:0-4811 GCA_005773625.1 Planctomycetaceae bacterium | reverse complement strand
TGGCTGTTCAAGGAGTATTTCAACGTCAGCCTCGCCGACACGTTCAAGAGCTGGACCGTCATGGAGACGATCGTGTCGGTCGTCGGCCTGGCGGGGGTGTTGGTGCTGTCGCGACTGATCTGATCACGGGCCGATCTGGTATCCTCCGGGGAAGGTGCCGGGCAACTCCGCGCGGCACCGGGGTCTCTGAACCGCCGCCCTCCGGGGTGGCACGAAGAAAAGGCTTGTAACCCATGAAGTCCCGCATGCTTGTCTGTGCCGTGGTGTTTGCGATGGCGTTCGGCGGTATGACGCGGATCGCCGATGCCGGATGCGGCACGTGCGACAAGACGGTGGTTGAAAATGCAGTCGCGAGTGAGTCGTTCAAGACGCTCGTTGCCGCCGTGACGGCAGCCGGTCTCGCGGAGACGCTCTCCGGACCCGGGCCGTTCACGTTGTTCGCTCCGACCGACGAGGCCTTTGCCAAGTTGCCGGCGGGCACGGTCGAGAACCTGCTGAAGCCGGAGAATAAGTCGAAGCTGGTCGAAATCCTCACCTACCATGTGGTTCCGGGCAAGGTGAAGGCGAAGGACGTCGTGACGCTCAAGGACGCCAAGACGGTGAACGGCAAGAGTGTCACGATCACCGTGAAGGATGGCGAGGTCATGATCGACGATGCCAAGGTCGTGAAGACCGACATCACGTCGAAGAATGGCGTGATCCATGTCATCGACACGGTGATCCTGCCGAAGAACTGACCGCACGGCCGCACCACGTCGGCTGCCCCGCAGGGGGCCATACGTTCCGAATCCGCTCGAGAGCGGGAAAACGCCGGCCGCGAGGCCGGCGTTTTTTCGTTCGGGGGCGGAGTCCGCTCAGGGGGCGGCCCCGACGCTGACAACGACCCACACGCCGGCCCGGATGGTGTTTCCGGGGACGAGCCGGGTGGTGCCGAAGTCATCGACGACCGAGATGTCGGCGGCGGCCTCGTCGGCGGCGGTCGGCGGGAAGAGGAGCAGTCCACGGTTCGCGTCGCGGACCCTGATCCGCTCGAAGTGGTGCTTGTAATCGACGGCGAGACAGAGATGAGTGGGCCGGCCGGCTGCATGACCGGCGGCAGCGATGCCATCGAGCGAGGGTGTTTCGAGAAGTGGGCGAACTTCGTAGACGCTCTCGACCAGTTCGGCGGCCGCGGCCGCTCCATCGGTCAGGCGGTGCGTCGGCACCAGCAGAAACTCCGCCGGCCCCAGCCGCACCTCGTGCAGGCTCGCCGGGTCGATTCCCACCCCGACGGTCCGCGGCTCCTCCGGCTCAACGGCGGTGATTCGATAGACGTTGAAGCTTCCGGTGTCTTTGGCGGCGGGATCGGGGGTCACGAGAGCCCGGGGCCCCTCGAGGGGAACCTTCACATGACCCGTCATGAAGAGATTGCGGACCATGACCGCATGGTCGATCGGCGTGGCGGGCGTCGCGTCGCGCCAGATTGCAGGCTCGGACGCACCACCTGCGGCCATGGCCCCCAGGAGCAGACCCACCAGGGCCGCGTGACGGCAACCGCAGGACAGCGACCAGTGAATCACGATCGACCTCCACTCCTTCGCACCGCACGTCTCGCCGGCATGATGGCAGGCCCGGAACACTCCCGCCAGCCTCCCGCTCACCGTCCATTGAAAGAGCCATCCCCGGCCGCGGGGCCTGGCGCTGGGCCTGGCGCGGGGCCTGCCGCGGTGCTCAGGGCTGCCCACGCCCTCTCGCCGGACGCTCACTCCGGTCATCCTGACCTCCGTTCGCTCGGAGGTGCCTGCGCTCTCGCCCTCCGAGCTGCGCTGGCCACCTACGCCGTCTCGGGGGCATGGGCAGCCCCTCGCTGAGTTCGTTTCTCGATGGTGCAGCATCGAACGCCGCCGAGCCGGATCGCATCCATCACGTCTGTCCACTGAATCGACCGGTGGAAACGCCGGGGGGGTCCCGGCCGGCATTCGCCGCGTCCGGCGGCGGGCTGTTCCACGGTCTCTCACCGCACGGCAGCAGGCGTGGGGCTCGGTGCTTCGGCGGTCTGGAACGGGGCGGCCTGCCCGGAGAGGGCCGCGGTGATGGTCCGCCCGAGCGACTGGCTCCACCAGCGGTCGAGGGTCGAGGTGATCGCCGCCAGCGCGGCGGCGTCGGAGTCGGACGCGCGAAGTGCGTGCACGAGCGGCAGGATGGATTGCCGATCGCGCAGCACCGTCTCGCCGAGCCGTGCCGCCTCCTCGTCGTCGAGCGTGCGGAGCAGCGACACGAGCGGGGCATCGAGGCCGCCTTGGCGCAGCACGGCGACGGCGGCGTCGCAATCGGAGCAGAAAGCCCCGGCCGTGAGTCGCTGCTCGCCGCGGGCCACGAGCGAGAGGGTGGCGCTCGGCAGGGGCGATGCCGAGGCCGCTGCGAGGTAGGCGAGCGGCCCGAACCTGGCGGAGGAAAGGTAGGCCGAGAGTTCCCAGATCGCGCCGGCGTCGTGGCGGGACGCGAGCGTTCCCAGGCGGGCGAGCGCCGTGAGCCACGAGTCCCGGCCGGAGGCCCGCTCGAGGGTCCGCCACGCCCACGGGGCCGCGGTGCGGGCGAGCCGTGTGGTCGGGTCGGCGTCGGGCGGAGGCGGGGTGTTCGTGGGGAGCTCGAGTCGCGGAAGGGCCGCCGCTTCCGTGGCCCGTGCCACCGCGGCGGCCGTGGCGGCGTCTGCCGCCGCGAAGCCACCGGCTGCGACCGTGCGCCGCAGCTTGTCGGCGACGACACCCGCCGGGGTCTGCCAGGCCACGAGCGTCGCCGCCGGAACTCCAGGCAGGGATCCGGCTGCATCCACGAGCCGTTCGGCCGCCGTGACCAGCCCGGCGCTGGTGAAGAAATCGATGCCGGAGGAGACGAGCGCGTCGGGCCGAGTGCGATCCGGTCCGGCGGCTTCACGGAGCTCGGCGAGCCGGGCGGCGAATCGGCCCGGGGCCGCGTCGATGTCGATGCGGCCGCCATCCGGCAGGGTCAGCGACACCAGCCGCCCCGTGCGGGAATCGATCCGCGCCGTGATGTCAGCGCGTGCCACGACGAGGTCGTCGCCCTCCCATGTCACCTTGGGATTCCCGTCGTGCAGGAAGGCGAGACAGGCGACCGGCTCGATTCGCGCGGTGATCGCCAGGGCCGCGACGGCGTCGCGGGGCCGCTGTTCGATGCGGGTGTCGAGGGCGTAGCGGCCGATGTAGGCGTGCCGCCCGGTGTGGACGGTCTCCGCGAGAAAGAGTGCGACGTTGACGGTGAGCCGACTCCGGGTCGGCAGCGGCACCTGAAACCAGCCATCGTCGTCCGGCAGGAACCAGCCGAGCCCGGCCGCGCTGACGGCCGCGCCGCAGGCATGGGGGTTTCCGGGCAGCGCCGTGAGCAACACGCCCTCCCGCGTCGAGACGATCAACTCGCCGGTCGAAACGCCCGTCGCCGTGGCCGACGGCTTCGTCCAGCTGAGCACCAGGTCGTCCTCGTTGGCGAGCGTCCTGAGCAACCAGCCGCGGACGCACAGCACCGCCTCCTCCTCCCGCGACAACGGCTGGCCAAGGGGCGGCACGTGGGGATAGGACTCCAGATTGAAGGTCGCCGCGATTCCCGGTGCGCCGCCCGCCTCCGACGGGAGCTCCTTGAACTTCACGTCGCTCTTCAGGAAGCGGCCCGACTGCCGCAGCGTCTCCTGCCAGGCGAGCCGGTCGAGTTCGGTCACCCGCCGGCCCACGGCGACCCCGAGCGCTGCCTGCACCGCGACGGTATGGGCGGCCGGGGTGACGTCGATCCGCGCGAGGACCGAAGGAGGGGGCAGATGGTCCGCGGCGATCACGAGCACCGCGCCGGCGGAATCGGCGCGGATCGAAACGTCGATCCTGGGGGCGTCGGCTCCGCGGCCGGGGGGTTTGTCGAGCAGCCTGGCTGCCGCGAAATAACCCTGTTCGCGCAGGAACCGTCCGATCGCGACGCGGATCGCCGCAAGGTGCGGGGCGTCGAAGGCCGCGGGCTGACCACGAGACCAGAGCGGCGACTCCATCCGCACGGGCTGCCCCCGGGAATCCAGCCAACGGGTGCCACGCCAGCCGTCGTCGGCGTCGATCGACTGCGGCACCGCTGCCGGCGGGGGCCGCTGCGACGTGAGCCAGTTGCGGAGCTGACCTGCGAGCTCTTCGGGAAATCCCTCGATCTCGATCCCGGCGGCCTCCTGCCGGGATCCCTGATCGACGTCGATGACGATCGTGTCACCGCCGTCGCCGGCTTCGATGCGGGCGGAGGCCCGCGCGGCGGCGTAGCCCTGGCGCTGCAAGGCCCATGCCACCCGCTGGCTGACGGCGGCGAGCAGGGCCTTGCGGGTGGCGAGCGGGCTGGTGAGCAGGAGCAGCTCATCGTCCGCTTCGAGCGACCGCGTGACCAGCTCCGGATCGAGTTCGACGAGGCCGCGGACGACGAACCGGCCGGCGCTGACGGGCGGCGCGATCGACTCGGCCGCCGCCACCGCGGAGATCGTCAGGCAGGCCACGACCACGGAGAAGGGGCGACGGATGACACGCATGGGCGAGGCCTGGAGAAAGATGGTCGGGGGGGTGGGGAGAATATCGCCCGCCCGCTCCCGCTGAAACCGCAAATCCGCCGGGTTTGAGCGGCGGGGTTTCCGCGGTCGGGCGCTGCGCAGATCATGCATGCGCTCGTTCCGCCACCCGCCCGGCCTGCCTCGATCATGACGCCCATGCCCGCCAGGTCGCTCCCCGCCGCGACGATCATCGACCTCGTGGTCGCGGCGGCCGTCGTGCTCCCGACGGGCGAGCCGATCGACCGCGACG
>SXHR01000218.1:0-19991 GCA_005773625.1 Planctomycetaceae bacterium | reverse complement strand
GTCGTTCCGCGTCGAAAGCGCCGTGAGCAGATTGAAGCCCGTCACTCCGAAGGGATGGATCATGCTGTGGGTGCCGCCCGAGAGCATCACGTCGGCCTCTCCGCGGCGGACGATCTCGGTCGCCTCGCCGATCGCCTGGCTGGAGGCGGCGCAGGCGGTGAGGCAGTTGAGGTTGGGTCCCTGCGCGTCGAAGAGCGCGGCCAGATGGCCGGCCGGCATGTTGGGTTCCTGCTCGACCTCCGACAGCGGATGGAGCGTCTCGAGGCCGAGCCTCGTGAACTTCGCCACGTCGAGCGTGTCGCCCTCGATCGCCGCCATCATCATCCGCGTGAAGGCGGCGAAGTCCTGCTGCCCTTCGCCGCTGCCGAGATAGATGCCGAGCCTGGTGGGATCGGCCGGCAACCCCTGCGGGAGCCCGGCGTCGGTCATGGCCTGGATCGCCGCGCCCGCGGCGAACTTGGTGTGGCGGCCACAGAACTCCCACGCCTTCGGATCCTGCCCCTCGTCGGCGATGTCCCAGCCCCGCACCTCGGCCGAGATCTTCGTGGGAAACTTGGATGCGTCGAAGATCGTGGTCAGCCCCACGCCCGAGGCTCCCGCGACGAGATTCTTCCAGAGCTGCTCCACCCGCACGCCCAAAGGCGTAACGCAGCCAACACCCGTGATCACGACCCGTCGCCTGCCGGCACCCATCGCCCGTCTCCGCGTGGACTCACCAGTCGGGCCGCGCGAGCGGCTGGCCCGCCTCGTCGCGGCCGATGTCGTAGATGTGCATCTGATCGAGCCAGCGGAGCAGTTCCTCGGGCTCGAAGAGTTTCGGCACGCCCTCGCCCGGCTCGAGATGGGCGAAGAAGAGTTCCGCCTCCCCCTGCAGCCGATCGCCGATGGTGCTCGTGACCCTCGTCAGCGAGCCGGCCGGTTTGAGGTCGAGCACCTCCGCCTGGAAACGGATCGTGTCGCCCGGCACGGCGTCGAAGTGAAACTCCGCGGCCGCCACCTTCGCCAGCACCACGCGTCGGTTGAAGTCGATCGCATCGGCCACGAGCAGACCGGCGGCTTGGGCCATGCCCTCGACGATCAGCGAGTTGGGCATGATCGCCACGCCCGGAAAGTGGTCGTGGAGATGTTCCTCGGCGAGCGAGACATTCTTGACGGCCGTGGCGCGGCGGCCACGGACGAACTCGTCGAACCTGTCGATCCAGAACCAGCGCATGAATCCGTTCGCGGCGGTCTGCCGCCTCTGGAGGGAAAACCGCGGAGCGTGGACGCGCCCCTGGAAAGAAGTCCTCAGGCCGCCAGTTTACTCTGCACGTACCGCACCATGTCTTCCACGGTGAGGGTGTTGGCGAAGTTTTGCACGCTGGGGTTGGCCTCGAACTTCGAGAGATCTGCAAACGGCATCCGGGCCTTGAGCGTCGCGATGCCCGCTGCCGTCAGTTTGCCGTCGGCCACGAACTCGGAACTCGAGAGCACGTCTTCGGGGAAGAGCTCGCCCCTTGAAATCTTGATGTTGAAGGCCTTTTCGAGGCGGAACACGATGTCGAGGAAGTCGATCGACTCGGCACCGAGATCGCCCACCATGGTGGCGTTCGGGGTGACATCATCCTCGTCCACTCCCAGAGCATCCACGAGGGCGGATTTCACCTTGTCAAAGATTTCATCGCGAGACGGCATCGACGTTTCACCTTGAAAATGAGGGATCGGGCACGCTCGAGTGGCGTCGCTGTGTTGTAATGTCGGCCAGCCCGCATGGGAACCCGAAGTTGCCCATTTTCCGACGGCCGAAAGGGGCCAAACGGAAAAATCGGCCACGAATTCACGCGAAAACGTCGTTCTTCGGCTGCCTGGGAGCGGCCGGCGAACAGACGTCCAGGGCCCTACCTGTCCGCATTGGCGAAGGCGGCGCCGGGGGTCGCCCCCTGCGACACGTAGGGAACGGGCTTTTGCTGGGCGATGACGCGGGGGGGATAGAGCAGCGCCCAGAGCTTTCGCATTTCCGACCGCACCCGGACGTCCAGGGCAGCCCCATGGGGCACCCGATCGGACATGTTGTACCGCTCCAGGACGAGCCTGGCCGTGAGGCTCGTCCGATCGCCGACGGTGCCGCTGGCCTTCACGGTGGTTGTCTTCTCGTCCTGCGAGAGGATTTGGGCCGTGACGGTGAGAACCCGTCCGGGCTCGACAAAGTCGCCGTATTTCACGTTCCGGGCCGAGCGGAGCACGACCATGCTGTGGGCAAAGTCCTCGCCCAGCCGGACCGTCCAAGCAGCGGCCTGGGTCATCGACTCGAGCATCAGCACCCCTGGCATGACCGGAAAGCGGGGAAAGTGGTCGGCCAGGTATTCCTCGGCCAGCGAAAGCGTCTTGATGGCCGTGATCGACTGACCGGGTTCGATGGACAGCACCCGGTCGAGCAGCGTGAAACGCATGTCTACTTCCTGTTCCTACGTGATCGTCCCGCCGATTCGGAGGGCTGACGCCGGCCATGGCACCGTCGTTGGTTCGCTGGTTTCACCGGCATGTTGCCGGGGAAAACCGCTCACCACCCGATCGAAGAGCCGTGAGTATAGGAGTTGTCCATGCCTCCACAACACGCGGGGTGTCGAAAAACCCGCGGCCTCCACGTTGACACTCCTCACGATCGCTGCGACTGCCAGGGTTTCACGGCGGCCCCGCGACAACCGCGTTTTTGAGCGGCCTCGCAGGCCTGCACTCCGGTGTTTTCCCCCCGGTCGTCCATGGCGGGTTGCTTTTCGGCAGCGTCCTTGCAAATCATTCCCGGCGCACGAAGGGCCGGGAATGCCGCTCCACGGACGGTGTCTTTTCACCACCTGTTTCCAGGAGCCAGACCATGCCGACGTTCCGCCCGGGATTCGCGTTCCCGTTTGAAGAGTTGCGCGACGAACTCGATCGTGCCTGGAGCACCCTGACCGCCTCCCCGCCGCTCCGCGGCTGGAGTGTGGGGCCCGCCGAAGGGGTCTTCCCGCCGGTCGTGATGCGGGAGAGCGACGAGGCGATCACCATCGAGGCCGAGTTGCCCGGCCTCGAGGCGGGCGACGTCGAGATCACGGTCGCCGGCGACGAACTGCTCATGAAGGGATCGCGGCCCGACACCTGCCCCGTTCCTCCCGCGTCCGACCGCGGGGGCGACGGCGAGAAGAAGGGCCGCGTCACCTGGCATCGCCGCGAGCGGGGCACCGGCGCGTTCGAGAGGCGGATCACGCTGCCTGTCGCCGTCGATGCCTCGCGGGTCGAGGCCCGGCTCGTCGATGGCGTGCTCGCCGTCACCTGCCCCAAGGCGGCCGAATGCCAGCCCCACAAGGTGGCCGTGCGATCGGCCTGACCCGCGCGTTCCGTCGTCCTCCATCACCACGCACCCCTCACGCCGGAGAATCCAGCATGGTCACCCAGACCCAGACCACGATGCCCGCCACCGAACAGCCGGCGGCGCCGACGCAGACCTACCAGCCCAACGTCGATATCTGCGACCTCGGCGCCGAGGTGCTCCTCGTCGCCGACATCCCCGGCGCCCGTGCTTCGGGAATCGACGTCACCTTCGAGGACGGCGTGCTCGAGGTGCGTGCAGCCGTGCCGCTGCGGGAGCTTCCGGGCCGCGTCGTGCGGCAGGAGTATGGCATCGGCAACTACCGCCGCTCGTTCCGGCTCGGCGAGGGCTTCGACGCCGCGCAGATTTCGGCCGACTACAAAAAGGGCGTGCTCACGATCCACCTGCCACGGCTCGCCGCCGTGCGGCCGCGCAAAGTGGAAGTGAAGACCGCCTGACGCCCGGCTGCGTCGCTTGCCCGTCATCCATGTGTTCGTTGGTGTTCCTGCCTGACCCGAAGAGGAGACATTCCATGAGTCTGATCCCTTTTCGCACGAAGCGTTCGAGTGGAATGGAGTCCGGGAGCCTCGCCACCCTGGCGGACTTCCGCAACGAGATGAACAGGTTGTTCGAGGGCTTCTTCAGCCGCTCGCCCCTGGCATCGCCCTGGTTCGAGACGAGTGAGCCGGGGCAGTGGCTGCCGGCGATCGACATGTCGGAGAACGACACGCAGATCCACATCCGCGCCGAGCTGCCGGGAATCGATCCCAAGGACGTCGACGTGAGCGTGTCGGAGGATCGCCTGGTGATCTCCGGCGAGAAGAAGTCGGAGAAGGAGGCGTCCGGGGAGGGCTGGAGCCACCGGGAGAGCCACTACGGCGGCTTCAGCCGCGCGATTCCGCTGCCGGAGTCGGTCGATCCCGCGAAGGTCACGGCCCGCTACGACAAGGGTGTCCTGATGGTCGAGCTCACGAAGTCGCCGACGAGCGCCTCGCGCAAGGTGCCCGTGCTGACGGCGAAATAGCCGCCGATGGCGCGTGTCCGAGGTATGCTGCGTGGCCGCGGGAGCGATCGCTTCCGCGGCCACGCGCCTTTCCGAGTCACTGGCCACACGCCTTCCCGAGTCACTCCGATCCTCGCGATGCCACTCGCCCTCTCCCTCCGCGTCGTCGGCGATCGTCCCCCGTTGTCGATCGATCTCGGAGGCATCCTGCCCGAGCGTCTCGTTTCGCTGCCGCTCCCCGCGATCGCGCGGCTGCCGGTTCTGGCCGATGGACGGTCCTGCGAACTCGGCACACTGTTCGAGGTCTCCGGCGACCCCGCCGACGCCGTGATCGAATGCCGCGGAGACTTCTCGCGGGTGCATCGCGTCGCCGCAGGCATGCGGTCGGGTGCGATCCGGACGACGGGCCCGGTCGGCCGCCATGCCGCCGCGGGCATGTCGGGCGGACGGCTCGACGTGGCCGGCGACGCGGGCGACTGGCTGGCCGCCGAACTGGCCGGGGGCGAGATCCACGTCACAGGCAACGTCGGCGATAACCTGGCCGCCGCCCTGCCCGGCAGTCCGATCGGCATGCGCGGCGGGCTCGTGACTGTCGGCGGTCATGCGGGCAATCTCGCCGGCGCGCGGCTGCGGCGGGGCATCGTCGCGATCGCGGGTGGCTGCGGCGACGCCGCGGGGTTCGAGATGCGGGCCGGGTCGGTGGTGATCGGCGGCGATGTCGGCCGGCAGCCCGGGCTCGGCATGCGCCGCGGCTCCGTGATCGCGCTGGCCACGAGGCCCGAACCGCCGGCCACGTTCCGCCGCGGCGCCGCCTGGCGGCCCGGCTTTCTCCCGCTGCTCCTCACGCGACTGGTCGCGGCCGGGTTTCGGCCGGCATCGGCCCCGCAGCCCCCGGGTGGCTGGCAACAGTGGCACGGCGACATGCTCGCCGGGGGCCGTGGCGAGATCCTGCATCCAGCGTAGCGGCCTTGCGATCGGCCGAACGGGCGGCAGCAGCCCGGTTTTCAGGCCATTTTTTGCGACCGCCTTCCGCCGCCCCGGATCCTCGGCTATCTTTTGGGGTTCCCGATTCCAAGCACACCAAGATTCATCATGCCCACGATCAGCCAACTCGTCCGCAGCCGCCGCCGTCCGAAGCGGAAGTTCTCCAAGTCGCCCGTGCTCGACCGCTGCCCGCAAAAGCGGGGCGTCTGCCTGCAGGTCCGCACGATGACGCCCAAGAAGCCGAACTCGGCCCTGCGGAAGATCGCCCGCGTGCGGCTTTCGAATCAGAAGGAAGTGACGGTCTACATTCCGGGCGAGGGCCACAACCTCCAGGAACACTCGATCGTCCTGGTCCGCGGCGGTCGTGTTCGCGACCTCCCGGGTGTCCGTTATCACATCATCCGCGGCGCTCTCGACACGCTGGGTGTCCAGGGCCGCAAGCAGTCCCGCAGCCTCTACGGCGCGAAAAAGGGCTGAGGCGACACGTCACCGCACCGGAAATAAAGCCAGGAATAAAGACAGAGATCCATGGGAAACATCACCTCCAGCCGCGAACAGCTCCGCCCCGATCCCCGTTTTGGATCGCTGCTCGCCAGCAAGTTCATCAACTGCCTCATGGAAGACGGCAAGAAGAGCGTTGCTCAGAGCATTTTCTACGACGCGATGGAGATCGTCGCCAAGAAGATCTCCGAAACGGAGCCAATCGAGGTCTTCAATCGTGCCCTCGAAAACATCAAGCCCGCCGTCGAGGTCCGCTCGAAGCGGGTCGGTGGTGCCGCCTACCAGGTGCCGATGCAGGTCAATCGCAACCGGCAGCAGTCGCTGGCGATCCGCTGGCTTCTGCAGGCCGTCCGCGAGAAGAAGGGTCGGGGCACGTACGAGAAGCTCGCTGAGGAGATCATCGCCGCCTACAAGCGCGAAGGCGCTGCGGTGACCAAGCGTGACAACGTGCACCGCATGGCGGATGCGAACAAGGCCTTCGCTCATTTCGCCTGGTAAGACCAGGCGAAATGCATGCCTTACGCCTGAAAAGCCATCCCTGGCCTTTTCAGGCCGGAGGAACGCGGCCTCGTGCCGCCTCGCCTGAAGGATAGGCCGGCCATGTCGATCACGGGCAGTTCGCGGGGCGATGCCTGAAAGATCGCCCGGTCGAAAGTGGACCTGCACGAACTCTTCTCAGTCGGTCGGCGGACCACGGGCGGGAGAGACGGGCGGAGGCTCGAGCGGTTCGCCGATTGAAGGCGGCGGCCATCGCCTCCACCGTCGCATCGGTGACGGCTGGCACCGCAGGCGTGCCCGCCAGATCCGGCCAGAGCCGGGCCTGGGTCTCGAGGGAGGTTCGGGCCAGCTCGAGCAGGCTGGGCCGCGCGGTCAGGCCAAAGTCATCGCCGCGGAGCCGACCGCGGCCGCATCGATATTCATTCGAATTGACAGGGTAACCAGGGGATCCATCACCGGCTTGGCCCGCGTTGTCGTTGAAACGGACCATAGGAAAAACCTCGGAGGGGAAGGAAATGCCTCCGGGGCAGAGCAGTCTGGCGCGGGCCGAAGCCCCCGCCGCTCTTGTTAATGGCCTCGGCGGTAAAGCCCCTTGGCCCTTCTCGCCCGCAACGCATCCCCGTCAAACCAGCTCTGGTACGGGAGCGGATACGGGCAGAGACCGCCCATTTCGGCGGGGCTTTCGCTAGAACGCCAAGTCGTACGGGGAGTGACGTCACGGGTCACCTCGACGACACGGAACAGACGACGCGTTCGTGCTACCGGAGCCACGGGATTCTAGCGGGCTGTGGAGCAGGTCCGCCCGTGCCGGACGCGAAGATCATCGACCCGGGGAAACCCTCGGCGTTTCCACCGGTCGATCCGGTGGACAAAGGTGATGGATGACTTTGTCCACGGACAGTTTTCGCCGGCGGAGCGTCGCGTTCGCCTCAGGGGACGAACCGACCGGTCCCGGCGGACGATAGACTGTCGGACATGGACATCGAAACCTCCAGACTGCTCGGCTCCCTGCTCCTTGGCCGAGGGGTCGCCGCTCTGGCCACGCTGCACGAGGGGCGGCCATTCGTGTCGATGATTCCGTACGCCCTGCGGCTCGATTCCGGCGCGGGCCGCCTGCAGTTCATCACGCACGTCAGCCGGCTCTCGGCCCACACCCGCGACATGCTCGCGTCGCCGGATGTCTGTCTCTTGGTGACGGCTCCGGAGGATGGCTCGCTGCCCCCGCAGGCCCTGCCGAGGGTGTCGCTCCCGGCGACCGCCCTGTTCGTCACACCGACCGAGCCCGACCATGCCGCCCTCAAAGCGGCTTACATCGACCGCTTCCCTCATGCGGCCGACTATTTTCAGCTCGGTGACTTCTCGATCGTCGTGCTCGAGCCGACCTCCGCCCGGTTCATCGCCGGCTTCGCCCGCGCCCTGACGCTTTCGCCCGCTGAGGTCGCCGCCGCCGTGGGCGACACGATCCCGCGGCGAGGTTCACCGCAGGCGGACGCGGGCGGGCAGGAGCAGTTGCGGCCGGCCTGAAAGCAAGAGCACGAGCGTGTCGGCCTCGGCCACCAGCGGCCCAAGCCCGGGAAGCTTGGCGATCCGCGCGAGGAGCAGCCCGCGGAGCGACGGCACGCCGCCCAGGGCGGTGGCCATTCCGGCGACGGGATCACCGCCCTGGATCGCCGCGCCAAACAGGTCGTCGAACAGGCCCCGAGGCTCCGGAAGAAGCGTGCGATCGATCTCCTCGCCGGCCTTGATTCCGGCCAGCGCCTTCGCCTCGTCGATGGCGTCGTCAAGCGTGCCGAGGCGGTCCACGAGACCGGCCTCCTTCGCCTGCCGCCCCGTGAAGACGCGGCCCTCGGCCAGCTTCTCGACCTGCTTCTGATCCAGCTTCCGGCCGGCGGCGACCTTCGACGTGAACAGCTGATAGACCTCCCTCATCGTGTCCAGAAAAGCCGTCCGCTCGGCGGGGGTGAAGGGCTCCTGCATCGACAACCAGCCGGAGTTCTTTCCCTTGCTCACCACGTCGGTGTGCACGCCCAACTTCTCGAGCGCGTCGCCGACGGCGACTTTCCCCCCCACCACGCCGATCGAACCGGTCAGCGTGCCGGGCGCCGCCACGATCGTGTCGGCCGCCACCGCGATGTAGTACCCGCCACTGGCGGCTATGTCGGACAGGCTCGCCACCACGGGTTTTTTGGATCGTTCGATCTCCCGCCAGATCAGATCGCTGGCGAGGGCCGATCCGCCGGGGGAATCGATCCGCAGCACGATCGCCACCACCTGGTCGTCCCGGGCGGCGTCGCGGATCGCCTTCATGATCGTCTCGGATCCGGCCGCGCCACCCATCACGAGGTCGTCGGCGCTCTTCCCCTCCCGGATTTCGCCGGCCACGTGCACCACGGCGATCCGCTTGTTGCGACCTGTCGGCGCCGACGGCTTCTGTCCGGAGAGGAGTTCCATCAGCTTCATGAGGCCGGCCATGCCCGAAAAATCCTGATCGAGCTTCCGCTCCGCATAGTCGCGAGACACCTTCGGCTGTTCTTCGCCGATCCGCTTGGCCAGCGTTGCGATCGTTTCGTCCTCGTAGCCGACCGCGTCGATCAGCCGGGATTCCAACGCCTGGTCGGGCGTGAACACGCCGACATCGATCAGTTCACGGACCTTCTCCACGGTCAGTCGGCGGTCCGACGCCACCCGCTCCACGAGCTGGTCATAGAGGTCGCCGATGAAGCTTTCGTATTGGGCCCGCAGCTGGGGGCTCATGCTGTCGCGGGTGAGCGGCTCGCCCGCCCCCTTGAACTCCCCCACCTGCAGGATCTCGGCCGCCACGCCGAGTCGGTCGAGCATCGACTTGAAAAAGGTCATCTCGGCCCGCACGCCCGTGAGCTCCAGCGTCGCGGCGGGCGGCATCGCGATCGTGTCGCAGGCCGTCGCCACCGCGTAGTGCACGGGCGAGCCGCTCACGAGCTGCGCCGCCACCGGCTTGCCGGCCTTCCGGATGCGAGTGATCGCCGCGCGGATCTCGTCGGCCCGCGCCCGCCCCAGATCGGGCGACTCGATCGAGATGACCACCCCCTTCACGCGGGTGTCATCGGCCGCCCTGTCGAGCCGCTCCACGAGCCGGTGGAGGTGGGGGGCGACGTCGGCGAGCAGCCCCCCCTGCCCCGCGCCATCGGGCAGGCTGCCGGCGATTCTCACGTGGGCGATCGTGGCCGCCGCTTTTCTGCGGTTGGCCGCCTCCCGCGGCGCGTCGGCGGATGCCTCCGCTACCGCGGCGGGAGGCTCAGCCCCGCCGGGCGTCAGCTGCAGCGCCACGGCTGCGGCGACAACGATCCGCTGAAAAAGTCGGCCGAGCAGCTCCCGCAGTCCTGCCATGATTGTTTCTCCGGCGGTGAAGGGGCTTTGAGCCTACTGCCACCCCACCGCCGGAGGCAAACCGTGACCCCCTTGAAAATGAACGGCCGTATAGTAAGATACTGACGTTCATTCATTTTTCTGGCCGATACACGACCATACCCCGGTTCTCCATACCCCAGCTTTTCAAACCCTAGCTCTCCAAAGGACTAGCGGCCCCCGCCGCCCGGCATTCATGTCAAAGCGCAAAGCCTCCGCCCCCCGCTCCGCCGCCAACGACCGTCCAAAGGCCCGCCGGGTCGCCGCAGCCGTTGCCGCCGTCCGCGGCAATCCGCTCAACCTATCCCGCAAGAATGCCGCCGATGAAGGTGATTCGCCCACGGAGCGGCAGATGGAGATCTACGCCTTCATCCGCGACAAGATTCATTCCCGTGGATTCGGGCCGACGGTCCGCGAGATCGGACTGGCGTTCAAGATTCGTTCCCCAAACGGTGTCGTCTGCCACCTCAAGGCACTCGAGCGGAAGGGCATGATCACCCGCGGAAAAAACATGTCGCGGGCCATCGAACTCGTCAATGAGCCGGCCCATCTTCGTGGACTGCCGATGGCCGGCTGGGTGGCGGCCGGCACCCTGCGGCCCGCGGAGGAGCAGAGCGAGCGAATCGACTTCGAATCGCTCTTCAACCGCGACAATCACTTCGTACTCAAAGTCATGGGCGAATCGATGATCGATGCACAGATCGCCGATGGCGACTGGGTGGTGATCCAAAAGAAGCAGACGGCTCATTCGGGCGACATCGTCGTGGCCCAGACAGAAGACGGCGAGGCCACGCTCAAGCAGTGGTTTCCCGAACGCGACCGGATCCGGCTGCAACCGGCAAACGCCTCGATGAAGCCGATCTACGTGAAGAACGCGCGGGTGCTGGGCGTGCTCGTGGGGGTCGTCCGCAAGACCTGACCGGGGGTCCTTCGGCTTTCCACGAAGAGAGAACTCGGGGTGTCCGCATCCCGGCGGGCGTCACCCGGTCTTGTCGAGCCCGCCGTCATTGAGCTGGTGAAGCTTGTTGTAGAGCGTCTTCAGGCTGATTCCGAGCTCCTCGGCGGTCCGGGCCTTGTTGCCCTTGTTGCGTTCGAGGCCCTCGAGGATCGCCCGCATTTCGAGTTCCCTCAGGCTCTCGGGCCGGGCCTCGCCGGCTGCGACGGCCGCCTGCGCGGCGGCCCCGGGCGCCGGAAGACTCGCGACCACGGGCTCGGGGATCGGCCGCGGCGTGCCGAAGCGGGCGGGCAGATGGGTCACCAGCAGCGGCAGCTCATCGCAGAGCACCAGCGCATGCTCCACCACGTTGGCCAGTTCGCGAATGTTGCCCGGCCAGTGATGACCAGCCAGCGCCGCCAGGGTCGCCGGGTCGGCCACGACCCCCTCGACGGGCAGCTGCGGCCGGGACTGTCGCACGAAGTGCTCGACGAGCATCTGAATGTCGTCGCGGCGGTCACGCAGCGGTGGAATGGCGATCTCGAACGTGTTGATCCGGAAGAGGAGATCCTCGCGGAAATCGCCCGCCTTCACCATGTCTTCGAGTGACCGGTGGGTGGCGCAGACCACGCGGACATCGACCATGATCGGATGGTTGTCGCCGACACGGCGGATCTCGCCGCTTTCGAGCGCCCGCAGCAGCCGTGACTGCAACGACTTGGGCAGCTCCCCGATCTCGTCGAGACACAGGGTGCCGCCGTCGGCCACTTCGAACAATCCGGCACGGTGCTCATCGGCCCCGGTGAAGGCTCCCTTGCGGTGCCCGAAGAGTTCGCTCTCCACAAGATGCTCCGGGAGCGCGCCGCAGTTGACCGCCACGAGCGGACCAGCGGCCCGGCCGCTCCCCTCGTGGATCGCACGGGCCACCAGCTCCTTGCCCGTTCCCGTCTCCCCGCGAACGAGCACGGCCGCCTCGCTCGCAGCCACGCGGGAGATGAGCCGCCGCACCTGGTCGAGCCCCGACGACATGCCGACGAGTTGCGTGCTCCCCTCGGCCCGCCGCACCCGCCTCTCGAGGGCCCGCAGCCGGAGGTTGATTTCCCGCTTCTTCCGCACCCGCTCCAACACCGCCTGGATGTCGGCGAGCTTGCAGGGCTTCGTGAGGTAGTCAAACACCCCCTGCCGCACCGCCGTCACGGCGCTCTCGACCGACGACTTGCCGGTGATGATCACGGTTTCGGTGTCGGGGGAGGTCTCCCGGACCCGCGTGATCAGTTCGAGCCCGCCCACGCCCGGCATGTCGAGGTCGGCGATCACGCAGTCGTAGGACGTACGGTCGAGCGCGGCCAGTGCCGTGCGGCCGTCGGGGCAGACGGTGGCCTCGTGCCCAAGCCGTGGCAGTTCGATCCGCATCAACTCCTGGAGCGACGCCTCGTCGTCGGCGAACAGGATACGCATCGGTCGTGCGGCGGGCTTCAAGGTGTGATCCTCGTGGGGTTCGGTCGATGCATCTCAGGCGGCGCGGCCCGGAACGGGCTCTCCGCCCGCTTCCGTGCCGAACTGGGCGAGCGGCATGATCAAGCGGAAGGTGGAGCCCTTGCCAGGCCCCTCGCTCGTGGCCTGGATGCGTCCGCCGTGGTCGGTGACGATTCGCAGCGCGATCGACAGGCCGAGTCCGGTTCCATGGCCGGCCTTCCGTCGGGTGAAGAACGGCTCGAAGAGGTGCTCGAGCACCTCCTCGGTCATCCCGCAGCCGTCATCGGTGAGTGTCAGCACGGCCTCGCCGCCGCTCCGCTTCGCCGCCACGCTCACCCTCCCCGTATCCTCGATCGAGTCGAGCGCGTTGACCAGCAGATTCAGCACCACCTGCTTGATCTCCTGCGGATTGACCATCACGAGCACGTCAGGGCCATCTTCGATCTCGATCGTGCGGCCGGCAAACCGGCCGACATGCCGCAGCATCTCGGCCACGTCGGCCACGAGGCCGACGAGCGCCGTCGCCTGCCGCCGTACCTCGCCAAGCCGGGAGAAGTCGAGAAGTTTCTCCGTGATCCCCTTGCACCGGAAGGCTTCGCTCTGAATCAGCGCGAGGTATCGCCGGGCGACCTGCGCGTCGGCCTCCTCCGGCGAGAGCGTATCCAGGCGGCTCTCCAGCGACTCGGCGCACATGGCGATGGAGGCGAGCGGGTTGTTGATCTCATGAGCCACGCCGGCGGCCAGAAATCCGACGCTCGCGAGCTGCTCGCTGCGGATCACCTCCCGCGTCCGCTCCTGCACCTGACGGTCGAGATCGTCGCGGGTGGCCTGAAACCGCTCCGTCATGTCGTTGAGCGCGTCGGCGAGCTCGGCCATCTCGTCCTGCGTGTCGAGTTGGATGCGGTAGGCGAAGTCGCCGGCGGCGACGCGGCGCGAGCCGTGCCCGAGGAGTCGGAGCGGGCGAAAGACCCAGCGGTAGGTGAGGACCGCGATCGCCGTCAGGAGGGCCGCGGCGGCGAGCGCCGCGGTCCAGGTGGTGACGATCAGCGAGCGGTAGCGGGTCCGCACCTCGCTGGAGAGATCGTGGAGTCGCTGCTGGAGAAATGACGGCAGCTCGGCGGTGAGCGATGCGAGCAGGTCGATGTGGGGAGCGGCGGCCAGCAACATGCCGCGGCGGGCGGAAGGCGCGTCGGTTTCTCCATCCTCGACACCGTGCTCACGGGCGATGCCGTCGATCGTCGCGAGGCAGTCGGCGATGCTTTGTGCCGTCTCCGCCTCACGGGTGCGGTCGGCGAGCGGCACGTCGTCGAGTTCGAAGGCCGCGAGTTGCTGCCGGTAGGCCTCCAGGGCGGCACCGGTCGCCCGCAGCACCGAGTCGAAGGCGTCGTCCTCCGTCTCGTCGGCCAGCGCCCGCGCGTGGGCGACCCGGAGGATGCCCACGCATTCACCGAGTTCGCTTGCCAGCGGCAGCTCGGCCGCGCGACAGGAGAGCGAACGAACAAGCCGGCGATAGGAATAGATGCCCAGGAAACTGCTGCCTGACAGCACGACCACCATGACGCCCACGAGGAGCGCGCCGAGCAGCAGCTTCTCGCGGATCGCCCTTTGCCGTGGCATGCCCGATCTCCCTGTCGGCGGTGGAGCCCGCGGCTTTGGCCCTGCACGGGCGGGGGAGGCGGGCTGGGGAGGGTAGCAAGGTCGGCCCGCTCCACAAAGGCGGAAATGTCCCGCAGGAAACCCGCGGCGTTTCCACCGGTCGATCCAGTGGACAAACGTCATGGATGACTTTGTCCACGGACAGTCAGACGAGGCCCCAGCGCTTCCGCAGAAACCACTCGCCGCACAAGCACGCCGCCAGCAGCAGGAGCATCGGCCAGGTATCCCATGGTGAAAACGACCACTGCTCCGTCGATTCGAAGGTGGGCGGCCGGGCGGCGATCTCCTCGAAGATCGCGGGCAGTTCCTCGGGCAGCCGCACGCTGCCGCTGGTCGCTTCCGCGATCTGCCGCATGAGCAGCGGATTGGCACGCGGGCTGGCGAGTTCCAGATCCTGACGGAAGACGGTGAACCGCGCCGACCGCTCCCGCGGCGTGGCATCGCCGGGCCGTGTCGCCCTGACGACGAGTTTCCAGTCGCCTGGTTCGGCACACTCGGCGATCGTCCCGGAGAAGGTGTCGCCCTGACGGCCGACGCGAATCGGCCGCTTCTGGCCGTCGGGGCCGATCACCGTGGCCTCGACCGCGACCCCGGCCTGCGCCGTGCCGTCGGGCTTGGTGAGACCGGTGTCGAAGGGCAGCGGCGTACCCGGCGAGATCCGTCGCTGGGCGAGCCGCACCCAGAGCGTGTCCTGTTCGGCATCGTCCTGCCGTGCGAGCCAGAGCACGAACTGCCGCCAGAAACGGCGGTGCTGCTCGCCGGCTCCCTGCATCGCCCACCGCCAGGTGGAGTCGGCGGCGAAGGCGAGCACGCGGCCCTCGCCATACTCGCGTCCCACGAGCAGCGGCTTTCCGTCCGGCGTCGCGGCCAGGGTCTTCGACGTCGGCAGCAGCCGGCCGATGATGCTCGCGCCATCGAGCGGGGGCATCGCCTGCCAGGCGGCGGCCGTGTCGTCGTCGGTCTTGCCGAGCCGGAGGATCGAGACGTTGCCGAACCGCGGGTCGGGCACCAATCGCACCGCACCCTCCAGGTGCAGCCCCTTGCGGACCGGTTCGTCAAACGGCTGCCTCGAGAGGCGGTCGGCCTCGAAAGGCATCGCCGGCCCGAGCGCGGAGCCGGCCCAGCCCCCCGCCTCGAAGGCGTGAAAACCGCCGAGCAGACCCAGCCCGGCGCCGGCGTTCACCTTGGCGAGGATCGTCTTCAGGTCGGCGGCCCGGATCGCCGACGAGTCGAGGTCGCCGATCAGGATCGCATCGTAATCGCCGGCGAGCCGCCGGCCGAGATCGACGGGCCAGCGGTCGCGGCGGCTCGAATCGATCCAGTCGAAGTCGACCTGCATGTCGGGGCTCGCCGCGAGCATCCGCCGCAGGAACCGCTGCTCCACCCGCAGCGCACCCTCCAGGTAGAGCACGCGAAGTCCGCCGTCGATCACCTCGACGAAGGTCGAGGATTCGTTGTTGGCGAGGATCACCTCGCCGTCCTGCGGTTCGACCTTGAGCGTCAGCTTCCGCTCCCCGACGACCTTGGGCGTCCACGGGAGCCGCACCGCCTCCTCGATCGCCTCGCCGGCGACCCGCACGAGCGTTCGCGCCACCTCCTCCATCGCTCCCGACTCGTTCTCCGCCAGGAGCACCACGGACGCCTGCCGGCCCGCGAGCCCATCGAGCCGCACTCGGCCCGCCACTTCGAGCGTGTTCTTCACGTAGACAGTCTCGGCGACCGCCAGGTTGACCACCGCCGCGTCCCGCCCCTGACCGCCCCCTCGTTGCTGGCCGAAGGTCACGCTCCAGAGGGGCACGCCCGCATCGGCGATCCTCCGCGCCGCCGACTGGGGGGGCAGATCCCGGGGAGCGTAGGCGTGCTGGGCTCCGTCGCTGAGCACGACGACACCGGCGACCGTTCGCCCCGCCGTGGACCGCAGGCCGTCGTCGATCGCGGCACCGATCGCCGTCTCGTCGGCAGCCGGCTCATCGGCCCAGTCCCCGAGCGGAAAAGGGTCGGCGGCGACGGGGGCGACGGGGTGCATTTCACGGTCGAACTTCCAGACGGCGATCTCGAAGCCGCCGGCCGACGTGAGCGCCTCGGCCGCCGGCCGCGCGGCGGCCAGCGCGTCGGTCATCTCCTGCCACCTCGTCCGGCCACCGGGCCCGTCGGCCACCGTCATGCTCTCCGAGGCGTCGGCCAGCACGATCACGGTGCCCTGCTGCCGGGCATTGCGGGTGGCCACGAGCGTGGGTCGCAGCATGCAGGCCACGACCGCGAGAAAAGCGACGAATCGCAACAGCGAGAGGACGAGCCGGCCGGCCAGCGACACCCGCGATCGGTCGGGGGGCACGGCCAGAAGCACAATCAGGAGGGCGACTGCGACCGCCCCCACGAAGGCCCATGACCAGACGGGGTCGAACTGCAGCGACGTTTCCTGGACAGCCTGCGCCGGCGTCATCCAGACACCTGTGGCGTGGGGGAAACCGGCGGCGGCCCAGGCCGCGGCGGCACGGGGGGCGGCCCCAGGGGAGACTCCGCGGCGGCGCGGGTCGGATCCGGCGGCGGCGGCGGCACGACTCGATCGGCTGACACAGACTCCTCGGCAAACGTCACGGCGGCCCCCTGCCTCGCATCGCCCCCCGTCTCCCGGGGCGCGTAGAACCGGTTGGCCACGATCCAATCGGCGGCCATCGCCAAGGCCACCAGCACGATCACCCAAGGAAAGAGCTCCGAGCCGATCCGCTCGATGTTCACGTCGCGGACCAGTTCTTCTTCCGTCCGGGCGAGCCGATGCCCAGGGCCGAGCACCGCGGCCAGGTCGGCCTCGGGCACGCGGCTGAAGTCCGTGGCGGAGGGGGCGAGATTGACGCTGAAGCCCTTGGCCACACCCCCCACTTCGCCTCCGGCGCGGATGACATAGTTGCCCGGCAACTGCGTCGAGGTGACGGTGATCGTGCCCCGCTTCTGATCAACCGCCGCGGGAAAGTCGTCGCCGGCCGGCGTGCTCACGACCGCGGCCGGCATGTCCCGGCGGTCGAGGTGCAGGACGGCCGCGGAGCCGGCCAGCACGTTCCGGTCATCCGACGTGTCGAGGGCGTGCAGGAGCGTCTCGTTGGCGAGGATCAGGAACGGCCAGGGCTCGAAGCCGGTGGCGAGGATGTTCCAGGCGTCGGGATCGGTCGCGTTCTGCGAGACGGGAGTCGTGACGAGCACGACGGTGCCGCCGCCCAACCGGTGCTCGACGACCGCGGGCAGACCGTTGCGGTAGGTGGCGACCACGGCGGCGGATTTTTCCGCGTTCTGCTCTTCCCCGGCCGCGGCGAACTCCCAGTGCCGGGTCACCGGAAAATCCTGCCACGGCACGGCGTCGCCCACCCGGCGGAAGGCCGCCATGATCGGATGATCGAGCGCCGTCGGTGCCAGGAAGTTGCCCTCCTTGCTCCGCCACACGCGGACGATGTCGCCGCCGAGCACGCGGCGGGAGGCATCGGAGTTGAACCGCTCGGCGGATCCGGCCCGCGGACCGAGCCAGATCACGAGCCCCCGGCCGCCCGCGACCCACCGCTCGAGCGACTCCCAGGTCTGCGGCGGCAAAGGGGGCGGATCGAGCAGCACCATTCCCTCGGCGGCATCCCACGAGACCGTGTCGAGCGACTCCAGATCGATCACCTGCGTGTCAAACCTCGACTTGCCCGACTTCACGAGCGATTGCGGGGCGATCGCCTGCACGAGAAAGTTCGCCGTTCGGACCGCGGGGCGTGGAGCGGCCACGATCACGCGGGCCGCGGCCCCGACCTCGACCGTGAAATAGCGGACATCGTCGGCGTCGAGGTCGTCCGTTCCCTCGATGAGCACGCGGCCCTGCCGTGTGCCCGGCTCCAGCCCGACCACGTCGAAGTCGACCTGCGTCGGCGCCGAGGGTGTCCATGTCACAGGCTTCACTCCGCGCCGGACATAGTTGCCATCGGCGCCGCGGATTTCCACCGCCACGGAGCGGGTGGCTTCGACACCCGTCCGCGAGGCCGATGCGGTGACGGCCAGCGCCGTGCCGGCCGAGACCCGCTCCCCGGAGAGATCGATCGCGTCGATCGCGAAGTTCTGCGGCGCCGAGGCGGCGACGTCGATGAACAGCGCCGTCGGCTCGCCGGCGGCCGCCTCCGGCTGCGGCGGGGCGTTATCCCAGCCACCATGTGAGCAGTCGGTGAAGACATAGAGTTCCTTGCGGGCCAGTTCCGCAGCCGCGAGCAGCCGGCGGGCCTCGGTGATCACGCCCGACAGCGATCTGGCCGGCGTGGCGGCCGCCAGCCGGTCGATCCGCGCCGCCGCGGCCGCCACCGTCGGCGAGAAGTTGACCGCCCCGCCCGAGGTGTCGAGCACCGCGACCTTGCTCCCCGCGGGCAGCTTTCCGAACAACACCCGGGCCATCGTGGCGGCCCGCTCCAGCCGCGTCTGGTTGGCCTCGCGGAGCATCATCCGCGGGGCCGTGTCGAAAACGAAGACGGCGGCGACCGGCCCCTCACCGTCGGCGAGCCAGCCCGCACCGCGGAGCACGGGCCGGGCGAGCGCCAGGGCGAAGAGGGCCAGCGCCGCCATCCGCAGGAGCAGAAGCAGGATGTGGCTGAGCCTGAGCCGGCGCCGGTTCGACACCGCCCGCTCCCGCAGGAACCGCAGCGCGGGAAACTCGTGGGGCACGGGCTTGCGCCGCATGATGAGGTGCAGCACGATCGGCACGGCCACGAGCGCCGTCCCGCCGAGGAGCAGGGGTGTGATGAACGAAAGTCCCATGGCTCAAAACCTCGTGCGGCGGCTGGCGAGGTACTCCATGAGCGCTCGGTCGAACTGCATGCCGGTGTCGAGCGGCACGTAGTCGATCCCCGCCCGGAAGCACGAGACACGGTAGTCCTCGCGAAAGGCCGCGACCGCCTCGAGGTAGCCCCGGCGGGCCGAGTCGGCGTCGATCACCAGCTTGTCTCGGTCCTCCGGCTCGGTGAGCTCGACCATGCCTTCGAACGGAAACTTCACCTCCGCCTCGTCGAGAACGTGAAACAGGATCACGTCGTGGCCGCGGTGCCGCAGCCGCAACAGCGCGTCCCTGATCGGCGCCGGATCGGCGAGCAGGTCGCTGAAAACCATCACGAGCGACCGGTGCCGGAGCATCGCGGCGACCTGCACGAGGCTCCGCGCGATGTCGGTCTTGCCCGACGGCTCGACCTTCGAGAGCACGGAGAGCACCTGGGCGATCTGCGACCGCCGCGAGCGGGCCGGCAGCGAGGCGTGGAGCTTCTCGTCGAAGACCATCAGGCCGCAGGGGTCCTGCTGGTGGATCATCAGCCAGCAGAGGGCGGCGGCGAGCGAGATCGCATAGTCGAGCTTGGTGATCTGCTGCCGGTAGGTGTAGGCCATCGAGCCGCTCGTGTCGATCACGAGGTAGCCTGTGATGTTGGTCTCGGCCTCGAACTTCTTGACGTAGTGCTTGTCGGTCTTGGCATAGACCAGCCAGTCGATGTCCTTCGGGTCGTCGCCCGTCGCGTATTTGCGATGCTCGCTGAACTCGACGGAAAATCCCTGATAGGGACTGGCATGCAGCCCCTGCAGGAAGCCCTTGACGATGAACTGGGCGCGGAGGTCCAGCCGTGCGATCTGCCGCACGACCTCGGGCTTCAGGTATTCCTCGACCGCGCGGGGCATGCTTCACGAGGGGCCAGGGCCCCGGTTCCTCGGCTGTTCACTTCACGAGCTTCGGAATCTCCGGCTCGGGCGTCTCGCGAACCAGCCGTTCGATGATCGTCTCGCTCGTCAGCCCCTCCGCCTGGGCCTGGAAGTTGGTGGCGAGCCTGTGTCGCAGCACGGGCACGGCGATCCGGCGGATGTCGTCGAGCGAGACGCTGAAACGGCCGTCCATCGCGGCCATCGCCTTGCCCCCCTGGATCAAAAACTGGCCGGCCCGCGGCCCCGCCCCCCAATCGACGAGTTCCGAAACGTACTTCGGCGCCTGGGGATCCTTGGGCCGCGTCGCCCGCACGAGCCGGGCGGCGTATTTGACGACGTATTCGCTCACCGCCACGCCCCCGACGAGCTTTTGGATGTTGGTGATCGCGCGGCCCGAGAGCACCTTGCGGACCTCGGGCTTCTCCGACCGCGTCGTGGCCATGAGGATCTGCTCCTCCTCACTGGCCGTCGGGTAACCGACCTTGATGTTGAACATGAACCGATCGAGTTGGGCCTCGGGCAGCGGATAGGTGCCC
>SXHR01000217.1:0-7277 GCA_005773625.1 Planctomycetaceae bacterium | reverse complement strand
GTTCCTGACCCGGCTCGGCATGGGCTCGAAGATGGTGATCTCGGGCGACATCA
This sequence comes from Planctomycetaceae bacterium, assembly GCA_005773625.1. GTDB lineage: Bacteria > Planctomycetota > Planctomycetia > Pirellulales > UBA1268 > QWPN01. The sequence goes on along the minus strand of SXHR01000217.1, from coordinate 7,224 downwards.
CGCAGATCGACCTTCCACCGGACCGCTCGAGCGGCCTGATCGACGCGATGGAGCGGCTCCAAAACGTCGAAGGATGCGGCCAGGTGCGGCTTGGCGGAGCCGACATCGTCCGGCATCGGCTCGTGCAACGCATCGTCGAGGCCTACGACCGCTAGCCCCATGGCGCTCAACGCAAACCACAACCGTCGCCGAACCCGCCGCGGGAGTTCCGTCGACGCGCCCCAGGGCTTCTGGACGTCGCTCGGCGAACGAATCGCGCAGCCGCCCGTGCTTGCCCGCCTGAGCCTCTGTCTTGCGGCCGCGGCGGTCGTCGTCGTGATGCTCCGGGGATGGGAGGAACCGTTTCCCTTTCGTCTCGGCTGGGTGCCGCCCCGCGGGATCGTCTCGCGGGTCGCCTTCGAACGCCCCGATCCGGAAGCCACGCGCACGGCGCAGGAGCGGGCCGCGGCCAAGGTGCGTGTCGTCTACACCCAGGACAAGGCGCCCGTCGTCCGCCTTCGCGACGGCCTCAAGAATCGCGCTGCCGAGATCGCCGCCGCGGAGAAGCTCACCGGGGGCATCAAGGAGGCCTGGATCGAGTTCGCCCCCGAAGCTGCCGAGGCGCTCGCCACCCTTCCTCCCGACATCCCGGAAGACGCGACCGTCGCCCCGGACGCCCCGGACGCCGCGCCGCCCGCCGAGCAGCCGGCCACCGGGCAGATTGCCGACGCGGAGCGCGAGTTCCAGACGTTTCGCGGCCAGATCGACACCAAGGACAAACTCCTGCTCTTCGAGAAGTCGATCGACCTGGCGTTTCAGGACCTCGTCAACAGCGGCGTCCTGGAGAAGATCCAGCACGCCTACGACGAGGGGAGCCAGAACGAAATCGACGTCCATCCCGTGGGCAACGCCGCCGAGACGACGCGGGTGCAGGTCTCGGACGTCGTGCTGGTCGAGGCCAAGGCCCGGCTCAAGACTCGGCTCGAGGACGAACTCGGCGAGGGGCCGATCGTGGACCGGGTCTACGCCTGGGTCGAACCGCGGCTCTCGGGAACTCTCGAGATCGACCGCGACGGCACCGACCGTGCCAAGCGGGAGGCGATCGCCAAGACGCCTCCGCAGTTCGTGCGGTACGCCCTGGGAGACGTCCTGGCGGAGGCCAACGTGCCGGTCTCGACCGACGAGGTCGTGCTCCTCCGTCGCGAGCATGACGAATACCTCCGGCAGCGCGACGCACGGCAACGAATCGCCCGCACGCTCTCGATGCTCGGGCTCTGCGCGGCGATGTTCGCCCTTTCCGGTTTCTACATCCACCTCCACCATCGACACCTGCTCGACGACATCAGCGACGTCGTCACGCTGCTGGGTCTCTCGGTCGTGACCGTGGTGCTCTGCATGCTCTCCGCCCACGACGCCTGGCAGGCGGAAATCGTGCCCTTGCTCGTGTTCGCCATGACGGTGGCGATCGCCTACGACGAGGACCTGGCGCTCCTGTTCACGGCGGAGGTCGCGCTGGTCGTGGTCGTGGGCCTCGGCTGGGGCCTGGCCTCCTACATCACGCTCACCTCCGCGGCGGCGGCGATGATCTTCTGGATGGGCCGCATCCGCAGCCGCAGCAAGCTCATCTACGTCGGGCTCTGGGCCGGGGCGGTGGCCATGTTCACGCAGCTGGGCACGGGCCTCCTCGACGAGAGGTCGCTCGACGCCCAGATGCTCTACGAGGCGGGCCGCACCGGCATCTGGACGCTGCTGGCCGGCTTCCTGATGACGGGCCTGCTCCCCTTCATCGAGCGAACCTTCGGCGTGCTCACCGACCTGAGCCTGCTGGAGGTGGGCGACGTCGCCCATCCGCTCCTCCAGGAACTCGTCCGCCGCGCGCCCGGCACCTACAACCACTCCATCAACGTCGCCAGCCTCGCCGAGTCGGCCGCCGAGGCGATCGGTGCCCGCGGCCTGCTCGTCCGCGTGGGCGCCTACTTCCACGACGTCGGCAAGATGCTCAAGCCGGCCTACTTCATCGAGAACCAGGGGAAGGAAAACCGGCACGAGTCGCTGGTCCCGGCGATGAGCACGCTGATCATCGTCGCGCACGTCAAAGAGGGCGTGGAACTCGCCCGGCAATACAACCTCCCGCAGCCCATCATCGACCTGATCGCGGAGCACCACGGCACCACGCTCGTCGAGTATTTCTTCCGCCGCGCCGAAGAGCGGTCGCAGTCCGACCCGAATGGGGAGGAGGTCGATGAACAGACCTACCGCTACCCGGGCCCGAAACCGACCACGCGGGAGTCGGCGGTGATGATGCTCTCCGACGCGGTCGAGAGCGCCAGCCGCACGCTGACCGAGCCGACCCCCGCACGGATCGCGAGCCTCGTGCACGAACTGGCGATGAAGCGGCTGCTCGACGGCCAGTTCGACGAATGCGGCCTGACGCTCGAAGAACTCGGCATCGTCGAGCAGAGCCTCGTCAAGAGTCTGACGGCCGTCTACCACGGCCGCGTCAAGTATCCCGACCAGAGGACTGCCTCGTGAGCGGCAGCCGGTCAGGCACCGGACGCCCGACGGGCAGGCGGGCGTCGAGCATCACCGTCGAGATCGTCGACAAGCAGCGACTGCTCCGCGTTGACCGCGGCTGGCTCCGCCGCGTGGTCGCCGACGCGCTTGCCGCCGCCGACGTCGCGGAGGCCGAGATCGGCCTGATGCTGCTCGACGACGCCGGCATCGCCGAGCTTCACGAGCGCTGGCTCGCGCTGCCCGGGCCGACCGATGTGATCACGTTCGACCTCTCCGATGGCGGGCCGCCGGGAGCCATGCGGGGCGACATCGCCGTGAGCGTCGAAACCGCCCGCCGGATGGCCCGTGAGTTGGGCTGGCAGCCGAAGCACGAACTGGCCTATTACGTGGTGCATGGGCTGCTGCATCTGGCCGGCGAGGACGATCATGAGCCGGCCGACCGCCGCCGGATGCGGGCCCGCGAGCAGACGCTGATGGCGGCAGCGGGGCTTCCGCGCCCGCCGTCGTCGGGCCGCCGCGGCCGCCCACAACGAGGTGCCAGATGAGCGAATCGGCCCTGCTCGGCGTCGAGTCGGCGATCGTGCTGCTCATGCTCGCGAGCATGGCGGCCGTGCAGTCCCGCGCCGTCCGCGGCGCCCAGCGAACCACGATCCAGGAACTCTGCGAACGCCGTGGCCGCCCCGAGCGGTATGGCGAGATCATCGCCGGCAGCGAGACCATCGCCTTCCTCGCGGCGTCGGTCGTCGCGATGGCGGCCGTGGGCGCCACACTGCTGGCGTTTCCGGGGTTGCGTGCGGCGGGAGACCGCTCGCTCGCCCTGGAGATTTCGGCGGTCACCAGCTGGATCGGCATGGTGTGGCTCGCCCTGGTGGTCCTGCCAATGCTGCTGGTCCGCTTTGCCGGCCCGTGGATCGTGGTCGCCACCTGGCCGATCTGGCGACCGATCGTCGGATTCATCGCGCCGGTCGTGGGCCACCTCGGCAGGCTGGCATCGACCTTCGGCCGTCGCGGCGGAGGGGCGACCGACGAGCGGCCGCGGGACGAGTTTCGGCTCGTCGTCGACGAGGCGCACCGCGAGGGCCGGCTGGCCGGCACCACCCGCGACATGATCAAGGGAATCATCGGCCTCGACGAGGTTCGGGTCTCCACGATCATGACGCCCCGCACGAAGACGATCGCGATCCCGCTCGAGACATCGTGGGAGGCGGCCGTACGGCTGGCCGCGGAAAGCGGTCACACCCGGCTGCCCGTCTGGGATCGTTCACCCGACGATGTGGTCGGGATTCTCCACACCCGTGACGTGCTCACCAGGCTCGCCGATGCGTTCGCGGCCCCGACCGCCGACCGCCCCGCCCCGAGCCTGCGGCCCCTCCTCCGTCCTCCCTGGTTCGTACCGGAATCGATGAGCGTGCAGAAGCTGCTCCTCGAGTTTCAGCGGGGCAACACCCACATGGCGATCGTGACGGATGAGTTCGGCGGCGTCTCCGGCCGGGTGACGATCGAGGACGCGCTCGAGGAGATCGTCGGCGAGATCGCCGATGAGCACGACGAGGCCTTCACCGACGGCATCCGCATGACCTCCCCGACCGCCTGCGAGGCGCTGGCCCACGTCCGGATCGCGACGGTCAACGACCGGCTCGGCATCCACCTTCCCGAGGAGGAGGATTTCGAGTCGATTGGCGGGTTCGTCTTCCACCAACTCGGCCGTATCGCCGAGGTCGGCGACCGGATCGAATCGCACGGCGCGGCGGTGGAGGTGCTGGCGGCCACCCGGCGACGGATCGACCTCGTGCGGGTGGAGCAACTCCGGACACCGTCCGACGATGGCCGCTGAAAAGTCACGGGCGATCGTGATCCGCACCTCGCCGTTTGGCGAGACGAGCAGCGTCGTCACGATCTACTGCCGGGAGTTTGGGAAGCTGCGGGCCCTGGCAAAGGGGGCGTGGCGTCCAAAAAGCGGCTTTGATGGCGGTCTTGACCTGCTTTCGACCTGTCAGGTACTCGTCCTCCGGAAATCGTCGGGCGGACTCGATCTGCTCACGGAGGCCGGGCTGGAAAGCCGGTTTCGCGTGGGCACGAGCCTGTCGGCGGTGCTCGGCGGCATGCACGTCGCCGAACTGCTCGACGCCCTGACTGCCGACGCTGATCCGCAACCGGAATTGTTCGAGGTGGCCCATGCGACATTGCGAAGGCTCTCGGACTGGCAAGGCGGCGACGCCCCGGTCCACGCCCTGCTCGCGGCGCTCCAGCTCACGGTGCTTCGCATCGTGGGCCATGCCCCCGTGCTCTCGCGGTGTGCCGAGTGCCACGGCCGCCTGTCCGACAAGGCTCGCACCCCCTTCGGCATGCTCGACGGTGGCACGCTCTGCGACCGCTGCCGCGGCGGCCGCCGCGGGGTCGTCTCCGTCTCGGCGCCGGCCCTGGCCGCGCTCCGCCTGCTCGCCGACGGTCGCGTGGCCGCCGATGACGTCCCCCTGCCGCCCGCCGTGTGCGGGGAGGTGCGGGGCATCATGACCACCCTCCTCTCGCACCTGCTCGAACGCCCCCTGCGCGTGCCGTCCCGCCTGACCCACCGCGGCCGCCGCACTTCCTGACCGACCACCACCGGAAACCGCCCACGATGACATCGGCCAAGCCCGCCGCCTGCCGCCTCGCCTCCGCGCTGGCGGCCTGCGCCGTGGTCGCATCGGGCTGTGCGACGCTCCAGAAGCCGACCTGGCCCTGGGCGAAGAACTCGGCCGCCGAGACCGAGAAAGACATCGATCGTCAGCTCGGCGAGGATGCCGATTCGGAGGTGATTTCCTCCGAATACACCCCCGCCTCCGACGACGTCGGCTGGGACTACCTCAAGGGGGACAACGTCAAGAAGCGCTGGAAGAAGATGGTGGGCCGCGGCCCGAACGAGCCCGTCGCCCGCAAGGCGCTCGCCGAGGCCGACAAGCTCTATCGGGAAGGGGACTACAAGGCGGCGATCACGAAATACAAGGTGGCGATCGACCGGTGGCCCGATTCGGTGATCGAGGAAGACGCCCTCTGGCAGCTCGCCGAGAGCTACTTCTTCACCGACCAGTATCCGAAGGCCGAGGACCAGTACGACGAACTGGTCAAGAAGTATGCGAACACGAAATACCTCGACCGGATCGCACAGCGGCAGTTCGTGATCGCCCAATACTGGATCGCGATCGACCAGAAGTCGCACCTTCCGGTGATCGTTCCGAACCTCTCTGACCGCAGCCGGCCCCTTTTCGACACCCGGGGCCGGGCGCTCAAGACCTACGACCACGTCCGCATCAACGATCCCCGCGGGCCGCTCGCCGACGACAGCATCATGGCCCAGGCCAACGCCCACTTCCTCGACCGGCAGTGGCTCGATGCCGACTACTGTTACGGGCTGCTCCGCAGTGAATACCCCGACAGCGACTTCCTGCTCCAGGCTCATCTGCTCGGCCTGCAGTCGAAGCTCCGGGCCTATCAGGGCCCCGGTTATGAAGGGGGCATCCTCGACGAGGCGGAGCTCCTCGCCGACCAGGTGCTCGTGCAGTTCCCCGATCAGCTCGCCCACGACGAGGAGGATCGCGTCCAGCAGACACGTGCCGAGATCGCGGCCCAGCAGGCGCAGCGACACTGGAACCGCGCGGAGTTTTACGCCAAGGGCAAACATTACTCGTCGGCCCGCATCTACTACGCCCTCATCGCCCGCGACTATCCGAAGACGCAGCTCGCACAGCAGGCCCGGGAAAAATACCTCGGCATCAAGGACAAGGCCGACGTCTCCGACGATCCGCTGCCGCTCTTGTCCCGCGTGCTCAACCCCGACTCGCTCAAGGAGGCGGAACTCGACGCCATGGCGGAGGCGGAGACGCAGATCGCCCGTCAGGACGAGTCGGGCATCGCCCCGCCCCGCTTTTGAGCAGGCCCGGCAAGGAGGCGACATGAACGACCGCGCCGTCCGCCGGCTCGCCGGCCCGCTCGGCTTGGCGCTGCTCACGATCGCGGGCTGCGCCGGCTACCGCTTCGGCAACAACACGCTCTACGCACCCAACGTCCGCACGGTCTACGTGCCGATGGTCCAGAGCGACAGCTTCCGCACCACGCCCGCCGTGGACATCGGCGAGCGGCTGACGGAGGCGATTTGCAAGGAGATTGAGAAACGGACTCCCTTCAAGGTGGTGGGCAGCGACGGGGCGGCCGACAGCGTGCTCACCGCGCGGATCGTGGCCGACACCAAGCGGATGCTCGTCGAAAGTCCGACCGACCAGTCGCGGTCGGTGCAGATGAACTACCAGACGCTCGTGACCTGGGCCGACCGTGGCGGGACGGTGATCGCTTCGGGCGAGGTCCCGATGCCGGCGGCGACGGTGGACGTCGGCCAGTCCGCCAGTCTCGTGCCCGAATACGGCCGATCGGTCGTGAGCACGCAGCAGGAGGCGATCATCAAGCTCGCGCAGCAGATCGTGGGGCTGATGGAGGAGCCCTGGTGAACGGGGTTGAACGGGCGGGAACGGGGTTGAACGGGCGGGAACGGGCCGGGGCGGAGAATGCCCTCCCCGGGCTCGCGCTCGGGGCTCCCTGACGGAGGGCCGGGTCCGCGGCCTGTAGACTCTTCCCATGGCCATCCATCCCCCGCTCACGCACTGGCGACTCCGCACGCGGGCGATCGAGGTGCCGCATCCCGGCGGCCGCCTCGGAAGGCCGCTCGTGATGGGGATCGTCAACGTCACGCCCGACAGT
>SXHR01000216.1:0-2568 GCA_005773625.1 Planctomycetaceae bacterium | reverse complement strand
GCGCCGGCGGCATTCGCGTGAGCGAAGGCCAGTCTGTCCGTAGCGAGCGTCCGGCGACGGGGCATGGGCAGCCCCGACCCTCACAAGACGTCGCAACCACCTTCGGCAACGCCCGTGCCGAACAGGATTGCCAGGATGTCCGCAGCGAACGTCCGGCGACGGGGCATGGGCAGCCCCGACCCTCACAAGACGTCGCGACTGGCTGCCCCATCCACAGCGGAGAATCCCGCGGGAGGTGTCCCCGCCGCCTTCCGCCCATTTCCCAAGCGGCTTTCTTGGGCACCTCGACGCATAAAGAAGAGTAGATTGACCAAGCCAGGAGCTCGCTGACTTCCAGAGAGCCGTCCGTGGCATACCGCCCACCCCCGAGGCTGTCATGCGTTACCGTCACCGTGCACGTTTCGCCCTCTCCGCCGTCGTCGTGTCGCAGGCTGTCGTCTGGGCCCTGCTGGGAGGAAGCGTGAGCGTCGCTGCTCCGGACGCCGGTGCGAAGGCTCGAGGCGATTTCAACTTCTACGCCCACAGCGCCCACAACTCCTTCTCGCACGCTCGTTCCCACGTCGAGACGTATCAGCGATATCTCCATGAGACGCACGGTGTTGCCTTGCCCGCTCCCGCGGCCGGCTCGGCGGTTCAGTCCGCCCCGCTCGACGACCATGCGGCGCAGATCGCCGCGCACGGCGCGGTCGACTCGCTCGTCGCCCGCGAGGCGAGCGACGTGATCGCCGACGACATCGAGCGCATCCAGCGGCACGTGGATCGGATGCAGGTGCAGGCCCAGGCCCGCGGCGATGCCGCCGCCCTCGCCAAACTCACCGACGTGGAAAAGCAGCTCGGCATCGCCCGGCGGGCCCATGCGTCGCTCCACGAGCACCACGCCGGGGAGGCGATCGCCCCGGCGACCGCGATGGAACTCGCCCAGAAGGTCAACGGTGCGCTTCGTGCCGCCCATGCCGCGCACGACGAGGTCGCCGGCCGGCTCGACGCGGCTGGCCAGCCCTGACGGCGCGGTCCTCGTCACGAGTCACGAGCCAGTGGCCAGCCCCGCCAAACGCGAGGCACCCTGACGGCAGGCGGTCGTGAGCAACTCCAGCTCATCCCGGTCGAGATCCCGGGGGGGACTGCAGCCGATCACGAGCACGCCGTATCCGTGGCCCGCCTCGCGCAAGGGCAGACAGGTGATCCTTGCACCCGGCAAGGTCTCGGTGCCCCGCCCCGCGGGCTTTCCGAACAGGTGGCACCAGAGCATGACCCCCGAATCCTCGGCGGCGTGGGGCACAACGCCGCTGCGGGCCGCACGCGTGAGCTCCCCGGTCGGCGACGCGACCATCGCCTCGGCGTCTCCGCCGGTGATGTCGCTGGCCGTGGCGACGAGCGCGGCGGCGACGTCCTCTGCGGTGGCCGCGGCGGCGAGCCGCTGGGAGAGGTCGAGGAGCCGGGTGAGACGACGCTCCGCCAACAGGGCCAGTTCCCGTTGGGCCCGGGCCCGCACGACGAGCTCCGCCACCACCAGCCCCGCCGACAAGAGCAGCACGAGCGACACGATCTCCTTCGTGTCACTGACGGCAAGTTGGAACTCCGGATGCAGAAACAAGAGGTCGATGCCCAAGGCGCCCAGGACCACGGCCAGCAGGCCGGCGAAACGGCCGAAGCGAAGCGTGGCGGCGACGACGATCAGGAGCGACACCACGGCCATGTCGTGATCGTCCACCCACGGTCGCAACAGCCGGCCCACGAAGAGGGCGGCGGCGACCAGGCCTCCCACGAACGCCACCATCCACATGCGGCGCTCAAAGCCGATCGGTGGAGCCGGTGATTCGGGCAGGGCAGGGGCGTCGGACAGCGGCGCTCCCGCCACCACGATGTCGATCGGTCCGCTCTCCCGGACGAGTTGGTCGAGAACACGTTCGCGGCCCCACACCCATCCCTTCCGACGGGGACGGCCCACGACGAGCCGGGTTGCGGACAGCCGCCGGGCCTCGTCGAGCAGCCCCACGGGCACCGACGAGGACGCAACCCGCGCGACCTGCCCGCCGAGTGATTCCGCCAGCCGCAGGTTCCGCTCCAGCGCCTCGGCCTCCGCCGGGGGGCCGGGCCGCGCGAAGGGCCTCCGCACTGTCACGGCGAGCCAGTCGGCCCGCAGCCCCGCCGCGATCCGGGCGCCGTCACGGATCGCCCGCGCCGATCCGGGCCCGGGGCCGACGCCGACCACGATCCGCTCCCCGCCCCCGACCCGCCGACCGGCACCGGGGGGTTGGGTCTCCTCGATGTCGCTGCCGGCCCGCCGCGCCATCCGCACCAGCGCCAACTCCCGCAGCTGGAGCAGATTCGACCGCTTGAAAAACCGCTCGACCGCCTGCGCGGCGACGTCGGGGAGGTAGATCTTCCCGTCCCGCAGCCGCTTCAAGAGCTCGTCGGGCGGCAGGTCGATCAACTCGATGTCGTCCGCCCGCTCCAGGACCGTGTCGGGCACCGTCTCGCGGACGCGGATGCCGGTCGTCTCCTCCACCAGATCGACGAGGCTCTCGACATGCTGCACGTTGAGCGTCGCCTGGATGTCGATCCCGG
>SXHR01000215.1:0-15242 GCA_005773625.1 Planctomycetaceae bacterium | reverse complement strand
CGTCCTCGCCCACGTAGCCCGCCTCGGTGAGCGTGGTCGCGTCGCCGATGGCGAAGGGAACATCGAGGATCTTGGCGAGCGTCCGGGCGAGGAGCGTCTTGCCGCAGCCCGTGGGGCCGAGGAGCAGAATGTTGGACTTGTCGACTTCGACCTCGCCCGCCTCACGCCCCAGATTGAGCCGCTTGTAGTGGCTGTGCACGGCGACGGCGAGCACCCGCTTGGCGTGATGCTGCCCGATCACATACTGGTCGAGATGGGAGACGATTTCGCGGGGCGACGGGATCGCCGTGAAGAGCTGCTTGCTCGTGCCGCGCCGCTTCTTCTCCTGGTCGAGAATCGACTGGCAGAGCTCGATGCACTCACCGCAGATGTAGACGTCGCCCGGGCCCTCGACGAGCGGCCCGACATCGCGGTAACTCTTGCGACAGAACGAACAGAATGCGTTCTTCTTCGTCGTTCCGCCGGCACCGCGCCGACCGAGCCCGCCCACGTCTTTCCCGGATGGCATCAGTTCATTCCCTCCCGTGCTTCGGCCCGGCATCATCGACGGTCGGCTGCTGCCGACCACCGCGTGCGGGCGTGCCGATCCGCGTTCGCGGCTCGACGAGTGTTCTTATGTTTCGGTATTCCTCTTCGCTCAGCACACCTTGGTCGCGGAGATTTTTGTAGCGGCCGAGCGTTCTTTCCCATTCCACCTGATCGTCAAGGGCCCTGCCCCGCGCTCTCCGGATCATGACGATTGCAGCACCCCCGACCACGATCAGCAGCGCCAGCAGGAACGCGGTGGCCAGGAACGCGGGCACGGATCATCGGCACCCGACGGGAGCCGGCCTCCTGACATGGACGGATGGGGAAGGGTCCCAGTCACCCGAACCCGCTCCAATGGGTCGGTGGAACGCCCGATTATGGCAGCCTGCGGTCCGCCGGGTCCAGAAGAAAAACGACGCAGATTCCGCAATCGGCACAGCCTCGCAGGCCTTGGCGACTCCGTTGATGACGGTCTGGCAGTTCGGGGTGACTCTGCCCCTTGTGCCGAAAAATCGTGGCGCGAGGCGTTCGTTCGGCCGATCACAGGGGTTATGAAGCCCACGGCATGCACCCGTTCCGTCCGCACGATGCAGCCGGCCGCCCGGCGGCTGCTCCTTTTGACGCTGGTCATCGCCTGCGTTCCTGCCGGACCGCTCGCGGCGGAGCCGCTGACTGCCGCCGGCCTGCCGGATCTTGTCAGGACGAAGCACCGCAGCTTCTCGATCCCCTTCCGGATCCCGAAATCCGAAGACCCCGACGCAGATGCCGCACCACAGAAGGTGGCGCTGAGCGTGTCGACGGATCTCGGCGCCACCTGGCAGCCGGCAGGCGAGGCTGCACCGACGGCGTCGTCGTTCACCTACAACGGCGGGAACGACGGCGAATACTGGTTTCGGCTGCGGGTGCTCGACAAGAAGGGCCGCTCCCGCGGCGGCGAAGGGCCGGACATCCGCGTGCTGGTCGATGCGGCCGGTCCCCGGCTCGCGGGTCGCGTGTGGAAGGGGAGCGATGGCGAGATCATCTGCCGCTATGCCGCGGCCGACGACTCACTGCGGCTCGAGTCGCTCAAGGTGGAGTATCGCGGCGCGGGCGACAAGGGCTGGAAGTCCGTGGCGGCCCAGGCCGTGCTCGCACGTGAGTCGCCGGCGCACCTCGTGGGCGAGGAGATCTGGTGGGCCGGCGAGAAGGTCGAGACGATGACCGTGCGGATCGCCATCGCCGATTCGTCGGGCAATCAGACCGTCAAGCAGTTCACGCTCGAGCCGGCCGATCCACGGGTCGATCAGGTGGCGCTCGCCACGGAGATCGGTGTGCCGCCGCTGCCCGCCCAGACCGTCGCCGACGAAACCTCGCTCACCGCCGGCTCCACGACGGCGGGCCAGCCCGCCGACCGTAGCCCGCTCCCGCCGCAGAATGCCGACGGCGGCTGGTCGCCCGAATCCGCCGCCGGTTGGTCGGATGGACAGCCGCGGGCGCCCGCGGGCTCCAGCGCCGCGGAAGACGGCACCGGCCGAAGCGTCCTCGTGCGGCCTGCCAAAACATCGGCCGCCGCGCTCCTGCCGAGGGCCGACACCCGTCATCCCGCGGCGCGGCAGTCACTGGGCGACGTCGGGATCACCCACTCGTCATCCGACAACGGCCTCGAATACCGCGGCCGTCCGCTCCAACTGACCAAGTCGCGGCGGTTCGCCTGGGATTACGAGATTCCCGCCGGCCGTTCGGCCACGGGCCCGCTCCGCGCCGAACTCTGGACCACGCAGGATGGCGGCGTGACCTGGCAACGGACGGCCGTGGACAACGACGGCGGCAGTCCGATCGACGTGACGTTGCCCGCGGCCGGGCTCTATGGAGTGCGGCTCGAACTCGTCGCCGAATCGGCCGACGAGCCCGGCGGGCCGCGGTCGGGCACCGTGCCGGATGCCTGGGTCGGCGTGGACGAGGAGCCGCCTCACGCGGAACTCGTCGCGATCACCCGCGACGAAGCGGAATTGTCGCCCGCCCTCGTCATCAGATACGTCGTCCGCGATCCCCTGATCGCCCCGGGAACGGTTCGACTCCTCTACTCCCCCAACGCGGACGGCCCGTGGGCGACAATCGCCGACGGCATCGAGAACCAGGGCGAACACCGCTGGGCTCCCGAACGCAGCGTGCCCGCGAAAGTCCATGTCCGCGTCGAGGCGGTCGACGTGGCGGGCAACGTGGGTTCGGCCACGTCACCCGAGCCGATCTCGATCGCCACGCCCCGGTTCGGCGGCAAACTCGGCGGCCTGAGGCCGCTCCCGACCGGCCCGTGATCCACCGGCGTTCGCGTGTCGGCGTCCGCGGCCCCATAATGGCCGCCTGACGAAGCCGCAGTGGTTCGTGCCGCCGATTCAGGCCGCACCGGCCCGGCTCGTCTCCTCGCGCCGGCTCCGATACCCCATGTCCACCGCCGTCACCGCGCTCGACATCCTCGCCAAGCCCGACGCCTGGGCCATCGGCGAACCGTCTCTGGTCGTCCTCCACGGCGATGAGCCCTTTTTCGTGCTCCAGCTGCTGGAACTGATCCGCGAGCGGCTCTGCCCCGACGCGGCCGACCGGGCGTGGGCCTGGCGGGAGTTTGCCGGCGACGAGTCGCTCGATCCCCGCGACGTCTTCGACGAGGCCGCCACGATCCCGATGTTTGCCACGGCCACCCGTGCGGCGGTGGTGCGGCAGGCCGACACGTTCGTCACCGCGGCCCGAGACCGGCTCGAGGTGATCGCGGGGGCCAACCGGGGCCGCCGCGGCCTGGTGATCCTGGAGGTGAAGACCTTCCCCTCCAACACGCGGCTGGCAAAGGCGGTGGCGAAGCAGGGGCTCGCGATCGACACCTCGATCCCGCAGCGGGCCGATCTTGCGGGCTGGATTCGGAAGTGGGCCACGTCGCGTCACGGCATCACTCTCGCCGCGGCCACGGCCCAGCGGCTGATCGAACGCCTCGGCGGCGGCATCGGACAGATCGATCAGGCACTTGCGCGACTCGCGGCGGCGACCGATCCCGGGGCGAAGTCGGCCCCGATTCCACCGGAGGCGATCGACGACTTCGCGGGCTCGCCGCAGGAGCGGACCGCCTGGGGCATGATCGATGCTGCGGCTGGCGGTGACACGCGGCGGGCGCTCGCCGAACTCTCCGACCTCATCGATTCGGGTGAAAATCCGATCGGGATCGCCGCCCAGATCGCTTCGGTCTTGCGGCGGCTTTCGACGGCGGCACGGCTGCTGGCCCTGCCGGCGGCGGCCGGGCGGCCCGCGGGCGTGGAGGAGGCCCTCCGCGAGGCGGGCGTGGCCGCATGGCCGAAGGCCTTGGCCCAGGCGAAGGAGTCGCTGGGCCAGCTGGGACCGCGGCGGGCCCGCAGGCTGCCCGTCTGGTTGCTCGACCTCGACCTCGCGCTCAAGGGAGAAGCTTCCCGGGGACTGCGCGCGAGGCTGGCATTGGAGCGGCTCTTCTGCAAGATGGCCCGCGGCGGTGAGCCCGCCGGCCGCGACCGGATGCGGCCGACTCCCCGCACGTCAGGAGCCCGTCCATGAACGCCGACATCAGCGCCGATCCCCGGGATCTCTGGGACAACCCGCTCGCCTCCCGCTATGCGTCGTCCCAAATGACGCGGCTCTGGAGCGACAACCATCGCTACAAACTCTGGCGGCAGACCTGGCTGGCCCTCGCGGAAGCCGAGGCGGAACTCGGCCTGCCGATCTCACCGGGCCAGCTCGCCGAGATGCGGGCCCACCTCGAGCCGATCGACTTCGCGAAGGCTGCCGATTACGAGCGGCGGATGAGGCACGACGTCTTCGCCCACCTCCACGCCTTCGCCGACGACTGCCCGTCGGCCCGGCCGATCATCCACCTCGGAGCCACCAGCGCGTATGTGACCGACAACGTGGACCTGATCCTGATGAGGGAGTCGCTCGACCTCGTCGCCGCGCGGCTTGCCGCCGTGATCGAGCGGCTGGCCGCCAAGGCCCTGGAGACGAAAGACATCGTCTGCCTCGGCCGCACCCACCTCCAGCCCGCGCAGCCCACGACGATCGGCAAGCGGCTCTGTCTCTGGATCCACGATCTCGTTCTCGATCTCGAGGAGATCACCCACCGCCGCAAGCTGCTGCGGGCCCGCGGCGTGAAGGGCACCACCGGCACCCAGGCGAGTTTCCTCGAGCTCTTTGGCGGTGACCATGCGAGAGTCCGCCGGCTCGACGAGCTGGTGGCCCAGAAGCTCGGCTTCCACTCGTCCTACGAGGTGACGGGCCAGACCTACACGCGGAAGATCGACTCGCAGGTCTGCGCCGCGCTGGCGGGCGTTTCGGAATCGACGCACAAGGCCGGCAACGACCTGCGGCTCGCCGCCGCATGGGGCGAGCTCGAGGAGCCGTTCGAGACCGAACAGGTGGGCTCCTCCGCGATGCCCTACAAGCGCAACCCGATGCGGGCGGAGCGGATGTGCGGCCTGGCCAGGTTCGTGATGGGCTTGGCCGCGACGGCGGGCCAGACGGCGGCCGTGCAGTGGATGGAGCGGACGCTCGACGACTCGGCGCCGCGGCGGCTCGTTCTCCCGCAGGCCTTCCTCGCCACCGACGCCCAGCTCGTGATCTACGCCAATGTCGCCGGCGGGCTCGTGGTGCTGCCGGGGAGCATCCGCCGCAACCTCGAGGCGCATCTCCCCTTCCTCGCCAGCGAGAAGATCCTGATGGCGGCGACGACGGCCGGTGGCGACCGGCAGACGCTCCACGAGGCCCTCCGGACCCACAGTCACGCGGCGACTGCCAGGATTCGTGACGGGCACGCCAACGACCTGCCCGAGCGGCTCGCCGCCGATCCGCTCTTCGAGGGCATCGACATCGTGGCGGCGATGAAGCCCGACGAGCTTGCCGGCCGCGCTTCCCAGCAGGTCGAGGAGTTCGTCGCCGAAGCGGTGCAGGTGGCCCTGGCGACCTGCCCGGCGCGGGCTCAGGAGACGGCCCTGCGGGTCTGACGCGAGCCGCGGCCCGCGGCCTCACGGCCGGTCGGCTTTCACCAATGCGTTGTGCCGCGCAAGCCCAACGCCATGAGGCGTGGGGCGCACTCAGCGAGGGGCTGCCCGTGCCCCGGAGCCGGCGTATGACGCCAAGCGAAGCCAGGATGGCGGAGTGCCGGCGGCATCCGAGTGAGCGAAGGACAGGATGCCCGCAGCGAACGTCCGGCGACGAGGTACGGGCAGCCCCGAGCCGCACGCCAGGGCCGCCCGCGGCCCCACGGCCGGTCGGTTGGACCGGAGGCCGCCGGTCGGCCTCCACGGGAAACCGTTCAGACCCGGTCTTGATGCCGGCTGCGGCTCTTGCTCGAGCGGCAATCGAAGCACAGACCGCTCACGATCAGGCGGTGCGACTCCGCGCGAAACTGATGCTGGCCGGCGACCGCGTCGCAGATCCGGGCGACCTCGTCGCTGGAGAACTCGATCAACTTGCGACAGCCCGTGCAGTAGAGGTGGTCGTGCTGCGGATAGCCGTAGTCGTGCTCGTAAACGGCCCGACCGTCGAGCACCATCTTCTTGAGGAGCCCCGCATCGACCATTTCGGTGAGCGTGCGATAGACCGTCGGCCGGCTGGCCCGGGCACCCTCCGGCGTCTTGCGGAGATCGGCCAACAGCTGCTCGGCGTCGAAATGTTCGTGGTGGCTGGCGACGTGGTCGACGATCGTCCGACGCTGCCGTGTGATCCGCTTGCCGCGGGTCTGCAGAAACTCGGCGAACCGGGCCGCGGGCGTGAGCGCCACGTCGACACTGCCGAGCGAAAAATCGGGGCCCACGGCCATTTCAGCAATCCTCCACGGGGGATTGTAGTCGGTCGCCGGCACGTCGGCTTTCCCCGGCATCCACGCCAGAGGCTCCCCCGCGGGGAGCCGGGCCGCAGCTGGAAATGCCAGCGGCCGGACCGTCACCGGTCCGGCCGCTCATGGTCGGTCTGCTCGGGAAAGGGCTCCCGGCCGCCTGGCTCAGCTGAACGAGCTCAGCTGAGCCGCTCGAGGAGGCGATCGAGGGCGATGTCGAGCTTGTCGGCCGTGTCGTACGAGCCGTCGGCGATCGCCGCACGGATCGCGTTCACGCGGTCGAAGCGGATGTCGGCGGCCGCGTCAGCGGCCCTCACGCCATCGACCGACAGCGTCACGGCATCGTGCACCTCGCCCACGCCCTGCTGCGGAGCAGCGGCCTGGGACGCTCGCGCCGCCTCGACACCCTTCACGGCACCGAGGCCCTGCGAACCCTGCGTCGAAAACACACTGAAGATATTCATGATTCCGCTCCTGACAGGCCCTTGCTCCGATCCCCTTCGTCCCCCACACGGCCGCTTCTACGCGGCACACCGTCGGAGGGTTCGTCGAGACGATCGCGATTCGGTACCTGCTCCCTTTCCATGCCATTGTTGCCGCGCTTCCGCGTTCCGGCGACTCCAGTCGTCGGACAGCGGCCGGTCATGTTCACGTGCCGGTCGCCGCGGCCAACTTCTCATCATCGACACATCGGCCAGAAAACTTCACCCTATTTTTTTCCTGCCAGTTTTTCCCATCCTGCCGATTTCGGCGGCCGCCGGCCCTCGCAGATCGCCCAGCCAGCCCCGCCTCCTCACATCGCGAACTCGGGCTTCCGGCGTCCCAGCTGGCCCTGAAGCCGATCGACGATCGCGCTGTGCATCTGGCTGACGCGGCTCTCGGAGAGGTCGAGGGTGGCCCCGATCTCCTTCATCGTCAGTTCCTCGTAGTAGTAGAGGATGATGATGAGCCGCTCGTTGCGGTTGAGGCCCTTGGTCACGAGCCGCATGAGGTCGGCCTTCTGGATGCGGCGCGTCGGGTCGTCCCCCTTCTTGTCCTCGAGGATGTCGATCTCGTGGACTTCCTTCGAGCTGTCGGTCTCGCACCATTTCTTGTTGAGGCTCACCAGGCTCACGGCGTTGGCCTCGATGAGCAGCTTTTCGAACTCCTCGCGCGACAGGCCCATGTGTTCGGCCACTTCGGCATCCGCCGGGGCGCGGCCGAGCTTGGCCTCGAGTTGCTTGAGGGCCTCGTTGAGCTTGCTGGCCTTGCTGCGAACGAGCCGCGGCACCCAGTCCATCGTGCGAAGCTCGTCGAGCATCGCCCCGCGGATTCGCGGCACGCAGTAGGTTTCGAATTTCACGCCCCGCGACATGTCGAAGGCGTCGATGGCGTCCATCAGGCCGAAGGTGCCGGCCGACACGAGATCGTCGAGCTCGACGCCGTCGGGAAGCCGTGACCAGATCCGCTCGCCGTTGTACTTCACGAGCGGCAGGAAAAGCTCGATCAGACGGTTGCGGAGATCCTCGTCGGACTGGTCCTGCTTGAACCGCTTCCAGAGCTCCAGGACTTCTTCCGCCGACATCTGGGGCGCGTACTGTGCCACGTCATCCTCCTTGACAGGTTCCCGTTCGCAACTGCGCAGGTGACGCGGCTCCGCCGGACACCTCCGCACCGTTGACCAACACCCATGAGGTGCCGGTCATTCCTACCGTCGAGCAGGCTGAACCAACGAACTTTCTTTCGTCGGCAGCCGCGAGACGGTCTCTTGATTCATTTTCGTGGTGCCCCTGCACCTTCCGTCGTTTCTCCAGTGTGACCGGGTGTTCGACCAGTCGTGTGTCCTGTCGCGGCCACGACGCCGCTCAGGCCGCGCGGACCGTCTCCGCGGTGCCCACGGTCGCAAACACCTCGAGCCGGTCCTCGTCGACGGTCTCCTCCTCGGCCAGGATGACGAGATCCGGCAGTTGCTTGACAAACGCCTCGCGGACCGCGCGGCGGGCCGCGGCGGGCACGAGGAGCACCGGCTGGCCGCCGCGCTCGATGGCGGTGCGGACGGCCCGCCGCGTGGCGGCGCCGAGGTTCGCCGACACGCCGCCGGCCGCGCCCCGGGACGGACGCGCCACCGTATCGACCACCCCGCCGGCGAGCCGGACCGCGGTGAGCCTGCCCTGGGGATCGCGTGCCCGGCGGCAGATCGTGCCTGCCAGCCGGCGACGCACGATCTCGGCGAGCTGCCACGGTTCGGCTGCTTCGGCGGCGTGGTCCGACATGATTTCGAGAAGTTCGGCGAGCGGCCGGATCGGCACGCCTTCGCGGAGCAGACATTGCAGGGTCCGCTGGATTCGGGCCACGGTGAGCACCCCGGGCACGATCTGCTCCACCACGGCCGGCTGTGCGGTCCGCAGCGACTCGACGAGGCGGTTGGCGGCATCCCGAGTCAGGAGCCGATCGGCACGGCGGCGAACGGCGGCCTCGACCGCGCGGACCACGCAGCCCGCGTCGTCGTGCACCGCGGCTCCCCGGCGGCGGCAGGTCTCGGCCTGGGCATGGCTCACCCAGGTGGCGGCGCGGCCGGTGAGCGGATCGAGGGCGGCATCACCCGCGTCGGGCGGCGATTCGCCCGGCGGCAGGATCGCCAGCATCCTGCCGGAGGGGATCTCGTCCTCGATGACGACATCGCCGGCGATCGTGACCCGGTAGCCGCGGGCGGGCAGTGCCAGATCGTCCCGGAAGGCGACCTGCGGGAGCACGAGGCCCAGGTCGGTCGCGATCGCGCCACGCAGCGCCGAGACCCGCTCGAGGAGCGGCCCGTCCTTGGCCACGAGCCCGATCAGGCCGCGGCCGAGTTCCACGGCCACGCGGTCGTCGGCGAGGAGTTCGTCGGCGGGCGACGCGGTTCTGGGAGCCCCCTTGCCGCGACTCGCCTGCCCCACGTCTTCCGCGGCCGCCTCGTCCGTCCCGGCACTCCCGCGTGGACGCCGTCCGAGCATGACGGCAGCGGTGAGCGTGACGGCCGCCATGCCCGCCAGCGGCAGGAAGGGCAGGCCGGTGAGCGACAGGATCGCGAGGAACACGCCGGTGATCGCGAGCACATGGGGCTGGGAGGTGAACTGGCGGCCGAACTCCCGCGAGAGGTCGACCGCCTGACTCGACCGCGACACGAGCAGTCCGGTGGCGACCGAGATGAAGAGCGCCGGCACCGCGCTCGAAAGGCCGTCGCCGATCGTGAGCCGGGCATAGACGCTGAGCGCCTTGTCGACGGCCATCCCGTGCTCGATGACGCCGATGGCCAGGCCTCCGACGATGTTGACGGCCGTGATGACCACGCTCGCCACCGCCTCGCCCCGGACGAACCGACCGGCACCGTCCATGCTCGCGAAAAAGTCGGCCTGACGCTGGAGTTCGAGCCGCATGCCCCTGGCCTGCTCGCGGGTGAGCGTGCCCGCGTTGACCTCCGTGTCGATCGCCATCTGCCTGCCGGGCAGACCGTCGAGCGCGAATCGGGCGGCGACCTCGCTGGTGCGTGTCGAGCCGGCCGTGATCACGACGAACTGCACGATCGCGATGATCGCGAAGATCACACCGCCGACCACGAGGTTGTTGGCGGCGATGAACTCCCCGAAGGATTCCACCACCTCGCCGGCGGCCGCGGCCCCGTCGATCGCCGCCCGCGAGAGGATCAGGCGTGTGGTGGCGATGTTGAGGACGAGCCGGACGAGCGTGATTCCGAGCAGGAACGTGGGGAAGATGCTCATGTCGAGCGGCGTCCGTGCCGCCAGGGCACCGAGCAGGGCGACCACCGAGATGGTGAGGTTCACCGCCAGGAGCACGTCCACCACGGCCGCCGGCACGGGCGCGAGCACCACCAGCACGGCCAGGAGGATGGCCGCGGGGATCGCGTAGTCCATGATGTTGGCGGAGACGGGGCGGCGATGGGCCGCGGCCGTTCCGAGCGGCTGTGCCATGCGAACGAGTGCCGTGAACGACTGCAGGGGATTGGGGCGGCGGGATTTCTGGCCCGTCCGGAGGCGGGACGATAGCGGGCGGGCCTCCGACGGTCCAGACCGCTCGTGCGCGGCTGAAATCGCTACAATTCCGACTCGCCTCCTCCATCGTTCACGGGACGTTCCATGCACTTCGATCGCTTCGGGCTCGCCTTCGACTATCCCGACAACTGGTCGGTCGACACCACCGACGCCGACGGCCGCTACGCCACCGTCACGGTCTATTCGCCGGAGGGCGGCTTCTGGTCGGTCAGCGGCCATGCCGGTGGCGGCGACCCTCGTGAACTCGCGGCGGCTGTCGTGAGCCAGATGAAGAAGGACTATCAGGAACTCGACAGCGAATCGGCCACCGACCTGATCGCGGGAAGCGAACTGCCCGGATTCGATCTCAACTTCTATTGCCTCGACCTCACCAACACGGCCCACGTCCGGACGCTGGAAACGCCGGCGGCCGTCTACCTGTTTCTCTGCCAGGCTGAGGATCGGGAGTGGGATCGCGTGGCGGACGTCTTCGCCGCGATGACGACGAGCTTTGTGAAGGCGGCACGGTAGCACCGGCCGGAGCCGGCGGGTCGCGGAAAGACGGCTTGGCCCCGCGATGTGCTGGGGCTGTCTGTCGCCACACCCGAGCGACGATTGCCTAAGGTCCGCGACCCTGCCGGGCCAACCGCGGGCCCACCACCCGCGGCATGGAGACGTTACGTTGCACACCGCGTGCCGGACGCCGAACAGGAAAAAATCAGGGGGGTTTGGTGCGATCGTGCGGTTTGGGCTGTCCCGCAAGGCCGCCCCGACGGCTTCGGTTCCTTGTTTTTCCTTCCGCCGACGGGTCCTTGGCCGGGTGATTTTGCAGTTTTTACCGCCGGTCGGACCCGCCACTTTTCCGCCTGTCCAACGCGAGTTGCTACGATTCCCGCGGCAGACGTTTCCTTCCGTCCCCCTCCCTCCCCGGACCAGCGACCTTGCACCTTTTCGCCGACACGTCCGCCTCCGCCCTCTTCGGCGGCGAAATCCAGATGATCCACTGGATGGCGTTCGCGGTCTTCGTGACCGTGATGCTGACGCTCGACCTCACGGTCTTCCACAAGAAATCGCACGAGCCGTCGCTCCGCGAAAGCGCCTTCTGGACGCTCTTCTGGTCGGCCCTCGCCCTCGCCTTCAACGGCCTGGTCTGGTGGTGGCTCGGCAGCAAGCCGGCGCTCGAGTTTCTCACCGGCTATCTCGTCGAGTGGTCGTTGTCGATGGACAACGTCTTCGTGTTCGCCGTGGTCTTCGCCTACTTCGGCGTGCCGCTGAAGTATCAGTATCGCGTGCTCTTCTGGGGCATCCTCGGCGCCGTGATCATGCGGCTCACCTTCGTGCTCCTCGGAGCCGAACTCGTCGAGCGCTACAAGTGGATCCTCTGGGTATTCGGCGGCTTCCTGATCTACACGGGCATCAAGCTGGCCCTCGGCGGCGGCGACCACGAGCCCGGTGAAAACGCCCTGATCCGCTTCTTCCGCAGGTTCATTCCCGTCTCCAAGGAGCCGGCGGGCGATCGCTTCTTCGTCCGCGAAGGGGGCAAACTGCTCGCCACGCCGCTGTTCCTGGTGCTGCTCGTGGTGGAGAGCACCGACGTCTTGTTCGCGGTGGACAGCGTGCCGGCGATCCTCGGCGTGGTCACGCCGGGCACCCACTACATGCGGTTCATCGCCTTCACGTCGAACGTGTTCGCGATCCTCGGCCTGCGGGCCCTCTACTTCCTGCTGGCCGGCGTGATGGACCTCTTCCGGTTCCTCAACTACGGCCTCTCGGCGGTGCTCGTGTTCGTGGGCTGCAAGATGATCGCCGAGGCGGCGCGGCACAACGAGTGGCTCGCCGGCCAGGGGGGCTGGGATGCCCACGCCAAGGGGCATCTCATTCATCCCGCAGTGTCGCTCGTGGTCATCGTGTCGCTGATCGGTGCGAGCGTGGCCGCGTCGCTGGCCTTCCCGGAGCGGAAGCACGGCGGCGAGATCGCCGGCGGAGGCAGCGGGAAGCCCGGACACGGCTGACGCGGGCCTGCCTCGCTGCCCTCGCCGCAAACGGAGCCGTGCTCGCGGCCGCAACTTCGCGGTGGCGCAGGGCCTCCTGAACGGCCCGCCGCAGGGTCAACGCGGGGCGATGCCACCGTGGCCCGCGACATCGCCCGCAAGACGGTCGCGGCGGTGGCGTTGCACGCGCCAACGGTCGAGTGAAGATCGCGCTTTCGAAACGGACTTTCCGGGCTTGCAGCGATCACGACCGTGCCTTTGTCGGCCAGGCTCTCAAAAGCCATAATATCGGCCGAGTGGCGCTGACCCATAACCGGATTGACGAGACAGATGATGACGATTCAAGAAATCGAAAAAGCGATCGAGTCATTGCCACTTGCGGAACAATTGCGTTTGTACAGGGATCTCCCTCACCTTATTGGTCGGGCTCCCGAAGCCGTCCATTTGTTCGGCTGCTGAAGTTGGTTTCCATTGACAGCAGGCTGGTTCACCACTCGATCGGCGTGCTCTCGCAGCCGGATCGAGTCGCGCTCGCGCGGTCCATGGAACAGCTTGGGGGAGACGTCGCCGGGCGGCTTTGCGAGGAGGTGCGACAGCGACAGGCTTGCGCCGTGCCCGAGCCCGCCACGCTCGTGCTCGCCGGCCTCGGCGTGGCCGCCCTGCTCCTGGCCCGCGGTCGCGGACGAGCCTGCTGAAGCCGGCCCTTCACGAGCGCGGCCCCACGCCTCACGGCGTGCGGCGACGGCGTTCACGCTCCGCCGCCGGCCGCTGAATCCCGGCGACTGAGCTCTCGATACAGGGCCTCGTGAGCGGCGGCCATGGCCGCTGCGGAGTGCCTTGACCGGGCGAGGGAATGGCCGTGCCTGCCGAGGCGGCCGGCCATTTCCTCGTCGGCGAGCACGGCGGCGAGCACGCGGGCGAGATCTGCGGGATTCGCTTGCTCGTGCAGCAGGCCCGCCCGCTCGCCGTCGAGCAACTCGGGAAACGCCCCGTGGTTCGAGGCCACCACGGGCACCCCCGCAGCCAGGGCCTCGATCGCCGAAAGCCCCTTGGCCTCGGGCCGCGGCGTGGGCAGGGCGAAGACGTCGATCGACTGAAGGAGATCGAGCTTCGCCCGCCGGTCGATCTGGCCCAGCCAGCGGAACCGATCGGCCACGCCGAGATCGCGGGCGAGCGTGTGGCATGACGCAAGGTAGCCGCGCTCGGCCTCGACCGTGGCCCCCGCCGCGATCACTTCGACGTCGTATCGAGCCGCCACCAGCGGCAACGCCCGCACCAACTGATCGAGCCCCTTCTCCGGACAGCCGCGGGCAAGGAAGCCGATCACGAGCCTGCCGCCACGCGGCCGTCGCCGCGCGGCCAGATCGGGCGGCTGGGCGGGAAACGCGTCGAGATCGACGCCGTGCGGAATCACGTCGATCCGATCCGAAGGCACGGCCAACCGCTGCCCCATCGCCGCCGCGAAGGCCTGATTGAAGGCCACGAAGCGATCCACATCGGCCGCCCGTTCGCGGAGCAGGCCGTCGATCCGCGAACGATGCGGCTCGGGGATCGCATCCAGAAACACATCTTCGCCCGAGAGACTGCACACGATCGCGGCCCCGGTCGCCTCGCGGATCGAGCGGGCAAGGCCGATGAGCAGCGCGTTGGAGAGATGCACGACATCGGGCCGCACGTCGCGGGCCAGCCAGTGGGAAAGCTTCGCCACCTCCTTCCGCTGCCGGCCCCGCTCGCCCTCCAGGGTCGAGACGGTGAGCGGCCCCAGATCGGCGGCCTTCGCACCGCCCGTGCGGCCGGAGAGCCACTCGAGCAGTGGCCGTGAGTCGAGCGGGCGGTCCACGAAGGCCGGGGTCTGGCGAAACAGCGGCACATGCTCCTGCAGCCAGACGTTGACGCCCCCCATCACCACCTTCCGCTCGGCCACGTTCTCCTCGTCGGTGGTCGTGGGCACGTAGGCCGGCACGAGGATCGCATCGCAGCCGCGACCGCGGAGGGCCCGCACGAGCGTGTTGTCGTGCAGGCAGGTGCCGCAGATGCGGCCCCCGGCCCCGGCGGTGATGTGGACGATCTTCACACGCCGCGGCCTTCGAGGTGGATGAGCACGAGGGCGAGATCGGCGGGCGTGATGCCGCTCACCCGACCGGCCTGGCCGAGCGTCCGCGGACGGATGCGGGCGAGCTGCTCGCGGGCCTCGGCCCGGAGGTGCCGCACGCAGCCATAGTCGACGCCCTCGGGAATCAGCCGCTGGGCCTGCCGCTTCTGCCGCTCGATCCGCTCGCGATCGAGCGCCACGTAGCCGGCGTAGCGGATGTCGTTTTCGATCTGCACGGCGGCGTCCCGCGACACCGCGGCGAGCACCGGCACCGCCGCCACCGCGTCGGCCCAGGTGAACTCCGGCCGCTTGAGCAGGTCGGTGAGCGACAGGCCGTGCACGCGGTGCACGGCGAGCGCCGCGAGCGTGGCCTCGATCTCGGCCGTCTTGGCCCCGAGCCGTTCCACACGATGCCGCTCGGCGAGCCCGTGCCGCGACGCCAGCGGCGTGAGCCGGCGGTCGGCGTTGTCGTGCCGCAGCGCCAGGCGGTGCTCGGCGCGGCTCGTGAACATGCGATACGGCTCGTCCACGCCGCGGGTCACGAGGTCGTCGATCAACACGCCGATGTAGGAATCCTCCCGCTCGAGCACGAACAGCTCGCGGCCCGCCGCGGCACGCGCGGCACCAGTGCCATGCGGATCAGCGGGTCGTGCGCTGTCTTCTCTGCGGCGTCCCAGAGGCCGTTGTGTGCGTCGAAGTCGCCGGAGGCGTAGCCCAGCTCGGCGAGTCGCGCGCTCAGCAGCTGGAAATGGCGCGCCTCGTCCTGTGCCACGCTGATCCAGTCGGCGTAATAGGCCGCCGGG
>SXHR01000019.1:0-7284 GCA_005773625.1 Planctomycetaceae bacterium | reverse complement strand
TTGATAGGATCGCGCGAAATTGGCCGCGCGCTGGCGGCGGGCCGGATCGTCCAGCAGCCGGCGCAGAGCCGCGGCGGCGGTGTCGGCGTCCGCCTCGGCTGGGATACCGTCATCCGCATCGCCAGGAGGCCCTGGCCGAGCGTGTTGTTGATCTTGTGGGCACCGGTGTGGCTCAGATCCTCGCGCTTCAGCCAGATCTGGGCGCCGCCGGCCAGTTTCGTGAGCCGTTTGGCGAAGAGCAGGGGGGTGGGCCGGCCCACGAAGGCCGACAGGAGCCCGTCGAGTTCAGCCGCAAAAGCCGGATCGGCGATGGCTTCTTCATAGGCCCGCTCCAACTGGTCGAGCGCCGCGGAGAGCGTCTCGGGAACGTAGCGGCCGCCGAATCTGCCGAAGCGGCCGTAGACGTCGGGCACGGCGGGCAGCGGCGGGACGGCGACGGAGCTGGCGGCCATGGGAGGGTTCCTCGGAACGATCGCGGCACGGAGTCGTGGCGGTTTGTCCACGGACTCGCCCGATTGTAGCCTGCCCCGGCCTCGCCACCATCCGAGCCGCCTCCATCCGCACGAGCGATGCCCGAACTGCCTGAAGTCGAGACGATGCGCCGGGGACTCGCCGGCGTGGCCGGTCGGAGGATCGCGGCGGTCGAGTTTCCCCGCAGCCGCGTCCGGCCGCTGTCGATCGAGCCCCCGGCCGCCACGCTCGGGAAACGGATCGTGGGCCACAAGATCGCCGCCGTCCAGCGTCGCGGGAAGCGGATCGTGTTCGAACTCTCCCCGGACGGGGCCGCGGGCCGCCGTGGGCGGCTCTGGCTCGCGGTCGAGCCGCGGATGACGGGCCTGCTGCTCGTCGTCGATCCGCCGACCGAGGAACACGTGAGGATGGTGGTGGACTTCACCGGGGGGGGCCGGGGCGGCCAGCCTCGGCGGCTGCTCTTCTGGGATCGCCGCGGGCTGGGAACCATCCGGCTCCTCGACGACCGCGGCCTCGAAGCAGCCTGCGGGCCGCACAAGCACGGCCCGGATGGACTCGTCGTGAGCGGCGCCGATCTCGCGGGTCGCTTGGGGCCATCCCGCCGGGCGGTGAAGGTGGCGCTCCTCGACCAGCGTGCCGTCGCCGGCATCGGCAACATCTATGCCGCCGAGATTCTGTTTCGCTGCGGGATCGATCCCCGGTCGCCGTGCCACCGGCTCCCGCCCGATGCCTGGGAGCGGATCGCCGACGTCACCCGTGCCCTGCTCGCCGAAGCGGTCGCGCACGAGGGATCGTCGATCGGCGACGAGACCTATCGCACGGCCGACAATCGCGTCGGTCGATTCCAGCGACTCCACCGGGTGTACGGCCGCGAAGACGCCGCGTGCACCACCTGCGGCGCGGCCATTCTCCGCATCGTGCAGGCGCAGCGGGCCACGTTCTATTGTCCAGGATGCCAGCGGCTGCCGGCCCGCGGCGCGGCAGGAGCCCCGCGGCGGGGTTTGGCATCGCGGCGCCGGAAGACGTAGTCTGCAAGGAGTGCGGTCCGGCACCCGCCTGACCCGATCCGCCTGACCCGACCCGCGCAGGAGGCTCCCGATGCCTGGCCAAGACTCCCGGATTTCCCGTCGTCGGCTGCTGGCGACGGCGGCGGCCACCGCAGGTGCGATCGTGACCGCAGGACGCCGTTCTCCGGCCATGATGCAGGGGCCAGCCGCCGTGACCGCGGAGTCGCTCTCCGCCCGGCTGCATGCCTCGCTCACTCCCGCCCAGCGGGAGCAGGTCTGCTTCCCGTGGGACCATGTGCACCCGAAGTTCGGGCTGCTGCGGACCCGCGTCGGCAACAACTGGAACGCCACCAAGCCCGCCGTCGCGAGCGACTTCTTCACGAACGACCAGCGGCAGCTCGTCCGTGAGATCTTCGAGCAGCTCATCGAGCCGGATTGGCACGCCCGGTTCGACAGGCAACTCGAGGACGACACCGGCGGCTTCGGTCACGGCCAGTCGATCGCCCTTCTCGGCGAACCGGGCAGCGGAAAGTTCCAGTTTCTGCTGACCGGCCGCCACATGACGTTGCGGTGCGACGGCGACTCGGCCGGGCACGTCGCCTTCGGCGGCCCGATTTTCTACGGCCACGATGCCGGCAGCTTCAACGAGGAGAAGGACCACCCCGGCAACGTCTTCTGGCCCCAGGCCCTGGCGGCCAATGCCGTCTGCACGATGCTCGACGGCAAGCAGCGGGAGCAGGCGCTCGTCGCCAGGCCGCCCGCTGAAAATGCGATCGCGTTTCGGGGCAGGGGAGAGGAGCCCGCGGGCATCCCGGTTTCCGAACTCTCGGCCGATCAGCGCGGCGAGCTCGAGCGGGTGCTGGGTGTTTTGCTGGAGCCCTATCGCACCGTCGATCGCGACGAGGTCCGAGGCTGCCTGTCGAAGCAGGGAGGGCTCGAACGCTGCCGCCTCGCCTTCTACCGCGAGAATGACATCGGCGACGATGGCGTGTGGGACGATTGGCGGCTCGAGGGGCCGGCCTTCGTCTGGCACTTCCGCGGCGCGCCGCACGTGCATGTGTGGGTCAACATCGCCGACACCCCCGATATCCCGACCAACGCCTGATGACCCGTTCATGACCGATTGCTGCATCATCGGCGGGGGCATCATCGGGCTCTCGATCGCCCGGGAACTCGCCGGCCGCGGCATCTCCGTCCGCGTGCTCTCGCGGGACACGCGGGAGGGGATCGCCTCCTGGGCGGCGGTCGGCATTTTCCCCCCGGCCCCGTCGGGGGCCGGCATGTCGCCCGCCGCGGCCCTCACCGCCTGGAGCGACCGGCTCCATCATGCGTGGGCCAGGGAACTTCTCGACGAGACCGGGATCGACAACGGCCTGCGACGCTGCGGCGGACTGCACCTCGCGGCCGACGCCGCCGCCCTGGAGCGGCTGCGAACGGAGGCCGGGAGCTGGCTCGCCAGGGGGGCGAGTTGCGAGGTGCTCGACGCCGCTGCGCTCGCTGCCGCAGAGCCGGCCATGGCCGGGGTGGTTGCAAGGGGCGCGGTGCGCGGCGGCCTGCTCCTCGCCGATGAGCACCAGTTTCGCCCGCCTCG
The DNA here is from genome assembly GCA_005773625.1 of Planctomycetaceae bacterium. Classification (GTDB taxonomy): domain Bacteria; phylum Planctomycetota; class Planctomycetia; order Pirellulales; family UBA1268; genus QWPN01. The sequence goes on along the minus strand of SXHR01000019.1, from coordinate 4,215 downwards.
TCAGTTGCGTGCGCTCGAGCAGTCGTGCGTGAATCGCGGCGTCGTGCTCACCCGGGGGGCCGATGTCTCGACGATCACGGTGGACCGCGGACGAATCACGGGGGTCGTTGCCGAGGTGCAGGGCGTGTCGGAGCGGGTCGAAGCGGCGGTGTATGTGGTTGCCGCGGGCGCCTGGTCCGGCCGGCTCGCGGAGGTCGTGGGGCTGGCGCTCGACACGCGGCCGATCCGCGGGCAGATCGTGCTCCTGCGGCTGCCGCAACAGCCGTTCAAGCGGATCGTGAACCTCGGCCTCGACTACCTCGTGCCCCGTGAGGACGGTCACCTGCTCGTCGGTTCCACGCTCGAGGACGTGGGCTACGCGCCGGTGCCGACCGCCGCGGCGATCCAGCGGTTGCAACGCGTGGCGATCGACCTTCTCGGCGACATCGCCGACGTGCCGCCCGAAAAATCATGGGCCGGGCTGCGGCCCGGTTCGCCCGACGGCCTGCCGTTCATCGGCCGCCTGCCGGCCCTCGCCAACGCCTTCGTCGCAGCGGGGCATTTTCGGGCGGGACTCCACCAATCGACCGGCACGGCCGTGATGGTCGCCGATCTCATCCAGGGCCGCACTCCCGAGGTCGATCCGGCACCATTCGCTCCGGACCGCCGGCAAGGTCCTCCCGGCGAGGACTCGGTTCCCGTGATGCTCGCCCGCGCCGCCGCAGGCCTCAGCTAGACCTTTCAGGCGTTGCCGGTGGCCGGGGGCGTTCGCCCACCGTGTCGGTCAGGCGGCCTGAGGGGAGAGCCGGCGGTGGATCGTCTCGATGTCGGCCGGAGTGATGGTCCCATCCGGCTTCGACGCCGCGACCACGACGGCAAGTTCCGCAAGCCGGAGCATGGCCGCGGGGATGCCGGCGGCGATTTCGTGAATGGTCGCGACGGCGGCATGCACCGATTGATCCGTCGCCGTGGTGCCCAGCGTGGCGGCGAGCATGCCTACCGACTCGACGAGGGTGCAGGGGCGGAGGCTCGCGCGGAGATGGATCGCCTGTTCGACGCGGCTGTCGCGGGAAACCAGCGTGAGCAGCCGTCCCTCGCCGGCCAGCACGACCCTTGCCGTGGGCTGTCGCTTGCGGCAGGAGGCGAGGAGCATGGCGATGCCGCCATCGGTGGCGAGGTGGGCGTCGTCGGCGGCCACCACGTCGGGAAAGTCAGGACAGCCGGATTCGGCCATGCCGAGCCATGCCGCAAAGTCGCGAATCTCCACCGACAGCGAGTGCAGCTGACGGGCGGATGCCAGCTGGGCGAGCACGGTGGTCTTGCCGACGCCCCGCGGACCGCAGAGCAGCGAGACGCCCCCCGGGCGGGAAATGCCGCAGGCGATCTTGGCGAGCGCGGCGTGTTGCGTGGGGGTGAGCGTGGGGACGGAAGGCGATTCGCCCATCGATTCCCTCATGGCGTCGCTCCCGGATCGCCCATGCCGCCCACCGGAGGCGCGAACGACACCACCTCGCCGAGCGGTTCGATGCCGAGGGCCTCGAGAGTGACGGCCCACGCGGCCGGGGCCGGGCGATTGCCCCTGCGGACCAGGATCGCGGCGTCGCACCCCGCGGTTGCGACCAGGAGCCGATGGCGGTGAATCCTGCCCGGCGGAAACCAGACGCCCGCATCGACCAGCACGATTTTCTTGTCGTGGGTGGGGCCGGTGGCGTGGATGTCGGAGGCCTCGCAGGCGACCGTCTCATGCCCCCGGTCGTGCAGTGTGCGGGAGAGCGCCGAGACGATCGTCGTGCAACCCGAGCCGGGCTCGCAGGAGGCGATCGCGATCGCACGGCGGCCGCGGCGGCGTGCCGACTCGATCGCGTCGGCCAGGGCCGACCACTCCGGCCCGGCCGCCCGGAGCAGCCGGTCGACGAGGTCGCAAGACGCCGCTTCGAATCCCCGTCCGGGGATCGGCGGTGGCTCGGGTGTCGGTGCCGACCGGCTCACCGGAGCTTGCCTGCTCGGGTCGGCCACGGGGGTGGCCGACTGCCACCGCTCGATGAACGCCTGGTCGAGGAGATCGAGGGTCATCGCTGGAGGGTGTCCGTCGTGATCGGTGCGGACCGCATTCGAGCGAGCCGTTCGACGCGGCCACGTTCTGCCCGTCGACCGTCGGTCCAGGACGCGAGCATCCAGGCCACCATCGCCACGATTGCCAATGCCATGACCGAACCCATGGGAAAGCGTGAACGGGAAGAGCGGGGCCGCGAAGCCTTGGGCCCGCCGGGGGGAGCGGCCACCGGCACCACGGCCGTGGCGGGGAGCGCGTCCGGGACGCCGGGCTCGGCCTGAAACGTCCCGATATCTGGAATGCGTGCGATAACCTGCATCGTCCCCCCCTTGTCCTCCATCGTCGGCGACGCCGCACGGGCTTGAGCGGCACGCTCCAAGGGGGATGCCCTCTTCCCATCCGCGCCCCTCCGCGCCCGCCAATCGCGCGATAGAACCGTCGCAGTATGCCCCGACCACCGAGTCGCCTATGATCGGGTTGGGCCAAACCGGGCCATTTTCCGCCATTCGCGCCTTTTTCCAGCCTTGTGGACCGTCGATGTCGACCACCTCTCCGACCAGTCGTTCCGACCTTCTCCAATCAGTTCTCGCCGGCCGGATCGCGATCCTCGACGGCGCCATGGGCACCATGGTGCACGCCCTCGCCCTCGACGAGCAGGGTTTTCGCGGCGAGCGGTTTGCCGGGCATCACCGCGATCTCAAGAACTGCATCGACGCCCTCACGCTCACGCAGGGAGACGCGATCCGGGGCATCCACGCCGCCTACCTCGAGGCCGGGTCCGACATCGTCGAGACCAACACCTTCGGGGCCACGAGCATGGCCCTGGCTGATTTCGGCCTCCAGTCCTACACGCGGGAGATGAATCTTGTCGCCGCCCGGCTCGCCCGCGAGGCTGCCGATGCGGCCACGGCGAAGACGCCCGACAAGCCCCGGTTCGTGGCCGGGTCGATCGGCCCCACCAACAAGCAGCTCTCGATCGCCGGCAACGTGGCCGATCCGGGCCACCGTGACGTGACCTTCGACGAAATGGTGGCGGCGTACCGGGAGCAGATCGAGGCCCTCATCGAAGGGGGCGTCGACATCCTCCTGGCCGAGACGGCCTTCGACACGCTGGTGCTCAAGAGCTGCCTCCATGCCATCGAGCAGGTGTTCTCCGATCTTGGCCGGAAACTCCCGGTGATGGCGTCGTTCACGATCTTCGACGGGGGCCGCACGCTCTCCGCTCAGACGGTGGAGGCCTGCTGGACGAGCATCTCCCACATCGATCTCCTGAGCGCCGGCATCAACTGCGCCCTCGGGCCCGAGAAGCTGCGGACCCACGTGGCCGACCTGTCGCGGATCACCCCGCGGCTGGTGAGCTGCTATCCCAACGCGGGCCTCCCCAACGCCCTCGGCGGCTTCGATGAAACGCCCGAAATGATGGCGGGCGTGCTCGAGGAGTTCGCCCAGTCGGGCTGGCTCAACATCGTCGGCGGATGTTGCGGCAGCACGCCGGCCCACATCAAGGCGATTGCCGACGTGATGCGGAACTACCCGCCGCGGCGGCCGGCGGATCCGCCCCGGCGGTCGCGTTACTCGGGGCTCGAGATGCTCGAGCTGCGTCCGGAAAGCAGTTTCACCATCGTCGGCGAGCGGACCAACGTGACCGGATCGCGGGCCTTTGCGCGGCTCATCAAGGAGGAGCGATACGAGGAGGCGCTGAGCGTCGCCCGCCAGCAGGTCGAGAACGGCGCCAACATCATCGACATCAACGTCGATGAGGGAATGCTCGACGGCGTCAAGGTGATGACGAAGTTCCTCACGCTGCTCTCGAGCGAACCGGAGATATCGAAGGTTCCGATCATGATCGACTCCTCGCGGTTCGAGGTGCTCGAGGCGGGGCTGAAGTGCGTGCAGGGGAAGGGGATCGTCAACTCGATCAGCCTCAAGGAGGGGGAGGAGAAATTCCTCGAGCAGGCTCGCATCGTCCGCAGCCATGGGGCGGCGGTGGTGGTGATGGCATTCGACGAGGAGGGGCAGGCGACCGACGTGGAGCGGCGGGTCGCGATCTGCCAGCGGGCCTACCGGCTGCTGACCACAAAGGCACAAGCGCTGGAATGGGTGCGGTTGCAAGCGCAATCAATTTAGCGCAGCGACCTTTCAACCTATTACTCAATAGAATAGGCGGGAAACACAAACGCGCC
>SXHR01000018.1:0-13595 GCA_005773625.1 Planctomycetaceae bacterium | reverse complement strand
GCGCTCGCGGCGGGCAGGTCGGCCGCCTGCACGGATGCCCCAGAGTGCCCACCTGAGCCCTCCCGGGCCTGCTGTGTGTGGGCGCTTTCGTGGGCACTTCGCCCGCTTCCCGCCGGGGAGGAATCTGGCTTCCCGCCGGCCATCCGAGGCGGCAGAGGCGATGACACGCCTCGGTTGCGACGGGAAGCGATCGGTTTGTGACGGCTGGAAGGGATATGCATGCATCTGATCGCCGGCATGCATGGGAAACCCGACGCTTCAGATTGACTTCGGCAGCGAGGCAATGAATCTCGGCCGACGTGCAGCCGGACGCATCCCACGAATGAGCAAAAACGCTCGGTGGGCAAAGCGTCCGCGTCGTCTGCCGTCGCTTGCTCGGGTTATTTTTTGGAGTCTCTCATGCTTCTCAAACGGTCCATCGTCTTCAGCCTCGTCGCCACGGTCGTGGTTGCGTCATCCGTCAGCCCGGCCCAGGCAGCGACCGGCCTGTTGGCCCGCCTCAACAAGCCGATCATTCCCGGAATGGCTACCCTTCCGGGAATGCCCACGGCAAGCCCGCTCGGCCTGATCGCCCCGCGGTTGAGCAACGCCGCGCTGCTGTTCCAAAAGGGCGGCCTCCGCACGCCCGCTGGACGACTCAGCGGCCTCGGCGTCGTTTCGCCGCGCGTGAGTCCCATCGCCGCCCTCGTCAGCACCCCGCCGAAAACCCGGCAGGCGCGGATGATGTACGGCCTCACCATTCTGTCGCCCCGCGCGGCCGTGCTGGTGAGCATGCTGCAGGCCGCTCGTGGGATGGCTGCCGGACTGCGGTGAGATAGCGGGCAGGAGCATCCGCGTCCAATCCAAGAGGTCGGCGTCGCGGCTGGGCGGAGTGGCCGGGATTTTTCCCGAGCCCTCCGCCCAGTCCATTGACCGGTGGGCAAGCCACCTCCGCGGCCCCCAACGCCTCCGTCCGGCTCGTGAACGGCCCCGGCAGCTCTTGGATCAACGCCGTGCGTGAGCCCGGCACCTGCTGTCGCCAGCCGGGAGTTGGCACGCCCGCGCCCCCCGCCGGAGCCGAGCTACACTCGACGATCATGACCCTCTCCGGCGATGAATTCCTGCGGCTCGAAAGCCTGATCTACCGGCCTGTCTGGAAACGTCCGGACTGGCTGAAGGCGTGGCGAAACGAGGCCGCTTATCTGCTCACGCTCGCCCGCCGGGCAGAAGACGACGACAACCACGAGCTCCTCCAGGAACTCGAGGACCAAGCCCGCGAAATGGCGGACATGGTTGAAGCGCGGTGGCGGGCTGAGGGGCTTTGAACCCCGCGCAGGCAACGCCGCGAAACGGCGGTCAGCCGCGGGTCTGCTCGGCGCCCTCGACATGCCGGGGCTCATACGGGCAGTGGCGGCAGCCGGAGCCGCAGCACGAGCCCCGTTTCAGGTGATAGGCCGCCGTGTAGACGAGGAGGCCGTTCTCGAAATACGAGTCGGGCAAGGGCGGTGCCGGCATGGATTCTTCAGCGGTCATGATCAGACCCGCCCCATCCGCTGAACCCGCCGCCAGGCCGAAAGCTGACCCAGGTGCATGTTCTCGTGGGCGGCCATCACGAACACGAGGCAATCACCGAGGGTCGGCAGAAAACTTCTCACCGCCTCCAGCGGCGTCGTTTCAGGCCAGCGAGACTCGGGGACGAGGGGCAGGGCCGCGGCGACTCCGGCGTGGGCGTCCTCCAGGGCCCTGAGCAACGTGGCCTTCGACGGGTAGGCGCTCGGCTCGCTTGACGGGCTCGAGTTCCAGTCGAAAAGCGAAACCCAGCCGGCCGGGCACACGGGCCGCGCGCCGATCATGTCTGCAAGCATGTCCGCGGTGCAGGCCAGATGCCCCAGCACCCATGCGGCGTGGTTCATGTCCGGGGCCGGCTGGAGGGTCATCTTGTCGTCGGGGATATCGGCCACGAGGCGTTTCGCGTAGCCGAGATTGAGATTCCAGGTGTGGAGCAAGGGGCCCGTCATCGGCGCCTCCGGGTGAAAAGCGGCTGTGCACGTCGTCGTGTCGAACGAGGCTCGGAGTCTGCCACCGATCGAGCCCCTTTGGAAAGGCTGCCTGTGAGCGGCAGGCTTCTGCCGCGTCGCTGGCTACAATCGCCGGGAGCGGGAGGTCTCTCGGCCGGCTGTGCCGGCACGATGCACGTGCCGTGCCCGACCCCGTGTCTCCCCGAGCGTATCCGCATGCCACCGCGTCTTCGGCTCTTCATCGCCATCGATCCGCCGCGCGAGACGGCCACGGTGGCCGCGCGGATCATCGACCGGCTGCGACGCGCGGGCGTCGAAGCCGCCTGGGTCGATCCGGCCCACATGCACCTCACCCTGCACTTCCTCGGCAACGATGTCGATGAGACCGACCTGCACGGGATCTGCGTCGCGATGGACGCGGCATGCAGGGAGGTGCCGCCCTTCGAGGTCGCGTTCGGCGGCGTCGGCTGCTTTCCCGACCCGAAAAAACCACGGGTCTTATGGCTCGGCATCGAGGAGGGGGCCGAAGCCCTCGGGTCGCTCTACGACGCGCTGGCCGCGCGGCTCGAGCCCCTCGGATTTCCCCCCGAGGCCCGCGGATACCGGCCCCACCTGACGATCGGCCGGTTCAAGCACACCCGGCATCAAGGGCAGGGGGCCGACGGCGGGAGCATCGCGGCGCACCTCGCCGGTGTCGCCGTCGGGAACGCGGGGCAGATGACGGTTTCGAAGGTCCTGCTCTACGCCAGCCGGCTCGAGAAGCATGCCGCCGAATACGACCGGCTGCACACCTCCGTGCTGCGGCCGCGGTGACGTCGATCAGCGGCGGAAATCGAGCACGCCGACGGCGAGCCTGCCGTCGGTGAAGTAGGGATCGCCGCCGCCGTTACGACCTTGGCGATCGCGATGGAAGCCGTCGACCCAGTAATGGCCGTCGAGCACGCCGCTGGCGCGGGCATCGAGGACGAGCTTGTTGCGTTCGCGATCGACGTCGGGGGCGATCTTGTGCGTGATGCCCCCGGTCGTGCGGCTGAGCTCGACCCGCTCGTCGAATGTGGCGGCCCCCAGCCAGAGCGGCTCGCCGCCGGCATCGAGCTCGCGCGACCTCCAAAAGCGCACGTGGTGACGCTGCTTGGGGCTGTCACCGACCGGCTGCTCGAAGGCCACGTCCTGGCGGCGACCCCAGAGGAAGAGGTCGCTCACCGGGGCGTGCTCGTAGGGCTTCTTCAGCACCACGTCGGCCGCGATCCGCAGCGAGGTCTGGAGCGTGATCGGATCGGATGCATACCAGCGGGCCCGCGCGAGCGTGTGGTGGAGTTCCTCCTCGGTGCCGACGAACGCGATGTTGACCGGGTCGCCCTGCCGGCCCTGCTTGGTCGTGGTGCATCGAGGGGCACGGGCGAGGGCGGGATGGCCCTCGATCGTGGCCTGCGGCCCCGCGGCGGGAGCGGCGTGGGGCCGCAGCAGGGCGGCGAGGAGCAGCGCCGCGAGCGGGAGCAGCGGTGAGCGACGGGCGAAGGGCATGGCCGGGGCCTCCGGGGAGGGGGAAACGGTAGCGGGGCGGGTGCGGCCGCTCAAGGCCGCGACGGCCGGCGGAATGAGGGTGTCCTGCCGGGGTTGTCGCCCGCAAAACACCTGCCCGATGGCTGATGTGCGGGCCGCGCTTGCCTCGCAGCCCGCGGGTTCGAAGGGTTTGACGTGCCCGGAGAGGTGCGCGGGTGTCTGGCCCGCAGTGGCTCGCCGGGTGGGTGATTTCGGAAGACGAGTTGCTGGGCGCCTCGCCGACGTGCGAAGCCCCGGCGCAGCGTAGGCCGATGCGCGAGTGTCGCACCGTGCGGCACCGCGTTCAGGTTCGCTGCGCCAGCGGGATGCGGCGCGTTCCCCGTGCAGGGATCGCTTCCAGCAGTCCCCAGAGTCACAGCCATGATCGTCAGGGCCGTCGGCATCACTTCCGAGGAAGTCGTGTGCCCCCGTGATCGTGCGAGCCTGTGGCTTCCTTTGGAGGCCCTTCCATGCCCCGTGCCACCTTCCTCCGTCGCCGTGTCCGATGGCTCGTGTTCGTCGTCATGCTCATCGGGGCCCCCGTGGCCGCCAGAGCATCCACCGTGCTCGTCAACTTCGACTCCCTGAATGCCGCGGGTGGTCCGGTCGGCGGAGCGACGCTCGCGACCTATCTCGCCGGTTACGGCATCACGGTCTCCAACGTGGTCGGGGCCCCGGGGCCCGTGGCGGCCAATGCGACGACCAATGTCTTTCTCTATCCGAATTTTTTCGGCCCCCCCTCGGCGTTCAACTTCCTGCAGCAATCCGCGTCGGCTGCGCCGGCCGGCTACCGGCTGACGTTCGCCCAGCCGCTGACCAGCCTGTCATTCACACGCATCGCGATGGATCCCGAGCAGTCGCTGACCGGAATGATCGCCGCGGAGTGGACGGCGCGAGCCCTCGATTCGAACGGCAACACGCTCGGGCAGGTGGGCGAACCCAACTACGCGGAATACGTGCCAGTGGCAGCCGCCACGTTCACGTTCAACACGCCCGGCATCGCGGCCCTGGTCGTCGAGCGCACCACGCAGATCGTCTCGCCGACGGCCACGACCGTGGCCTCGCCGGCGCTCGACAATCTCGTGCTCACCTCCGCGGTGCCCGAGCCGGGCAACCTGCTCGGTCTCGCCACGGTTCTCGGGACGGTCGTGACAATCATTCGGCGGTGGCGTCGGGGCCGAGTCCCGCCGCGCGTGAACATGGACGCCATGGTGTCGGAGTCGGTATGATCCGACGCCATGGACGCGTTCTTGCAGGCGGCGATCGATGAAGCGGAGCAGGGGCTCGCCGAGGGGGGCATCCCGATCGGCTCGGTGGTCGTGCACGACGGCGTGATCGCGGGCCGCGGCCACAATCGCCGCGTGCAGCAGGGCAGCACCATTCTCCACGGGGAGATGGACGCGCTCGAGCGGGCGGGCCGGCGGTCCGCGGCGTTTTATCGGGAGTGCACGCTCTACACCACGCTCTCGCCTTGCCCGATGTGCAGCGGCGCGATCCTGCTTTACGGGATTCCACGGGTCGTCATCGGGGAGAATCGCTCCTTCATGGGCGAGGAGAAACTGCTGGCGGAGCGGGGAGTGCAGCTCACGGTCGTGCAGGATGAACGCTGCATCGAGCTCATGCGGCGGTTCATGGCCGCCCATCCGGAGCTCTGGGCCGAGGACATCGGCGAATAGCCGACCGCATCACCCCGCCGCGCCGCTCGTCAGAAACCGCCTCACGGCCCCGACGAACGGCCCGGGGGCATCGGCATGCACCCAGTGCCCCGCCCCCGGGAGCGTATCGATCACGGCCGCCGGAAAGAGCCGCTCGATCTCGGCGTGGTGATCCGGTCGGACGTAATCGGAACGCCCGCCCACCACGAACAGCGTCGGTCCGACGAATCGTCGGCCCGCGGGCAGCGCGGGGAAGCCCAGGATCTCGTCGAAGTTTCGCTCGAGGGCCTCGAGATTCACGGTCCAGGCGAAGCCGTCGGGGCCGCTGGCGAGGTTGAGCATCAGGAACCCGCGCACGGCGGGATCCGGGATCGCCCCGGCGAGTGCCGTTTCCACCTCGGCGCGGCGGGAGTAGTCGGCGAGCGGCACGTCGCGCAGGGCCCGCACCACGTCGATCAGCGTGCCGCTCGACCGCACCGGGGCGATGTCCACGACCACGAGCCGCTCGACCAGTTCCGGCTGCATGACCGCCAGGACCATGGCGGCCTTTCCGCCCATGCTGTGGCCGAGCACCGCGGCGGCCCCCCCCACCTCCCGGTCGATCAGGGCGGCCACGTCGGCGGCCAGCGCCGGGTAGTCGTGGCGGTCGTGCCGCGGGCTCTCGCCGTGGTTCCGCATGTCAACCACGATCACCCGACGGTCCGCGGCAAGTTTCGCGGCCACGGAGGCCCAGTTCCGCTTGGAGCCGAACAGGCCGTGGAGGATGACGAGCGGCTCGCCCGATCCGAACTGCGTGAAGGAAAGACCGACCGCCACGACCACCTCGCCTGTTCGCGCCTGCCGCCACGACGGCCCCAATGTAGCGACCGCCCCCCGGGCACCCGCTCACGAGTTTCTCATCCGCCGGTCACATTCCCCAAACACCGCTCCGTACATTCTGCGGAAGTGCCCCGCTCCTCCGGCGAAATCCGCGGACATGATCACCCGCATCGGCAATCGTGACCTGGGGCTGCTGTGCGAGCGGGTCGGGGTGGCGTTCGACGTCGGCCACGATCCGTTCCGGATTTTCGAACGCGAGGCGGCCGATGCGGGGTCGCGGCACGGCCGCCACATGCGGTCGGTCGCCGAGCGCATCCGCCAGGGGGCCTCGCTGACGGAAGCGGTCAGGGAGCAGGGCAACTACTTCCCCCCGAATTTCCACCGGTTGATCGAGGTGGGGGAGGAGTCGGGGCGGCTCGAGACGGTGCTCGAAAGGATGGCCGTCTACTACAAGGAGGTCGCCGAACTGCAGGACACCTTCCGTGGATCGATCATCTGGCCGATGATCCAGTTGGGACTGGCGCTCGTCGTGGTGTCGGTGTTGATCTATGTCCCGTCGGTGGTGGCTTCCGAAACGCCCGAGGCCGCCGACCTGCTGGGGATCGGCCTCGCCGGAGCCCGGGGCCTGGCCATCTTCTGGGGCTGGGTGCTGACGGCGGCGGCGGTGGGCGTGTCGCTGTGGATCCTCATCCGCAACGGCCAACTCGCGTTCCTGGGCGATCTGCTCGTGCGCGTGCCGGTGCTGGGGCGGACGCTCCTCACGTTCGACGAAGCCACGTTCGTGCAGTCGCTCGCACTCGCCGTCGAGTCGGGGGTGCCGGCCGCCGGTGCCATCGCGCTGAGCTTCAAGAGTTCCGCGTCGCGGGCTTTCAAGGCGAAGGCCGACGGGGCCCGCGAGGCGGTGCTTCAGGGTCGCGAGCTGCACGAAGTGCTCCGTGACACCGGCCTCTTCTCGTTCGACACCGTCGAAGCCGTGCATCTCGGCGAGGAGTCGGGGCGGCTCGCCGGGACGCTCGAGAAGCATTTCCGCGTCATGCGGATGAAGGTGAAGTTCGCGATGTCGATGATCACGCAGATCGTGTCCTCGATCGTGTGGATCGCCGTGGCCGCGTTGCTGGTGATGATGATCTTCCGGCTGTTCAACACCTACGTTTCCAAGCTCCGACCCGAGGCGATCGACCAGATGCTCCGGGGGCCGGGCGCATGACCGAGATCTCGCCCGCCGGCCACGGCATGCCTGGTCCGACCGCCGTGGCGGCGGTTCACGGCCCTCCAGCCGCCCACGGCGATCTCACCGCGGCCCTCGAAACGGCCCGGCGGCGGCTCGCGTCGATGAACCCCATGCTCCCCGCCTACGCCACGGGGGCCGTCGATACGCTGCTGGAATTCGCCCACGACGTCGGCACGAGCGACGTCCACATCCAGCCCTGCGAGGCGGGCCTCGACGTCCGCTTCCGGCACGACGGCATGCTGCAGCCCGTCGCCGTCGTCGCCCCGGGCGTTGCCTCGTCCATCACGTCCCGGCTCAAGATCCTTGCCGACCTGCTCACCTACCAGAGCGACGTGCCCCAGGAGGGCCGCATCGCCAAGCCGAAGCACGGCCGCGAAATCCGCGTGAGCACGTTTCCCACCATGCACGGGGAGCGGACCGTGCTCCGCTTCTTCGGCCATCATCGCGACCTGTCCACGCTCGAGGAGCTGGGGAATCCACCACAACTGACCGGTCGCATTCGCGACGCGCTCGTCGAGACCAGCGGGGCGATGCTGATCTCGGGCCCCGCCGGCAGTGGAAAGTCGACGACCCTCTACGCCTGCCTGCGGCACATCGTCACCTCCACCAACGGCTCGCGCAGCGTCGTCTCGAGCGAAGACCCGATCGAGGTGCCCGTCGCGGGCGTCGCCCAGAGTCAGGTCGATCAGGCGTCGGGGTTCGACCTCAAGACGGGCCTGCGGTCGCTGATGCGACAGGATCCGGAAGTGATCATGGTTGGCGAGATCCGCGACCGTGACACCGCGGAATTCGCGATCCAGGCCTCGCTCACCGGCCAACTGCTGCTGGCGACGTTCCACTCCGACACCGCCGCCAGCGCGGTCACGCGACTGATCGAGATGGGCATCGAGCCGTTTCTCGTCCGCAGCGGGCTGACGACGGTGCTGACGCAGCGGCTTCTGCGGACGCTCTGCGGCCGCTGCGCCCGCGAGTCGGCCGATCCCGCCGACATGCACGGCATGGAGTTCGACCGCGTCCGTGTCCCGGTTGGCTGCCCGCAGTGCAACGGCACCGGCTACCGGGGCAGGGCGATGATCAGCGAGTTTCTCGACGTGCGCGGCGACCATGTCGGGCGGGCGATCCTGCGGAAGGCCGACAGTCGCGAGCTCTACAGGATCGGCATCGACAACGGCATGACACCGCTCTTCGTGCAGGCGGGATCACTCGTGCTCGAGGGACGCACGAGCCCCGGCGAAGTCTGGCGGGTTCTCGGGACGGCGATCCGGCCGTGACGGCCCGGCCCACGGCTGGGGGCAACCGCGACACGCGACACGCCGAGGAATTCCGATCCCGTCGGGGCTCAGTCGATCGGCAAGAAAGTCCAGAGAGATGGGCGGCCGCAGTTGCAATGAACCGCCCTGCCCAGGAGACCCAGGCCGGATGCGCTCAAGTACACCGCGGAGCGGGCGGCATCCCAGGAGCCCGTCGTGCCGGCGGCACGTGGGCCACGGAGCCGCGACTGAACGCTCGGCACCGGATGAAAGATCGTCTCGACGAGGGAACTCCGCTGCCGCTCGCGGTCTTGCAGGTCGTCGAGCATTTCGATGGTCCGCGCCATCGCATCACGACGGCAGCCGGCCGCCAGCAGGCTCTGGTCCACCACGGCCACGCCGCGGCGGCTGGGCGTGGGAAGGGTCAGCAGTCCCAGGAAAGACCAGAGCGTGAACACGAGGCTGTAGCTCACGATCCCCTCGGCCGTGGCCAGCCGCCGATCTCCGATGATGAGTGCCGTCAGGGCGATACCGAGGAGCGTGAAGCCGATCGCCAGCATCCGGCCCCGCCACCATTCCCCGGTCTGCACGGCCATCTGCCGCCGCCGCACCGCCACGGTGAAGGCCTGGGGATCGAGCCCCTCTCGCCACCGCATCGGCAGCAGGTGAAACCGCGGCTGCAGCACACCCACGACCGCGCCGGTGAAGCCCTCGTCGTCGGATTCGCCCATGTAGGTCGGCAGCATCGTCGTCACCGCCGCGTCCTTCTGGATCGGTTCTTCGAGGATTGGCAGGCTCGGCGTGAGTTCGAGCCGGGCCATGGCGGTCGCCAGCGGGATTCGCCCCCAGAGCAACGCGAGCACCACCGCCGCCCCCGCCACGATCACCCCCAGCGCTCCGCCGGCCCTCCCTGCGAGGAGCAGCACGGCCGCCGTCGTGAACAACACCGTGGCGTGAACGGCCACCCCCCGGGCCAGCCTCGCGAAGAACAGGCCCAGCGGCGGATGCCGCCGTCCATACCACCGCGGCAAGAGGTAACCACCGAAGAGATCGAAGGGGACGTGGATGGCCGCGTAGGAGAGCACGAAGGCGGCGAGCCACGCGAGTTGGCTCTGGAGCGGCCCGTCCGCAACGGGCAGGATCCGGGCCGGCAGTCCGAGCGTGAGCCCCACTGAAGCCAGCACGACCAGCGTGCCCACACCGCTCATCCCCAGCCAGAGGCGGGCGCGGCCGTAGCCCGGGGCGGCCTCCTGCAACTTGGGCTCGCCACCCGTCATGAGTTTCGAGCGATGCATCGCCTCGGCCGTCTTCTGGATTCCCCGGAGCATGCCGCCGAAGACCAGTTCGTGGAGCGGCACGACGGCATACCAATAGAGGAGGCCAAGGAGCCCTCGGGGACGAAAGCGGGCCGTCATGACCAGCCGGGTGAGCGGCGGCTCCGAGCGGGCTTCGCTCTCCTCGATTGCGAAGTCCAGCTGGGCCTCGCCCGGAAGCTTCATCTCCGCTCTCAGCGACAGCGACCGATCGCGGTCGATGCCCACCACCCGCCAGAAGTCGAGCGCCTCGCCAAACTCCACCATCTCCGGATGTCGCCGACCCCGCCGCAACCCCGGGCCGCCCACGAGCTTGTCGAGCCAGCCACGCAGCTGCCAGAGCACGTCGCCGGCGTACCAGCCGTTGCCCCCTCCGATTCGGCAGACCGCCGCATAGACGCTCGCGGGATCGGCCTCGATATCGACGACGCGTTTGTCGGTGAAGACGGTGCCACCCGCCCAGGACGGATCTCCAGGCACCGGCCCTGCGACGCTCCAGTGGGTCTCCACGGCATGCTGATCGATCTTCACCTTCGCGCGGTGAATCGCCTCCCGCACGCCGAGGGCCTGGTGAGGCATGAGCCGCTGGGTGGTGTCGTCGGTGACGACCACGCGGTTTTTCAGTCCCTCCGCCAGCGGCCGGGCGATTCGATAGGAAACCGGGGTGACGAGGTTGATCCAGAGCGAGCTGAGCCGCGGAGTCAGCACGGGCACCGGCAGGATGATCCGCCGACGGAGGCCGAGCTCCTCGGCCATCACCCGCATCAGTTCCCGGTAGGGCATCACGTCGGGGCCGCCGATCTCGAGAGTCTTGCCGGCGGTCTCGGGCACCTCGAGGCAGTGCACGAGCCAGTGCAGCACGTCGGTGATCGCCACCGGTTGGCATTCGGTGGTCACCCACTTGGGTGTCACCATGATCGGCAGCCGCTCGACCAGGTAGCGGAGGATCTCGAACGAGGCCGAGCCGGCCCCGATGATCATCGCCGCCCGGAAGGTGGTCACCGGCACGCCGCACGAGGCGAGTTCCTGCTCGACCTGCCGCCGCGACCGGAGGTGTTCACTGAGGTCCGGCCCCATCTCGCCGATGCCGCCGAGGTAGATGATCCGTGACAGGCCGGCATCCCGGGCTGCTCGGGCGAAGCCGGCGGCGAGTTCCCGGTCGCGATCCGCATACGTGCCGCCGGTCGCCACCATCGAGTGCACGAGGTAGTAGGCCGCGCGGCAGCCCCGCAGGGCCGTGGCCACCGCCACGGTGTCGGCGAGATCGCCCGCGATCACCTCGACATTCTCGTGGTGCCGCCAAGGCCGGGCGTCGAGCTTCCGTGGCTCCCGCACCAGACAGCGGACCCGGTATCCCTTCTCCAGGAGCGCCGGCACGAGCCGACCCCCGACATAGCCTGTGGCCCCGGTCACCGCGACCGTTTCTCCGGCGATAACCGGCGGGCAGGCTGCGTCGTTCATGAAGCCTCGAGGGGGGTGGGGGTCGCAGGACGGGACGGAAGCGTGAGCCGAAATGGTAAGCCGAAATGGTAACCTGGGTCGTCAGATTCTAGCTTTTTGTGGACAAAGCCATCCATGAGCTTTGTCCACTGGATCGAGCGGTGGAAACGTCGGGGGGGGCGCTCCGGACGACGATCTTCGCAGCCAGCTCGAGCCGACTTCTTCCACGGTCTGCGCACGCCCTTCAGCCCGGTCGCTGGGTGAGCTGCGGCAAGGTCCTATCATGACCACGAGCCGGATCATGGTTCGCCGGAGAAGTGCCGATGTCCGCCGCCGATTGGCATCTCGTCCGTTCTGGTCACCCCCAGATGATCGGCTCCCAACGGCAGGCCACCGGTGATCCGTTCCAGTTTCTGCCCCTGTTTCGCACCCATGACGAGGCGGACGACTACTGCCGCAATTCGGGGCTCTGGGAACAGGGTATTCGGCCCAGGCACAACGCTCTGGCCCCCCGGCGGGCGAGAGCGGCCGTGACCGGCCTCTCCGTGCTCGTCGACCAGGCGATTTCAGACGGTGTCAACGTGATCGGTGTCTTCGTGGGCTTCAACTTCTACCGGGAGTCGTGCTGGGAGTATTACCGGGTCTCGAGCAGGACGAGCGGCGGCACTCCCAGAATCGAACCGCTCCCCGAAGACGAGCGGCCCGTGTGAGCGTCAGGTCGTGGAGTGTTTCCCGGTCCGCCAGACGGCTATCCTGTCAGCGTCCGTTCGCGGACTGGGCGAGCGGCCCGGCTTCACTCCGCGACTTTTCCCCCAACCCGCGATTTTTCCCCCAACCATTGGCGAGCGCCGCGAGCATGGCCGACACACCGACTTGGATGCGCCGCTGGCTCGTCGCAGCCGGCATCTACAACCTCGCGTGGGGTGCGCTCACGGTCCTCATGCCGGGCTGGCTCTTCGACCTCACGGGCATGGCGGCCCCCAACTACCCGTTCATCTGGCAGTGCGTGGGCATGATCGTGGGCGTCTACGGCGTCGGCTATCTGGCCGCGGCCCCGGATCCGGTTCGGCACTGGCCGATCGTGTTGGTCGGGTTTCTCGGCAAGATCTTCGGACCGCTCGGTTACGTTTCCGGGGTGCTGCGGGGTGAGGTGCCGCCGGCTTTCGGCGTGACGATCCCCACCAACGATCTCCTGTGGTGGATTCCGTTCGGCATGATTCTCATGCATGCCTGGAGGGCACGTTCGCATCGTGACTGACGCCGTGCAATGGACGATGCTCGACTCGATCCTGGCGGCCCAGGCCGTCTCATCGGGGGCGATGTGCGGGCTGATCTGGTTCGTGCAGGTCGTCCACTACCCGCTCTTTGCGATCACGACGGGTGATGACGCACCGGGCTACGCCCTGGAAAACCAGCGGCGGACGACATGGGTCGTCCTGCCCTTCATGCTCGTCGAGATGGCCACGGCGGCGCTGATCGCCATCGCCCCCCCGCCGGGCGTGGGCCGTGCGGCCGCCGTCAGCGGCATGCTGCTGGTGATCGCGATCTGGGCATCGACGCTCGTGGTGCAGATGCCGCTGCATGCGCGGCTGGCGCGAGAAGGGCACCGGTCCCAACTCGTCGCCGCGCTTGTGCGCGGCAACTGGTTTCGCACTCTGGCGTGGACCGCGCGGGCGGTCCTCGCCGTGTGGATGCTGCGGGTCGCCGGCTGAAGCCGCGGGGGCCGGGGGAGCCCGCAGCCGACGACGAAAACCGCCCTTGATTCCCCGCGCCGAGGGGGGGTACTTTTCCCTGCCATGGCATCCCGGCCTCAGTCCGCTCATCCGCCGCCCGGCGAGCCCGACATCGGCGTCGCCATCATCGGCGCGGGGTTCGCCGGCATCTGCATGGCGATCAAGTTGAAGGAGCAGGGGCGGGGGGATTTTCGAATCTTCGAAAAGGCGCCGTCGCTCGGTGGCACCTGGCGGGACAACACCTACCCGGGATGCGCCTGCGACGTGCCGTCGCACCTCTATTCCTATTCGTTCGAGCAAAACCCCGACTGGTCGCGGACCTACGCATCGCAGCCCGAGATTCTCGCCTATCTCCGCCGGGTGGCCGCCAAGCACGCCATCGACCGGCAGATCTCCTTTGAAACGCCGATCGAGACGATCGTCTGGGACGAATCCTCCCGTCGGTGGCGGCTCACCGCCCACGACGGTCGCCGATTCACCGCCCGCGTCGTCGTCTCAGCCGTCGGTGCGCTGCACGTGCCGAAGCGGCCGGATCTGCCCGGCCTCGATGCATTCGAGGGGCCCGTCTTCCACTCCGCCCAGTGGCGGCACGACCTCGATCTCGCCGGCAAGCAG
>SXHR01000214.1:0-28598 GCA_005773625.1 Planctomycetaceae bacterium | reverse complement strand
GTTCGTGGTTTCCCGTGCCACGAGTCCCCGTGCACCGGTCCTCAGAGTTTTCGATGGCGTCGATCCGCGCACTCATCGCGGTGGCTCTCTTCGGCGTGATGGCCGGAGGTGCCGCGGCGTCTGCGCAGGAGCCGCGACCCGTGAGCGTCCGCATCCAGTGGGGTGGCGGCACCCCGCAGCCGTGGGCGGGCGACATCGAGGTCGTCGGTGCGGCCGCGACCAGGGTCCCCTTCACGTGGCGGACGCTCTCGGTGGAGGCGGATGCCGCGGCCATGGTTCACGAGGTTGGCGGAGCCCTCGTCGTGCGTCAGCCGCGTGCCGTGGCGAACGACGGGGTCGAGCTCACCGTTGCCGACTGGCGGGATGCGCGGGTCGTGGTCCGGCTGGCGGGCTCCAATGCGTCGCAGCCCGCCGCGACGATCGACATCCCGATTGCCGAACTTCTCGCCGCACCGGCTCAGCGGGCCCTCGACGGTCTTGGTAACCGGCTCACCCTGAAGCCGACTCCGGGTGACGCGCTCCGCGTGACCGTGGCCACGACCCCCGACGGCGGCTTCTCGAGCGATGCCATCGGATTCGTACGCCGTCCCGGCGATCTCCTCCGCCTGCGGGTCGAGCCGCTGCTCGCCGCCACGGTGCCGCATGGCAACGCCGTGGAACTGCGGATGCGGTTGCGGCCGGCGCGGCGGCCGACCGATCTCGCCACGCAAACGATCGTGCTCGTGCCGCTGGCCGAGTCCGGCTCCGCGTCGGCGGAAGGCGTGGCGCTCACCCCCTTCGAGCCCGTGGTCTTCGACGTCACGCTGCCGAATGGCGAGGGTGTTTACGACGTCGAGCTGGAGGCCGTCATTCGCGGCAGTCTCCGCTGGTCGCGGCCGATCGGTGCGCGGGCCCTGCAGTTCGTGGCCGTCGCCGACGCGCCGCAGGAAACACCCCCCGGCGAGTGGAAGGCGATCTACGAGCTCGATCCCGGCAGTCCGCGGCTTCATGAGCGTCTGCGCCGTCTGCCGGGGATGCCGCTGCCCAACGTGCCGCTGCCCTCGGTGCCGCTGCCAAAGCTGCCGCACGTGTCTTTGCCCAACGTGTCGGCGATCGTGCCGAGGCTCAGCGGGCTGCTCGCGACGGGACACTCGGTCGTGGCCACCCATCCGCTGGGCCCGATGCTGCGGCTGCCGGCCGCGAAGGCGGCCGGCGTGCCCGTCTGGGAGGGCATCGTGCTGGCCGGCCTGCAGCCGGGCCTGCCGCACGCCGTGGAGATCGACTACCCGGACGATCAGGATGCCACCGTCGGGCTGACGGTGCTCGAGGCCGATGCGGCGGGTGTGGCGGTTGAGCCCCGGCATGCGGGCGGCTTCGCGGTCAGTCGGTCGCGGTTCATCGAGGCGGCCCCGCGGCTCGGCACCCATCGCTTTGTCTTCTGGCCGACGACGAAGAATCCATTGGTCATCGTCTCGAATCCATCGACCAGTTCCAGTGCCACGTTCGGCCGGGTGCGGGTGTTCGTGGGGCCGCCGGAGTTGCCTGCCGTCGCGTCCGTCGAGCGGCGAAGCTC
Source organism: Planctomycetaceae bacterium (assembly GCA_005773625.1). Taxonomy (GTDB): domain Bacteria; phylum Planctomycetota; class Planctomycetia; order Pirellulales; family UBA1268; genus QWPN01. The sequence continues at coordinate 27,046 of SXHR01000214.1, read as the reverse complement.
CCTCTTCGATGGCGAAGCGCCGCCCCGGCGCACGTATGCCTTCATCGCGAGTCCCGAGCTGGCCCGCGAGTTTGGTGGGGCGGATCGCATCGGCGCGGGCTCCGGCAAACCGACGTCCGACTGGCTCACGCACGTGGCGGCCGCCCGGCACTCGGCCCAACTGCTGCGATCGCAGGCCGCGGGCGGCGCGTTGGTGACGGCCTACGCCGGCGGGGCGGCGCTCTGGCCGACCGACCTCACGCGGCAGTCGCCCCGGTGGGATTCGTGTGGAGGCTCCGTCGTCTCGTGCGATCCGGCCGTCAGGGACGTGCTCGGCATGCTCGCACGGACGTATGCCGGCTACGGGCTCGGACTGGTGCCCGGCCTCTGTTTCGACGCCCCGTTGCCCGCCGTGGAAGCACTGGCCTCCGAAGGCGTCGTGTCGCCCGGCATCGCCTGCCTGGGCCGTGACGGCCGGCCGCGGCTGCTCGCCGATGGCAGCCCCCACTACAACATCCTCGATCCGCGGGTCCAGGCCGCCACCGAGGAGATCGTGATCGACATGGCCACGCGACTCCGCGGCCAGCGTGCCGTCGATGGCGTGGCGCTCCTCATGCCTCACGACGGCTGGCTCCACTTCCCCGGCATCGCCTGGGCGCTCGACGACGCGACGTTCTCACGGTTTGCCGCCACGCTGGCCGCGCCCCCGGTCGTGGTGGAGGGCGACGGCCGGTTCGCCGAACGCGCCCGGCTGGTCGAGGGGCCGCTGCTGAAGCCGTGGATCGCCTGGCGGTGTGGCGAGGTCGCCGCTTTTCACTCGCGGCTCGCCGCCCGCCTCGCCCGGCTCGACGATCGCTTCGGCCTTCATGTCGTGCCGACGACGCTCTTCACGAAGGGCGACCTCGCCGCCGCGTTCCGGGCGAACCTCGTCGCGGCAGGGGGCGAGGCCGACATCGTCCGCATCGCCGGCCTCGATCCGGCGGCGATCGCCGCCGACGTGCAGGAGCGGGTCGTGTTCGTCACGCCCCATGTTCACCGCGTCGGCGGCGGGCTCCGCGAGATCGCCGCCTGCGGGGAGGCGAACCGTTCGGCGGGGCTCGCCAGTTTGGCCGCCGTGGCGCGGCGGCGTGGAGCGATCATCGTGGAGGATCCGCTCACGATCGACGTGGCCGACGTCGTGCTCCACGGGCCGTTCGGCTCGGCCACGCTGAGCCGGCCCTGTCTGGTGCATGCGCCCCCCGTGGCGGGCGGGCCGCTGGCGGAGTCGCTCGTGGCTGCCGACGCGGAGATCGTGTTCGATGCCCGTCTCGCCACGAGTTGTGCGACGCCCGCCGACCGCCTCGGCTATGAATCGCTCCCGGCCGGACCGTGCGAGCCGATCGGAGGAGTGCCGGCACCGCTCGTGGTGCGGGCCTGTCGTGCGGGGAACGTCACCTGGGCGCAGGTCGTCAACGCCTCGGCAGCCCCGGTCCGCGCGACCCTCGTGCTCGGAGGCCGGCCCTCCACGACGATCGATGCGGTCGCCGGAGACACGCTGCCCGTGACCGCGGACCGCGAGGTCGCCGTCGCCCTCGAACCCTGGGCCGTGCGGACCGCGATCTTCGAGGGTGGGGTGCGGGTCGAGGGAGCGCGAATCGACTACGACGACACCGTGCGGGGGGCGATCGCCTCCCGCATCGAGGGCCTGAAGGCGAGGCGGGCCGTGCTCGAGGCTCCCGTGCCGATCGAGGTGCTCGACAACCCGGGGTTCGAGCTGGGCGTCGCCGCGCCGGCCGGAGGCCGCAACGCCACCATCGCCGGGTGGGAGGTGCTGGAGCCGCGGCGGGGTGCGATCGCGATCGTGCCGGGAACGGCGGCCGGGGGGCGGGCGGGTCGCGGGCTCGAGTTTTCCTCGTTCAACGGCCTGGCCACGCTGCGCAGCAATCCTTTCGCGGCACCGAAGACGGGCCGCATCAGCGTGGCCGTCTGGCTGAGGGTGGCCGGGGGCGGGCCGCAGCCGCCGCTGCGGATCGCGATCGAAGGGGTGGAAGACGACCGGGAGTATTACCGCTTCGCCGCCGTCGGAGGGCTCGCGGGTGGACGGCCGCTCACGGATGAGTGGTCGCTGTACGTGCTCCAGGTGGACGATCTCCCGGCGGCATCCTTGGAATCGATGCGGGTGCGGTTCGATCTGTTGGGGCCGGGCAGCGCGCAGATCGACGACGTGCGGGTGTTCGACCTCGCCTTCGACGAATCGCAGAGGGTCCAGTTGACCAGGGCGATCAGCATGCTCGATCGCGAGTGCAGGGAGCAGCGGTTCGCGACGTGCATCGCCGGCCTCGAGGGCTACTGGCCGGCGTTTTTGGAGACCTTCGTGACCGACGCCGCGGTGGCGGCGGCTGCGGAGCAGGCCCGGCAGGCATCGGGAACACCGGCGACGGAGCCCGCGGAGCCCGAGGCGCGACAGGCGGGCGGGATGTTCGACCGCATGAAGAGTTGGTGGCAGTGATTCGCGGGGCATGGGCAGCTCCTCCCGTCGCACCGCTTTTGAACGCTTGTGACGAAGAGGCACCGCGCAGGGTCGAACGCCGCTGCCTCACGGGGACGAGCAGACGCGCAGGCACTCCCCGGAGAACCTCGAACCGCGGGTGGAGCCGAGAGGCCGACCTCGAAGAGCCCCGCACTTCCGGCTGTCCTGCCGGGCGCCATGGTCGATCAAATCACGAAAGCGCACGTCGAGCCGTCGTGTCCATGGCCCGCGGTGTGCGGTGCGCCAATCCCGCGTTCAGCAGGATGGTCATGGATGACTTTGTCCACGCACGGCTATCCCGGTGGCCAGCGGAGCTGCCGGCCCCCGAGCAGGTGGACGTGGAGGTGATCGACCGACTGGCCGCCATCGGGCCCGCAGTTGACGACGAGGCGGTAGCCGTTAGCGAGGCCGAGTTTTTTCGCCAGCCTCGTGGCGACGACGACGAGGTGCCCGAGCAGGTCTCGATCATCGTCGGCCACGTCTGCGAGCGAGGCGATCGGCCGCTTCGGGATCACGAGCACGTGGACGGGCGCCTGCGCCGCCACGTCGTGGAAGGCCAGGCAGAGGTCGTCCTCGTGCTCGATCCGTGCCGGGATCTCCCTGCGGAGAATCCGGCCGAAGATCGTGTCAGCCATCGGACGCTTCTGTCGGGGTTGCCGCCTTGTCTGACTTCCGTCCGCGGCGTCTCGGAGCCGCCGGGGTGGCCCACTCCTTCGTCAAGGCCTCGAACACCTCGGGGGTCTCGTAGCGGATGACATTACGGCCTTCCGGCATCGGTCCGATCAGCGACCGAAACACGGGCGCGCCACGGAGTGCGAGGTCGGTGCTGCAATCGTCCGCCCCGACCTGCAGATGGGTCCGGAGGATGCCCTCCGCGGAGTCAAAATCACGAATCACCAGGGCGCCGTCGGTGCCCCGGGTCACGAGCCGCCAGGTATCTTTTGCCATGTCAGAGAACGCTCCCGCGGGGGTTTCGATGGCCGGCCAGGCATCTCGCACCCTCGACTCGAGGATGTATCGGCAGCCGTGCCGGACTGTCGGAGCCCGGCTGTCGGAGACCGTCGCCGCCGCTACGGCGGGCCTCGCCGGCATGCGTTGCTTCTTCGCTACGAGCGGTTCAGCCGGAACGGCGAGGCGAACTTGAGCGATCGCCGATCCCTGCCTACACTCTCCCGCGGAGGGTAAGCGAACGGCTAGCGGTCTGACTCGAAATCAGATGCCGAGAAATCGGTTGCGGGTTCGAATCCCGTGCCCTCCGCTCGAGTTTTTTCCGAGGAAAAACGCCGAAAAAGGCCCTGGAAACAGGGCCTTTTTCATGCGCTGCCCGCGGAACCGCCGATTGCGGATTGATCCGGGTTTGTCCTCCATGTGGGGCGTCCGGGTGTGCGAGGGGTGCGCAGGACATCCGCCGGGGGCGGAAGCCCGGCTCGCGGGTGCGCAGGACTCCAGTCCGCGAAATCCGCGGGAGGACGGGAAAATGCCCCCTCGAAACGGCAGCGGGCATCTGCTGGGCCTCCCGGTTTTCGGCACGCGAGCCATGGCGTTCTGCATGCGATGGAACTGGCAGCGTTGCCAAGGCAATCCAGTGAGCACCGCCTGCCGGGCGGCCTTGAGCCCGCCGTGGTCATCGCCGACCAGGAACTTCACACCCCGCATGCCGCGGTCGACGAGGCTTTGGAGGAAGGATCGCCAGTGCGTCTCGGCCTCGGAGAGTTGAACACTCCGGCCGGGGAAGCTCCGCTTGCCGTCGGGGCCGATCCCGATGGCCCACCTCTTCAGCTCGGGCCGCCGGTGGGTGCCCGCCCTCGTCTCGCTACGCTCGACTCGGGCTGGCACGCACCGGCGATTTACAGAAACTATGTTGCACTCACGCGAAGTCTGGACCGGGCCTGCTTGTTTGCGCTCGGGGCGAAGGCAGTCGATAGGTTCCGCGGGCAGGGCGGCGATTTGCCCACGTGCTTCGGCTGCGAGGGTGGCGTTCTCGCGAAGACGGGAGCCGGTCAGCAGATCACGCCGCTCGGGCCGCCTGCTTCTTGCCGCTGGCCTTGGCCTTCTTCCGGGCCTTCGTGCCGGCCCACGCGGTCAGGCAGTCTGTGCCGACTGGCGGAACAACTCTCGAAAACAAAGATGAGGGCAATGGCGAACGCCCCCCATGGCCGCGCGGCGAATCACACTCACCTTCCGGATTCTGACGATTCATGAATCCGTCCCGGGGACGTATCCGGGCAGGGAGTCTTGGTGATGCGTAGGCTGTTCTTGGCTGCTGCGATGTTGTGTGCCTGCGTCGCCCGGGCCGACGCAGACAATGTTTGCGGCCACGGCATCGATGACTTCGGCCTGCCGATTGATCTTCAGCAACCGGCTGACGATGCGGCGATCAGCGATCTGCTGGAGCCGGTCGGTTTCTTCCGTGGCGGTGGTGCGGGCCGACGGCTGTACATCGCGGGCATCGTCGGCGACTCCTTCGCTACGCTCGGCACACCTCTCGGGCCGGATGGCAACGGCACTGGTGATCCATCGCCCAGCCCCGCGGCCAGTCAATCGCTTTTCACCGCGGGTGGTGCCATCGGCCTCGCCTTCGAAGCGCTCGACCGGGATTGGCGGGTCGAGTTCGAAGGCCGTGGCCGGAACAACCTCGTCAGCAATCGCACGAGTACGTTTGACGCGCTCACAGGCCCGGAAACGTTCCTCTTCACGACGACGGCAAAGAACGGCTGGTCGACGATGGTCAACCTGTGGCGGGACTACGAACTCACCGACAGGTGGACCATGTACGTCGGAGGAGGCATCGGGGCCGGTGGATACCGGTTCTCGTACCGGAAATTCGATCCGGCCCTCAACTATCAGATTGAGACGTCACCCTACGTGAACGCGTTTGCATGGCAGGCGGGTGGTGGCACTGCTTATGCGATCACGGACCGCGTCACCCTCGACATCGGATACCGCTTCTTCCAGATCGCGAATGGCACTTCGACGGCAGTGATTTCCTATCCTCCCGCGCCGCCTTTGGGAAGCGAGATCGTCGGGTCCGCATTCAGCGCGAGCGAACTCTTCTTCGCGCTTCGCATTTACGAGCCGTTCCGTAACTGGCGGTAGTTTGTCAGCCGCCCCCGCTCCGCCCCCCAAGGCTTCGCCCCTCGTTCCGAGCGGCCCTGCAGCTACGTAGCGATGCGGGCGAGGATTGCGGGCGAAGTGGCGCCGGGTAAACCCGGGTGAAACCCTACGAGGAGAAATGCACGATTTCGGGAAAGATGATCTGCCTGTATCGGGAACTATGCCGGGAACTGTGCCGGGAAGGGAGATGGCCGCTGGCGAGCCATCCGGCGGCCAGTCAGATCAAGACAAACCAGACCAAGTCCATCAGGCTGTCATGGTCGCGTTTCAGCCCTTCGACGTCGTTTCCCGATCGGCCTCCTCGCGGTCACGCCCGGCACGCCCGGTTGATTCCTCCGGGGCTTTCCCGTGAAGCTGCGAGACAACCTCGATGGGCGTGTCACAGGGGGTCGCCGGAGGGGGGCCTCCCTCGTTCTCTTCCGCCTGCAACATTTTCGCGAGCACGTCGTTGTACGCCTGCGAAGGAAGCTGCTTGCGCTGGGAGGACATGGTGCTGCTCCTGTATTGAGAGGATTCGCAGTTGGGCTGATTCGCTGTTGGGCCTTTCGGAACGATTCATCGTATTCGTGCGTCCTGCCGGGGCATCGTCCGCGACTTCAACCTGAAGGCCAAGCTCGACCAACTCGGCAAGGCTTCGTCCGGCGCCTGGGAGCACCTCAAGCAGGGCAGTAAGGCCGCGTGGGAGGAACTCGAGGCGGTGGTGAAGAAGGCGGCGGCGGAGTTTTGAGGGGTTGCCCGGAGCACGGTGGGCGGGCGGTCACCTGGGCCGCTTGGAGACGCCGGCCGGATCGGGTCAGTATTTGGCGTAGCCCTTGCCAGGGTTCTTCGACGCCTTCTTGTGGCTGTGACCGGCCGTGTGGCCCCGGCGATTGTGGTCGTTGTCGTGCGTGGCGAGCAGGTCTTCCAGGCTCAGATTGCCCGGGTCGATGCCATGGGCAGCCCGGAGATGGCCCCGGACTTCCTCCATGGTGGGAGTCCAGTCGCCGTTCACGTTCCAGCGTGGCCCGGCGATTCGCGAGACGGATCTGACGGCCTCTTGGGCGGCCAGGGCGAACGAGGACACGAGCGATGTCTTCAGGACGGCCAGAAAACAAATACAGGCGGAACGCCGGTTCATCGTGCCATCCTTCGGTGCCGATCTTCCCACGGGAAAGATAGCATGTCCACGAATGTCCGGCGGGGCGGCTGCGGGCTGGAGAGCGCCACCGGGCAGCCACCGGCGCGAACTCGTGGCCCGGCTCTGGGGGCTCATCCCGTTTTGGGCGGACGACCCCGGGATCCTCAGCAGGATGGCGAATGCCCGTCGTGCTCCTCGACGCTCCGGGCACGCCGGAGAACGACCCGGCTCACGACATGCACGAGAAAGCCGACGGGTCCGGCCAGAAACGTGAGCACGAGCGCCGCGGTTCTGAGCAGCCATGGGAGCCCAAGGTTCATGCTGTCCCTGGCGATCCAGGCGCCCACGACCATGTCGAAGACGAGGTAGTGGGTCCAGGCTGCCGCGAACACCCAGTCATCGCCGAACACCTCCCGCAGGCCCGTGAGTGTCATCACATCCCCGGGCGGCGGTCCGTTCGTGGTGAGTTTCCAGCCGATGATGCCGGCGTAGGCCAGGGCCAGCACGCCAGGCACGACGAGCGGGCACAGCACGCCCGACACGAGTTTCCTGCCCGGAAACAGCACCAGCGCGATCCAGGCCAGAAGTGCCAGGGTGTTCGTCGCTTGAAAGAACTGTTCGGCAGTCATGGGGAGGTGCCTTCCTGTCGTGGTTCGGACGATTGGATCGTGTATGGATGCAGCGACAGCCCACGAGTGAAAGCCGCAGGCTTTCACCGCACCATGGAGGCCCGACGAGTCACCGCTGAAAACCCGGATTTTAAAAAGCTGTCGTTGCTGCAGCCCGGTTCTCAGCCCGAACCACCTTCACCCAGTCGACCTGCATCGCGAACCTGCCCGGCTTCTTGTCGCTGAGCATGAAGCCCAGCCCGTTGATCTGGTCCGGCTCGACCGGCCCCATGCCCTCGACCCGCCTGCCGAACGCCGTGGGAATGAAATCGGCCAGCGGGATCTCGACCTCTCGCCACTCGTCTTTGGTGGTCGGCAGCGGTGCCCGGTAGGAGAAGGCCCTGCGACGGCTGGTCGTGGAGATGTTCAGAACGTATTCCCGGCCGTCCCCTCTCACCCGGACGACGAGGGTGTCTCCGGCTTGGATGCCGAGCGCCGTGGGCCTCATCCGCACCGACGCGAAGCCGCCATTGTTCTCCAGCGAGAGGTTGCCGGAGAACTCGAGGGTTTTCTCCGGGGTGATCTTGAACCGGCCTTCCGAAACACCACCCATGACACCATCGTTCACGGCCTGCCACTTTTCGGCCGCTTCGGGGCCGGCGAAGTCCAGAACCGGCAGGAGCGGTTTGTCTGCCACCGCCTGCAGCAGGAACACGGCCAGGAGCGGGAGGAGTCTGGTAACGGTCATGTGTGGGGCCTCTGCGGTCAAACCGTGCGCTTCATCGACCGGCCGTGATTCTCGCGTTTCGACCAGGAACTGACGAGTGGCCCCGGCGAACCTCCCGCAGGGGCGGCGGCCGTCGCTTCAGGAAACCGCCGGCGTCCCCTCTCCGTCCGAGGACGACGTCATCCATGACCTCTGTCACCTTGATCAACCGGCCCCGCCAGAGGAGCTGATCAAAGCGAGTTTCATCCGGCGCGGCAGCCGCTTCATCGCCGCTTCCCGCTTCAGGGCCGAAGACCTCGTGGGCTGGGGCTCCTGATAGGCAAGCCGCACCGGGAGCCGGCTGCGGGTGTAGCGAGACGCCTTGCCCGACGCATGCGCCTGCAGGCGTTTGGGCAGATTGTTGGTGATGCCCGTGTAGAGGGAGCCGTCGCGGCAGCGGAGAATGTAGACGAGCCAGGGCATGGGGAGTCAGGCTTGAAGAAGAACCGCGAGGGACGAATCACACCCGGTGGCCCGGGCGTGTTCCCCGCCCCGCGACATCGGCCGGCAATCCGGACACGGCAGGCCGTGAGAAACCGCACGAGCCGCTCGGCGACGCAGCGGCTCGGTGCCTCGCGCGGCCCCCCGACGCAGTTTACGAGGAAGTGCGGACGACCGTCACTCCGAAGGACTGCCGGACCGGTGGGGCTGTCTCCACGGACGGTTACCGGTCGGCCCAGCGCTCGATGACGAGCGGGTCGTGGGAGCGGACGTCGCCGATGCGGAGCGCGGCCTTGCCCGCGAGCAGGTCGTCGACGAGGGTGCCCACCACCTCCGCCCGCCAGCCGGAGGCGAGGAGCGGCTCGCGTTCCTCGTCGAAATAACCGAGTTTGAAGGCGAGCAGGTCACGCATGTCCGAGGAGGTGCCGACGAGGGCGGGGGCGAGCTGCATGCTGCGGCACATTCCCGCCACGGCCGTGGCGAGAAACTGACCGAGCATCGCCAGCTGCGGAGGCGGGGCCCGGTGACGCTCGCCACCGGGGCACTCCTGCTCCGGCACGGCGAGGCCGCGGGCGATGGCGTCGGACAGCCCCTTGAGGATGTGTCGCAGGTCCGACCTTTGCATGCCGCGGATCGCCGAGATCTGCCGCTCGTCGGCGCTCTTCCGCTTGCAGAGCTCCACCAGCAGATCGTCCCGCAGCACCCGCTTCGGCGGCATGTCGCGCTGCTCGGCCACGCTGTCGCGCCAGTGCCAGAGTTCACGGGCGACGGCGAGTTCCCGCCGGGAAAGCCCGTTGAGGCCGGAGACCCGCCGCCAGCGCTTGCGGGTGAAGGATTCCTCGACGTCATCCTGCCAGTCGGCCATCTCCTGCCGCATCCAGTCCACCCGGCCGAGCGACTCGAGCTTGCCCTCCATGGTCCGCCAGAGTTCCTCGAGATGCCGCACGTCATCGACGGCATATTCCAGCTGCGCCTGCGTGAGCGGCCGCTGCCGCCAGTCGGTCCGGGTCTCCCCCTTGTTGGTCGGCAGGTTGAGAAAACGGCGGACGATCGAGGCATAGCCGGCCGGATAGTCGTGGTCGATCAAGCCGGCGGCCACCTGCACGTCGAAGAGGGACGAGGGCCGGCCCTGGATCGCATGGAGGATGAAACCGAGTTCCTCGCGGCCGGCATGGACGATCGTGGTGCGGCCGGGCTCGGCGAGGAGTCGCCAGAAGGGTTCGAGGTCGCGTGCCGAGAGGGTGTCGATGGCGGCGAGGATGCCGGGGGCCGCCACCTGCACCAGGCAGAGCTGGCTGCGGTAGGTGTGCTCCGAGACGAACTCGGTGTCGAAGCAGAGGTGCGGGTGGCGGGAGAGGCGATCGACGAGATCACGAACCTGCGAGTCGGTCGTCAGAACCTCGAAGTCGGCGGCGGGGCGGGCATGCATCGTGAAGGGAGGGCCGGGGGTTCGCCGTCGGCCCGAAAAAGGTGAGGAGGCGCGGAGCGGTCCGCCGCTAGATGAACAGCCACGCCATCACGGCGAACACGGGGAGCAACACACCGACACTATAGAGGATGTAGCCGAAGAAACTCGGCATCTTCACCCCCGCCTGCTCGGCGATCGCCTTGACCATGAAGTTGGGGCCGTTCCCGATGTAGGTCATCGCCCCGAGGAACACCGCCCCCAGGCTCACGGCGGCGAGCAGGCGGGCCTCTTCTCCGGCGATTCCGTCGGTCGGGTCGATCCCCGCGGCCTCGAAGAAGACGAGGTAGGTGGGGGCATTGTCGAGCACCGACGACAGCGAGCCCGTGGCCCAGAAGTAGGCCTGAGGCGAGTCAAGGCCGAGGCTGTCGCCGTGGACGTGCAGCAGGGCCAACGCGGGCTGCATGCAGATGAAGATGCCCAGGAAGAGGGCGGCCACCTCGAGGATCGCCCCGTAGGTGAACCCGTTGCGGCGGCGGACGTCGTCCGACCCGAGAAAGAGCGAGAGGCCGACGAGGCCCAGCAGCGCCGTCTCGCGAAGGTAGATCCAGGGGTGCCAGGCGGTGCCGGGGAACGGCTTCGAGGGATCGAGCAGGGCGACCGCCGCGATCACGCCCGCCATGAGGAGGACGTTGGGCCAAAGGCCGCTGAACCGCAAGCGCCGCGTGAGGACGCGATCTCGGACGATGTCCACGCGGGTCTCGCGGGGATGGGCCAGGAAGGTGTCCCACAACCAGTAGATGGCCAGCAGGGAGCCGTTGGTGAACAGCCATTCTTTCCAGAGCGACAGCGTCCAGAGGAAGTTGACTCCCTGGAGATAGCCCAGGAAAAGCGGCGGATCGCCGATCGGCAACAGCAGTCCGCCACAGTTGCAGACCATGAAGATGAAGAACACGAGCGTGTGGGCCACCTGCTTCCGCTCGCGATTGGTCTCGAGCAGCGGCCGCACGAGGAGCATTGCCGCGCCGGTCGTGCCGATGAAGCTCGCCAGCATCGCGCCGACGGCGAGGAACGTGGCGTTGACGGTCGGGGTGGCCTCCAGGTCGCCCTCGATCCGCACGCCGCCGGTGATCACGTAGAGCGCGAACAGGAGCATGATGAACGGGATGTATTCGGCGAGGATCGCGTTGACGAGCACCGTGCCGACCGTCGGCCACGACGGCCCCGAAGCGGCGGGCGGCACCACGGCGTGGGCCGGGAAGTGGAGATCGACCGGCTGGTGGTGAAAGAGGAGGTAGTAGGCGAGCGTGATCGCGGCGAGCAGCCCGGCCACGAGGAGCTTGCTGGAGTTGTGTTCCCACCAATGCGACACGACGGGCGTGAGCGGCAGGATGGCGATCGCCGCGAGGAGCACGGCGAACGGGAGCACCGTCGCCAGCGGGGGAGCGACCGCCCCGGCGGCGTGCCCGGAAGGGTCTGTCGCGCCGGCCGGGGAGTCGGTGTGACCCCCATCGGCGTGGTCGCCGGCGTGGGACGCTTGTGACCGCACCAGCAAATCACGACCATGTTGCGGCATGCCGAGGGCCGCGGCCACGAGATAGGCGGCGATCGCCGCCACGATGCCGATCATCAGCAGCCTGCCAGGCCGGCCGGACGACGGTGTGGAGGAGGCGGAATGGGCGTCTTGCATGACGGCGGGTCTCCGGAAACCGGGCTTGTGTCGCGAGATCGTATGCCAACATCCAACGCAACGGAAGCAGACGTGGTGAATCCGGTCCGGATCGGCGAGTCGGAAATCTGGCTCCGCGGCAATCCGCGGCCCGCGCTCGGTCTGCTGACGGCGGCGCTCGTCGTGGCCGCAGCGGCGACGGCGGTCGTCGTGATCTCGCGGTCGCCCGCATGGATCGCGTGGGGTGCAGCCGTGGGGGCGGCCCTGCTCGTCGCGGTGGCCGTGTCACTCGCCTGGTCGGCGGCACGACCGCGACTTGCCCGCCGCGGGGCGTTTCTGGAGGTGCGGCTCTCGCCGCTGGCGGTGCAGCGTGTGCCGCTCGAAATCGTGGAGTGCGTCTTTCCCGGTTCCCAGTCGCTCGAGGCCGGAGGCGACGATCACGCGGCCGCCGCCGGCCGCCGCGTCAACACGCTCGTTCTCCGGCTGGCGGAACGCGCCGTCGACTGGCGATCGCGGCCCGTGGCCGCTGCGTGGGGCACATGGAACGACGGCAATGTCGTCTTCGACGGCCGCTGGTGCGAACCACTCTCGCCGGCGCTGGCCCGGGAGATCTCTGCACGGCTGCTGGAGGCGCGGCGGCAGGTCGTCGGCATCGGGGAGACGCGCTCGTGAAGCATCTGCCCGGGGGCCTGCTCGTCAGCGTGCGAACCGTGGACGAGGCCGCGGAGGCCATGGCCGGCGGCGCGGCCATCATCGACGTCAAGGAGCCGGGCCGCGGCCCGCTGGGTTGCGCCGACGCCGAAGTCGCCGCAGCGATCGTCGCCGCCGTCGGCGTGGCCGGCTGCTGCACGCTTGCCTGTGGTGAGTTGGCCGCGGGCGTGCCGGCGGCCGTCGCGCGGATCGACCGGGTTGTCCGGCTCGCGGCAGTCACCGGCACGGCTCCCCGGGGCGTGAAGGCCGGCCCCGCCGGTCTGACCATCGACGAGTGGCGGCGCGAGTTTGCCGCACTGTCCTGCGGGCTTCCCGCCGGCGTGGAACCGGTGGCGGTCTCCTATGCCGACTGGGAGCGTGCCCGCTCCCCCGAGCCGGACGCGCTCATCGCCGCCGCGGCGGCCGCCGGCGCCACCACGCTGCTCATCGACACGTTCGACAAGCAGGGGCCGGGGCTCGTGGAGGCCTGCGGGCTGTCCCAACTGACTTGCTGGGTGGCACGAGCCGGTGTTTTGGGCATCAGGGTGGCCCTGGCCGGCAGGCTCGAGCCGGCGGAAACCCGCCTCGTTGCCGGCTCCGGGGCGGCGATCGTCGGGGTCCGGTCGGCGGCCTGCCGGGGCGGACGAATGGGTCGCGTCGATCGCGGGAACGTCGCCGCCCTCGTGAGTACACTCGGGGGAGCCGGCGGTGAGCCGGCAGCCGCCATCCCGGGAGAGAAGCCGTGAAGTCGCTGGAAGTTCGGGTGCCCCATGCCCTCGATCCCGAGGAGGTTCGCCGCCGGCTCGACGCGGCCGTCGTGCGTGCTCGTGACGACTATGCCGACAAGGTCGGCTCTATCGAAGCGACCTGGCAGGACGACGGCCGGCTGGCCCTCGCCCTTCAGGTGATGGGCATGAACATCGACAGCGATGTGGAGATTCTCGCCTCCGAACTGATCGTCCGGCTGCAGGTGCCCGGCATGGCGGGGCTGTTCGCCGGCCGCATCCGCAGCGGCATCGAGGAACGCCTTGGAGGCCTGCTCGGCGTCGGCCAGGCCTGAAGCGGCCAGAGCACCTCGAGCCGCGCGGTCGCGACGGTTGGGGGGGCGAGGCCCGAGTCCCGCCGTCCGGTTGCGGAAGACCGCTTGAAACGACCGATTTCCCCTGAGACTCCCGCGAACATGACACTGTTCCACGCCATGCCCCCAGATTCACCCGAGTTTCCCGCCGCCGGCCGAAAGCTGGTGTCCCGCGGCCTGGCGGCCGTGGCGGTGTGCTGTTGCGCCGCCTGGTCGTTGATGGTGGCGACGCCCCCCGCAGCGGCGCAGGATGGAAACGCCGCCGGTGTTCCCGAGGACGATCCCTTCGCGGACGAGCTCAATCCCTTCGGCCGTGGCAAGGAACCGCAGCCGGCCGCGCCGCGGATTCGTGAGGAGGCAGCACCCGCCCAACCCCGTCCGCGGCCGCAACTGCCCGTTCCCTTTCCCGAGACGACCGTGCCGGGAGACGCAGCGGCCCGGAGCCGCCCGGCCCGCGTCCGCCCGGACCCGCGCGGCGCGACCGACATCGATCGCGGCGGCGCCTGGGAGCCCTCGCTGGCGGAGGAACTGCTCGTCGAAGCGGAGAAACTCGATAAGGCCGGCAAACTCGAGGAGGCTCGTGCGAAACTCCGCGAGGTGATCAAACTCGACCCGAAAATGACGCTGGCCTACCTCGCCCTGGGCGTCACATCGCGGCAACTCGGTGACTACGAGACCTGCGTCGACGCCTGCTCCAAGGGGCTCGAAATCGATCCCCAGGATGCCGAGCTCTACCTGCGTCGCGGGATCGCGTGGTTTCACCTCGGCCTCTACGGCATCGCCCTCGAAGACTTCGAGGACGCGGCGGGCATCGCCTACGACGATCCGCGGCCCGAACTCTGGCGGGGTCTGACGCTCATCGAACTCGGCAGGCCGTTGGAGGCGATCAACGCCTACGCGTCGAGCATCCGTCGCGATCGCACGTTCATGCTCGCGTATCTCAACCGCGGACTCGCCTACCTCAATACCGGTGAGCCGCGGAAGGCGGAGTTTGATTTCAATCAGGCGATCCGCCACGACCCGCGGGATGTCCGCGCGTGGTTCAATCGCGGCGTGTCCCAGGCGCGGCAGGGCCGCTATGCCGATGCCGCCAACTCCTACGCCGAGGCGTTGAAGCGGGACCCGAAGCACGAGCCTTCGCGGCGCAACATGGAAGTGGTGCGGGGCAGGGCCGACCGCGTGATCGAGCCTTGACTGAGCCTTGATCGAGCCTTGATCGAGGGGGCCCCGAGCCTGGGAGCGCAGAGCCTGGGAGCCCCGAGTCCGGCGGTCAGCGCTGCGGATCGACGGCCCGGTCGCTGTCGTCCGCGTCCGGCGCCCGCTGCGGGGCGGTGATGTCAGGCAACTCGATGTCGGCCCGCTCGCGGAGGATCGCGACCGCCTCGGCCGGGATCCGCGACAACGCGGGGAGGCGGATGCCGCCACGATGCGCGGCCAGCCCGCGGGCGGTGGCGGTGTCGATCGTCGTGAGCCCTTCGAGCACCAACAGCCGTTCGTGACCGGCGAGGGCGTCGGCGACGTCGGCCGGCAGCATCGCGACATGGCTGATGACGATGTCACCAGGATGCGCCGCGAGTTTCCGGGCGGCCGCCGCCGAAAATGCCGTCGAGCCGGTGAAGATCAACGGCCCCGTCTGCGCTGCCAACGCCGCGGCCGCCGCGGGGGTGAGTGTCGCCGCGCATCCCAGCGTGATCCCGTAGTAGCCCGAGCCGGCCAGCCGCTCGGCGACCTCGGGCGGGAGTGTCTGCAGGCCCGGCAATGCCAGCGAGCCGCTGTCGCTGCCGCGCAGGGCGTCGGCGATCGGCCGTGAGAGGTGCGTCACCCGGGGAAGAAAGACGTGTTCCTGCCGTGCGAGCCGGCGGGCGAGCGCGGGAGAGTCGAGCGACGTCAGGTCGGGAAACAGCAGGCCCTTGAGCGATCGGCAGTCCGCCAGGGCGGCGGCGACGTCGTCGGGCAGCGTGGTCAAACCGCCGATCACCAGGCCGATGCCCTCGGTCCGCGCGAGTGCGGCCGCGGCCTCTGGCGACAGTTCACGGAGATTCGGGAGCACGACGAGCGCCCGGCATCGCGCGAGCGCGGCGGCAGCCCCGGGAGTGATGCTCCCCAATCCCGGCAGTTCGATCGCCGCCCCCCACGAGTCGGCGCCGAACGCCGCGAACGCCGCCGCGTCGTCGGAGGTCAACGAGGTGATCGCCGGCAGCGAAACGAAGCCGTCGTACGGCAGCAGGGCGGTGGCGATCTCGGATGTCATGGCAGCGATCCGGGGCAACGTGAGAAACTCCCCGAACCGATCGCGGAAGCCCTGCCACTCGGGATCGCGGGTCAGAAACAGAAACCCGTCGAGTCGGCTGCCCATCCCGGGCAGCACGGCACGATCGACCTCGCGCCACAGCCTGTCGAGCTGGGCCCGCGGCACGCCGGCGGCTGCGAGCCTGGAGTCGATCTCGGGCCGCTCCATGTGCACCGACACGCGGTCAGCCTTCGTTCCAAGGAGCCGGCCGATCTCCTCCGCGGTGCGGGCCTCGGCCGCGGCCGGGGCAGCCTCGGCGAACACCCGCAACCGGCGGCCGTCGATTGTCCATCTCAGGCCGAGCGTCTTGGTCAGGGTGTCGAGCAGGTCGTCCCGCGACACGTCCTGCACGTCGATCCGCACGATCTCCCCGGGGGCGATGCCCCGTTCGGCGAGCGAGCCGCGGTCGAGATCGACCTCGAGCCCCAGCCGGCCGGCGATCGCGTCCAAGGCCTGATCGAACGGCGCTTCCACCCGGAGCGAGAAGACATCGCGGACGACGGCCGGCTTTCGCGGGCCGCGCAGTCCGGCCCCGGAGTGAACGGGCGAACCCTGGGGGCCGGCCGCCGGCCGCCGCGCGGGCGGGGCGTTTTCCAGGGGCACGATGGCCCCGCCGTCGGCGCCCCAATCCACCCGGCGATCGAAGTGGGCCAGCACGAGGTCGAGCCGTTCGGCGAGCGACAGCGGTGGCAGCGTCGCTGCGGGGAAGTGATCGTGGGGTATCGCGTCGATGCCGACGATCGTGACGCCGGCCTTGTCCGCGGCTTCGGCCACGAGGTCGCGTGGTCGCGCCGCGGCGGTCCAGGCCCAGGGCTCGCGGACGGCGATCTTCCGTTGAACCGCGGCGGGCAGCCGGGCGAGGTCGGCCGCACGGGCGGCCTCTGCGGCGCTGGCCCGCCGGGCGGCCGAGTGGGGCACGATCCGGATGGTGGCGTCGAGCACATCGACATCGGCCTCGGCCATCTTCGCCACGCGGCCCAGCACGTCGCGGAGCGGCTCGCCTCGGCAGTCGAGCGAGATGGGCGTCGTGGGATCGATCCGTCGGTCCACGATCACCGGTCGTCCGGCGATCCGGGTCGCTCGCTCCGCCCAGTCGCGGAGTGGAACACGCGTCCACGACGCCTGCACGGCCGCGTCGAGGGGATCGGATGGCGGGCCGCCTTGGGCCGCCGCGGGCAGCGCGAGCATCACGAGCAGGGCAGCGACCGTCCCGACGAGAGGGCCGGGGCCGGACGGCTGTTTCCCGGCCGATCGTGGGGCGGCATGGGCTTGCTTCCCGCGGCAGGGCTCGGCTGTCAACGTCATGGCTGGCTCCGGAGCACGAAGACCCGAGAATACCCTGACGCGGGGAAGGCCGGCCACGGCAAGGCCTCGGCCTCGCGAGCAAAGCGGGAGAATCGCCGATGACGGAGCAGACCTGCGTCCTGGCCCTCGACCAGGGAACGACATCCAGCCGGGCGATCCTCTTCGACCGCCGCGGCACCTCGCTGGCGGTCGCGCAGGAAGAGTTCATGCAGCACGCCCGCGCGGCGGCCGGCCCGGACGGCAGCGATCTCGGCATCGTCGAGCACGATCCGGAGGACATCTGGCGAACGCAACTCTCCTGCGCCCGCCGCGTGCTCGCCATGGCCGGGGTCGCCGCGGATCGGGTGGCGGCGATCGGAATCACCAACCAGCGGGAGACGACGATCCTCTGGGAACGTGCGACCGGCAGGCCCGTCGCGCCGGCGGTGGTCTGGCAGAGTCGCGTTTCCGCGCCGATCTGCGCGCGGCTCGAGGCCGAAGGCCACGGGGAAGCGATCCACCGGCTGACGGGATTGCGACTGGATCCCTACTTCTCGGCCACGAAGATCCTGCACCTTTTCGAGACGACGCCCGGTCTCCGCGAGCGGTGCCTGCGGGGCGAGGTGCTGTTCGGCACCGTTGACTCGTTTCTGATCTGGCGGCTGACAGGTGGCCGCGTGCATGCCACCGACCCGACGAACGCAAGCCGCACGCTGCTCTTCGACATCGGGCGGATGGAGTGGAGTGACGAACTCTGCGGCATGCTCGGCGTGCCCCGCGGCATCCTGCCGGAGGTCCGGTCGTCGAGCGGCGACTTCGGTGCGACCGACCCGGCGTTGTTCGGCGGGGCGATTCCCATCGCCGGCTGCGCGGGCGATCAACAGGCGGCGGCCTTCGGCCAGGGAATGGAACGGCCCGGTGACGCGAAGAACACCTACGGCACCGGCGCATTCATGCTCTTTTCAACCGGCGATTCGCGGGTCGCGAGTGCCAACGGCCTGCTCACGACGCCGGCCTGTGCCGTCGGGCCGGCGGCGCGGCACTACTGCCTCGAGGGCTCGGTGTTCGTGGCCGGCGCGCTGGTGGGCTGGCTGCGGGACGGGCTCGGGCTCATCGAAAAGGCGAGCGACATCGAATCGCTGGCCCGCGGCGTCGACGACAGTGGCGGCGTGATGATCGTGCCGGCCCTGACCGGCCTCGGGGCCCCTTACTGGGATCCGACGGCCCGCGGCATGATCATCGGGCTATCGCGGGGAACCCACCGTGCCCATGTCGCGCGAGCGGCGCTCGAGGCGATCGCGCTGTCGGTGGCCGACGTGGTCGATTGCATGCAACGGGATTCGGGAGTGGCTCTGCGCCACCTGCGGGTCGATGGCGGGGCGTCGGCCAACGACCTCCTCATGCAGATCCAGGCCGACGTGCTCGGACTGTCGGTGGAGCGGCCGGCGGTGCTCGAGACGACGGCCCTCGGGGCGGCGCTGCTCGCCGGCCTGGCGGTCGGATTCTTCGCCGATTCGGCCGCTGTTGCCGATGCCCGCCGCATCGCACGTCGGTTCGAGCCGCGGCTCGACACGGAACAGCGTCGCCGACTGCTCGCGACCTGGCACGACGCCGTCGGCCGGAGCAAATCCTGGGCCCGCCCTCGCTGACCGCGCGAGTCTCAGTAGCGGCGAACCGCATCGACCGGGGCGGGACGCTCGGCGAGCATCACGGGCGCCGTGAAGCGTTCCGGATTCGCGGTGAAGGCGGCCCTGCTCTCCGCGGAGGCGAAGAGATAGATCCGGGACTGGTAGGTCACGCCGTAGGCGCGACGGCCCGGCAGGCTCTTGCCCTGTTCGATCGCGAGCACCGGATCGTCGCCCGAGAGCGCGGGCGAGAAGCGGTCGGGGCTCGCCAGAAAAGCCTGCTGCTGTTCGGGGCCGGCGAAGAGGTAGGTGCGGCCGCGGTGCCGCACGCCCCATTGGGCGCGGCCCTCGGTCCAGACGCCGCGTTCCGCGAGCGTGACCGGGCAGTAGCCCTCGAGCCCCAGCGGCATCGAGCCGTAGGGGTCGGCCGCGGGCACTTCCTCGGCGGCGGCTGGAGGCGGAGCCAGGGCCGCGGTGGCCATCGCGAGCGGCGAAGCCGGTCGGGCGGGGGTCATCGTCGGGGGTTCGAGCTTCTTGGCCGGCTTGGCCGAGAAGATATCGAAGGGCTTTTGGATGGCGGTGACGAACGACGACCACGCCGAGGTCGCGGCGGGCTTCTCGGGAGTCTCGGCTGGCGCACCGGAGCCGCCCGGTGTCGCGGGGAGCGTCGCCGCCGTGGCGGGCGCGGAGAGCCACGGCGTCGCGGGGGCCGTGGTGGCCGGCTCGATGGCCGGACGGTCGGCTTGCGGCGGGGCGGGCTGCGGCGGCGCGGTGGTGAACGCCGACGCCTGCTCGGCGGGCCAGGCGGCGGGCTTTGCGGGCAGGAAGGGCGTGTCGGTCACCGTGGCCGAGTCAAACTGTTCCGAATCCAACTCCGCACGGCTCGCCTTGGCGGATGACAGACTGGCCTGCGACAGGGCCTCGTCAGGCAGGTCGCCCGCCGTGGCGAAGCCTGACAACTGGGCGACCTTCGTCGTGACCACGGCGATGGCCCCGCCCGACGGCACCGCTCCGAGTTCCGATTCAACGGCCGAGGTTTGATCGGCCGCCATCATGTCGCCGGGCGTTCGAACCGCCGCGCCCAACGCGGCCCTCGCGGCCGCAGCCACGAAGTCGGCCGGCGCCTCGGGGCACTCGAACATGGCGAGCTTTCCCCCCTTCGGCGCCAGGATGCACGCCGCCGGCACGTGCACGATCTGCATTCGCTTGGTGACGGCCGCCTGGGAGTCGACATCGATCAGCACCGGCTCGTAACAGGCGGCGACCAGCGCGGCGACCTCGGGGCTCGTCAGCGTCTCTTCGGTGAAGCGGACAGCCTCCGGGCTCCATGAAGCGGTGAAGATCGCGAGCACCGGCTTCTGGCTGATGCCCGCGGCGGCCCGGGCAGTCTTGAGGTCGGAGTGCCAATGCAGTTCGGCGTTGGCGGTCGAGGCCGTCGAGGCGACCAGAGCGAGAACGGCGGCCGAGGCCATGGCGTGGCCCCACCGGACGGCGAGTTTGAAACGTGTCAGCCGGAACATCGCTGCGGCCTCGCTCTGCGGTAAAAAAACGCAATCCGCTGGTTCGGGGAGCCGGTTCACCGCTGGCGGCGGCACGCCGACGACCCTGCGTCTTCTATCGGTCGAAACGAACGTGAGAATCGCATCGAAAATGCCGGTCGTCGGCTTTGCGATGCCGTTGTTTCTTGCCTGTTCCGCCAAAGCCCCCGGGCTTCCGCGGTCGGCCGGCGGGCGTGCAGGAAAGAGGGGGGCCAACCGAGGGCATTGAGCCGCTGGTTCGAGCCCCCAGGTCACCCGGCTTGACAGTAGGGACGGCCCCACTGATACTTTGCCTGTCGTCTTGAAGGGCGATTCCGGAACGAGCCTTTGGCCTTCCGGAGGCTTTGTCGCAGGAACTTCGTCTCACAAACTTTTGGGGCGGATTGCGGCCAGGGTTTCGAGAGTCGTGCAAAGGCTCTGCCCGGTTGGGCTCTTGGCAGTCCCGGGTCCATACGCCGCCATCGCGTTTCCGGAATGCCGTTTTACGAACGGCATCGCTTTCGAGGATTTCCGGAGGGGAATCTGACTCAGGATCCGAGCCGCAAAGGCTTGCTTCCGCACGAAAGCGTCGGCTGTGAGCCGCGAGTCCAGAGCGTCCGGTTCGCTGGCGGGCAGTCGCCCCCGCGAACGCCGAACGTGTGCTTGAGCCGGTTTTTTCAGTTCGTGGTGACGGTCGATTTTTTAGACGCGGGGTTTTGAAACAGTCATGTCGAAACGCAGGCGATCCAGGCGGCCCGGGGGATTTGGTGGCCAGGGCCAAGGGCAGGGGGGCTTCGGCCCGGGTCCTGGTCCGGGCCAGGGGCAGGGCCCCGGCCAGGGCTACCAGGGGGGCGGTGGTGGCGGCGGCGGGTATGGGCGTCGCCGGGGCCGGTTTCGTCGCGGCGGTGGCGGCGGCGGACCTCCGCCGTCCGGAGCTGGTGCCGTGGGCATGGACAGCGAGGGCATGAGGCCGCCGGACCTGGAGCCCGAGGTTGCCGAAAACGGTGAGCCGATCCCGCTCGAGCCGGGCAGTGGCGTCCTGGAGATGCACCCGAACGGATACGGGTTCCTTCGCAGCGCCGAAACGAATTACACACGCGAGCGGACCGATCCCTTCGTGCCCGCCACCATGATCGAGCGATACCGCCTTCGCGAGGGCGTGTACCTCAAGGTGCTCGTGCAGCCCGGTCGGCGGCAGCAGGGGCCGCGGGTGCGCGAGATCGAGGAAGTCGAGGGGATGAAGCCCGACGACTACGCCAACGTCAAATCGTTCGACCAGCTGACGCCGATCAACCCCGAGACCTGGCTGCGGCTCGAGACCGGACAGCAGCCGATCACGACGCGGGTGATGGACCTCCTCACGCCGTTGGGCAAGGGGCAGCGGGCGCTGATCGTGGCCCCGCCGCGGACCGGAAAAACCGTGCTGCTGCAGCAGGTGTCGCAGGCCATCTCCGAGAATCACCCCGAACTCAACCTCGTGATGCTGCTCGTCGACGAGCGGCCCGAGGAGGTCACCGACATGAAGCGGTCGGTGAAGGGCGATGTGCTCGCCAGCAGCCTCGACTGCGATGTGGAGAGCCACGTTCGGCTGTCGCAGCTCGTCATCGAGCGCTGCAAGCGGATGGCGGAGACGGGCAAGGACGTCTTTCTGCTGATGGATTCGATCACCCGCATGGCGCGGGCCTTCAACAAGTGGGTGGGCAACACCGGCCGCACCATGTCGGGCGGCGTCGACATCAAAGCCCTCGACATCCCCAAGAAGCTCTTCGCCACGGCCCGCGTGTTCGAGGAGGGGGGCTCGCTGACGATCGTGGCCACGGCGCTGGTGGACACAGGCAGCCGGATGGACGAGCTGATCTTCCAGGAGTTCAAGGGCACGGGCAACATGGAGCTCGTGCTCGATCGCAAGCTCGCCGACCGCCGCGTCTGGCCGTCGATCGACATTTCGCAGTCGGGCACCCGGCGGGAGGAGAAGCTCCTCGATCCCAACACGCTGCATGCGGTCAACATGCTGCGACGGACGCTGTCCTCGATGCATCACGTCGATGCGATGGAGCAGCTCACGAAGCAGCTCGCGAAGTTCAAGAGCAACCGCGAGTTCATCGCGCTGATCGCGAGCTCCCGCGACGACTGACAGATCACCGCGGTGTCGCCCGGCCCGTCATCCACCCCGTGTCACACGGCGGGTGAGGGACTCAGCACGGCGGTCATCGGGACGACTGCGGCTCGACGCGGCTGAGCCAGTAGGAATACTGGGGATCGCCGCACCTGAACGAGAAGACCGCGTCGGGCAGGCGAGATGCCTCCGGTCCGGCGGATCGAACCCGAACGACGATCGCGCCATCGGATCGCTTCTCGACCGACAGCCGTTCGTCGGGGATGTCGTGCCAGTCCGAATGTGCGGGCATGGCGGTCGCTCATGCGTTCGCGGAAGGCGTCGGGCGGGACGGAGAGCCCCACCGAACAACTCCCTGCTACAGGGGATTATGCCGGGGACTCATGGTACTTTCCAGCGGCCGACAGGTCGGGGCCGTCCGCCGGACCGGTTTTGCCGGCGGGCCGGCGTCCGCCGGTCATCGGCGGGGAGTGCCGCGACCCGGGATCGGCGGCCTGCTATACTCCGGGCGATTTCCACGACCCCACGAGATTGCACGGGAACATGACGCCCTACGCGTCGCTGGCCGACGACTTCTACATCAACATGAACCTGGCCACGGAGATGGAACTCCCGGCCCAGCGCGAGACCATCCTGCAGTACTTCGAGCGGGTGCAGAAGCGGTTTCCGTCGATGCGGAAATTCTACTGCCGCGACAAGCGGGACTACGTCCTCGAGGAGGACAAAGACCAGGGTCGCTACCGCTGGGCCGCCGTCGAGTCGAAGCGACTCTGCTCGGGGCAGGTGAATCCGGCCACGCTCGACGCGGCCCTCGACCAGCATCGGCTCGTGCTCGATCTCGCACCCGCGTTCTTGTCGATCAGTCCGCTCGACTGCGAGGCGATCGACGTGCTCTTCGGCTTTGACTTCGCCTACCGCGGCAACCATAACGCCCTGCTGGCCGAGGCGCTCGGCGTCGGTCCGGCTTTCGAACGCCTGGGAGACGCCCCGGGCGGGCGGGTGATCAACTATGAGCCCTCGCTGACGATCGCCCTCGATGAAGACTGCCGGGTGCAGGTGCGGGTGAGCACCGAGACGCGGACCAACGCCTTCCAGGTGCGGACCGGGGAGTTCACCGAGGAGCAACTGAGCATCTACGTGACGGCCCGGCAGTATGGCAGCCTCGATCCGGACACGTCCTACGTCGACACGATGAACCGGTTGGCGACGCTCGCCCGCGAGGTGGTCGATTCATGCGTGGTCGAGCAGATCCTGCGCCCCTTGGCCCGCACCATCGCGCTCAAGTAGGCCGTTGCGGCAGGGGAGCCGGCGCCCGTCGAAAGCTCCCGGCCCCGGTGGGCGGGGAGCTTCGCGACGCCCGGGCTGTTTGCCCCAGAGCCTGCTAGCGACCCCGCTGCTCGCCGCCGCGTCCCTGCTTGTTGCGGGCGTCGAGATTTCCGGCGATCACGATGCCGATCGCCTCGACCCAGCTGGGCACGTCGAGCACGGTGTTGAGACCGCTTTCGACCAGGATGTCGTCGTCTTCGGGATCTCGCGGACGCCGCGACGCGTCCTGTCCGGCTTCCTCCACGCCGAGGAACTCGAGCCCTTCGTCGTCCTCCTCGTGACGGCCGGCAACCGGCGCGAAGTCATCCCTCCGGCCCCGGGAAAACGAGGACGACCGTGTTTCGCCGGAAGGCCGCCTCTGGCCGCGGCTGCGTGACCGGCTCGACGAAGACTCACGTGAGCCGGTCGGCTCCCGGTCGCTCCGCGATCGGCCCTCGCCACCACGGCGTCGCCGGCGTCGGCCACGGCCCTCGCCCTTGCCGGCCTCCTCGCCTTCGCGGGCCGCCGCAGGACGCTCGGAACGGCCGCCCGATTCGGTCCGCGAGGATGCTTCGGGCCGGCCGGCGGGACGCATGCCATAAGAGGTGGGCAGCGGCTCGTCGGAGTCGTCTCCCTGGCCTTCGGTGGCACGCGGAGCGGAGTCGCGAAGCGGGCGGTCGGTGCCGGTCGAATCGCCGCGTTCCGCGGTGCCCTCGGAAGAACGGCTCCGCCCGGAACGCCGGCCCCGACGCCGGCGGCGTCGCGGTCGTGATTCCTGGTCCCCCTCGCCGCGCCGATCCGGGCCGGCGGCCTCACGACGGTCGTCAACCGCGGGCTCTTCGTCGCGGTCTTCGGGACGGCGGTCGTCGCGGTCGTGATCATCGAGATTCCGGTCTTCGATCCGCCGGTCGTCCCCCCCCGCAAATGCGGCATCGCGGCGTCCTCGTGACTCGTCGTCCCGCTGCCTGACGCCTTCACGCCGCGGGCCGCGGTCGTTCCGATCATCGCGGCGGGATGACTGCTCAGACGACGCTTCCTCGCGCGGGCGTGCGGCCCCCGCTTCGCCTTCGCTCGAAACAGGACGATCGTCGTCACGGCGACCTCGCCCACGGCCGCCGCGGCGGCCCCGGCGGCGCCTGCGGCCTCCGCCACCCTCCTCGTCGCGATCGCGGGCTTCGCCGCCGCTGCGACGTTCTTCGCCGAGCGGCTCGTCTCCGCCAGGGCCGGCGGCGTCACGCGGAGCGCGGCCTTCGGGCTGCGGCGGACGGCCTTCCCGGTCGGGAGTCCGGTCCTCGTCAAATCGCCGTGAAGGACGCTCGGCGCGGCCATCGTCCCGGCCGTCGTCCCGGCGGCGTTCGGTGCGAAGCTCCCTTTCGGGTGTCGCTGGCGGACGCGGCACCGGTGCCGGCGGCCGGGCGGCGGGCCGGGGCGGTGGCGGAGCTCCGCCCGCGACCCCGAGTTCCGAAGCCAGGCTGTCCCAGTCGCCACCGGCGACGGCAGGCTTTGGCTTTGGCTTGGGCTCCTCCTGCCGCGCCTTCGGTGCGGGGGGCTGAGGCCGGGCGGCCGGCGGGCGGGGGGTGTCGTTGGCGGGGGTGGCGCCGAGCGATTCGGCGAGCGAGGCCCAGGGATCGTGCTGGTCGTTTTCCGGCATGGTGGATTCCGATCGCGGTAAGGAGAGCAGCGACGGCAGGCAGCCATCCAGCAACGCCCTCTTCACCGCGGAGAATACACGAATCGGCCGGAAGGTGGCAGGTGGCGTCCCGGAACCGGGGGGTTCACCCGGCGTTTTCAGGCGATCCCAACGGCTCCCGGGCGGTCGGGATTCGAGCCGGCC
Source organism: Planctomycetaceae bacterium (assembly GCA_005773625.1). Lineage (GTDB taxonomy): Bacteria > Planctomycetota > Planctomycetia > Pirellulales > UBA1268 > QWPN01. The sequence continues at coordinate 1,699 of SXHR01000214.1, read as the reverse complement.
TACGGCCTCGTGGCGCTGAACTCCCGGATCATGCTGCCGTTGTCGGCCACTTCGAAGAGCGGCCGGTAGGGGCTCGCGAGACCACGCCGCGAACGCCCCGCCGGGTAGTAGACGAGGTTCACGCCGAGATTCCAGGCGGCCGGCGAGAAGTTGCTGGTCGCTCCCGACTCGTTGATCACGACCGACCGGGTCTGGCCGGGGATCAGGTAGGTGAACGTGCCTTCCATGGCCAGCGACCGGGCCAGCGGAGCCCGCAGGAGCGTGCCGACGATGCCCTCGCCGTCGCCGGTGCCGCCGCCCCAGAACTTGAGTTCGTTGGCATCGCCGAACTGGAGCCGGTAGAAGCCGGTGTAGAGATCGACGGTGCTCGCCGTTCCCTTCACGCGGCTGCGGGGACCGAGGAAGCCCATCTCGTCGGTGATGTTGGCGGCACCCCAGAAACCGATCTCGTGATAGCCCCAGACATAACTGATCTCGGCCCGCATCTGCGCGATGTTGGCGTTGTCGAGCCAGCTGTCGTGCATGAAGTCGTAGACGGCTCCGCCCTGGAGGCCGCGGCCCTCGAAGGCCCGGGTGAAGAAGCCCGTCGTGACGAAGTTCTGGTCGCGGGCGTTCTTCGTGAACGTGGTCGAGCCAACCTGGACTTCGGAAGGCTGGAAGTTGGTCTGCGTGCCCCTCCAGCCCACCTGCCAGCCGATGCCGAAGGCGTTCCAGAATGGCATGGCGAAGTTGAGGTATTCGTTGGTGCCGAAGTTGCCGTGAAGGCCCAGGTTGGTGTCGTTGGTGAAGGCGGTCACGCCAGCGCTGGCCGTGAAGTCGCGATACCACCTCCAGCCGTAGTAGGGCCGGCCGAACTGCCGCATCCAGTTGCAGAACCGGCCGCTGTGATGGCAGAGCGGGTCGTCGTCTTCGCAGGCATACGGGTCGTCGTAGAACGACTCCACATGCAGCATGGCGGGATACTCGCCCATGAGCATGCCCCCCTCGCCCGACATCATCGGCATGCCATCCTCGCCGGCCATCATCGGCATGCCGCCCTCACCCATCGGCATGCCGTCCATGGTCAGGGACGGATCCATGCCCATGTCGCCCGAGCCCGGCTCGAAAGACTCGATGCTCATCGGATTCTCGTCGGCGACCGAGGGGGCCGCGGCATTCGGTGCGGGCAGCTTCTCACCGGGATTCGGAGCGGCCGATGCCGCCGGTGCGGCGGCGGCGGTGGGGCTCCGGCCCGACACGCCCGCGTCATCGAGCGCGTTGGCCTGGGGCTGTTGTGTCATCACCGACGGAATGCCATCGACGTTCATCGCGATGCGATCGATCCGCGGCCGGGCTCCGGGGGTGGCGGTGTAGCGCGGGGCCAGTCCGCCCCCCAGTCGCTGGCTCTGGGCGGCTGCCATGTCGCGGCTCATGGCCTGCCGCTGCATGGCGACGGCCTGCTGGCCCTCGGCGGCGAGGATCGGCCGGTTGGCCTCACCCCGCGGAGTCCGCATCGACTTGTCGCTGAACACGCCGTCGGGATTGTTCGGATCGAAGGCCCGCTGCAACGAGCCGCTCACACGGTTGGCGGTTGACCAATCGGCCTGCGGGAGACCGGGCCGCGGACGCTGCGGCAGGGGCCGCCTGGCGACGGGCTGTCGAGCCGGCACCGCGCGGGGCACGTCGTCCGGCAGCACGACCGCGGCGGGGGCCGCCGAGG
>SXHR01000213.1:0-11968 GCA_005773625.1 Planctomycetaceae bacterium | reverse complement strand
GACCTGCACAACCTTTTCGGCGACACCCACGCGGTGCACGTGAGCACCGACGAGCGGGGCGAGGTGGTGGTCGATGCCGTGATCAAGGGAGACACCGTCCGCGAGGTGCTTGATTACGTCGAGTTCGACTCCAACCAGCTCGTCCAGCGGCTCCGCGACTCGATCGAGCAGGCGGTCCGCGAGGGCCGCATCTGCGACGGTCAGGCCGGCCGGTTCCTCAAGTTCTACGAGGAGGGGCTGGGGGGCTACACCTATCTCGAGGAACCGTCGCAGGGGTGACGGCCCAACTCCCATGCACCTGATTCGCGTCGGCGGCGCGGCCCTCAATCAAACGCCGCTTGACTGGGACGGCAACCGCGACCGGATCATCGCGGCCATCCGCGCGGCCCGTGACGCCGGCGTGTCCGTGCTCTGCCTGCCCGAGCTCTGCATCACCGGCTACGGCTGCGAGGATGCGTTTCAATCTCCCGGCGTCCAGCGGCTCGCGATCGACGTGCTCGGGGAGATCGTGCCTCACACGTCCGGCATGGTCCTGGCGGTGGGGCTGCCGGTGCGGTTCGAGAGCGGTCTTTACGATGCCGCGGCCGTGGTGGCCGACGGCCGGATCGCCGGGCTCGCCTGCAAGCAGAATCTCGCGGGCGACGGCATCCATTACGAGCCACGGTGGTTCCGCCCCTGGCCTCGTGGCCGCCGCGGGATGCTGTCGCTCGGCGGAAGCGACGTGCCCGTCGGCGACCTGCGGTTCGACTGCGGAGGTGTCCGCATCGGATTCGAGATCTGCGAGGATGCCTGGGTGGCGGACCGGCCGGGAGCCGTGCTCACGGCCCGTGGGATCGACCTGATCCTCAATCCGTCCGCGAGCCACTTCGCCTTCGGCAAGGATGAGATCCGCCGGAGGTTTGTCGTGGAGGGATCCCGTGCCTTCGCGTCGGCCTACATCTATGCGAATCTCGTGGGCAACGAGGCTGGTCGCGCCGTCTACGACGGCGGCGTGATGATCGCGGCGGCGGGCAGGATGCTCTCCTCGGGCCGCCGCTTTTCGTTCGCCGACCATGCACTCACCACGGCCGTCGTCGATCTCGACGGCCTGAGGCTCGCGCAGGGAAGGCTCACGGTGGAGCCCGTGCCGGACGCGATCGAGGGCGACCGTGTCCCGGTTGCGTTCACGCCTCCCGCGGTGTCGGTGTCCACCGACGCGTCAGGGCACGATGCCCGGGGCGGCTGGGAGCATGGCGAGAGCCTCAAGGAGGAGGAGTTTGCCCGGGCCGTGTCGCTCGGGCTCTTCGACTACATGCGAAAAAGTCGCTCGCGGGGCTTTGTCGTCTCGGCGAGCGGAGGAGCGGATTCTTCGGCCGTTGCCTGCCTTGTGGCGATCGCCGTCCGCCTGGCCGTCGCCGAACTGTCCCTCCCGGCCGCGGCGGCCCGCCTCGGTCTGCGGCCCGCCGCGGGGGCCGGTGCCGATGCGGTGCGGTCGCTCGTGGGAGCAGCGCTCACCTGCGTCTACCAGTCCACGGCCAACTCGGGCGCCGTCACGCGACACGCGGCCCGGAGCCTGGCGGCTGCACTCGGGGCGGTCTTTCATGAGTTTGACGTGGAGCCGCTCGTTCGTGGCTACGAGACGATCGTCGCCGGCGCCGTCGGGCGTCCGCTCACGTGGCAGCAGGACGACGTCGCCCTGCAGAACATCCAGGCCCGGGTCCGCTCTCCCGGCGTGTGGATGCTCGCCAACATCACCGGAGCCCTCTTGGTTTCGACGAGCAACCGCTCCGAGGCCGCCGTCGGCTACGCCACCATGGATGGCGACACCTCCGGTGGCATCGCGCCGATCGCCGGGATCGACAAGGCCTACCTGCGGCGGTGGCTGCGGTGGCTGGAGCGGACGGGGCCGGAGGAAATCGGACCGATTCCCTCCCTCGCCGCGGTCAACGTGCAGGAGCCGACGGCGGAACTGCGTCCCGCCACGCAAGGCCAGACCGACGAGGCCGACCTCATGCCCTACGACGTGCTCGACCTGATCGAACGGGCCGCCATCCGCGACAAGCAGACGCCGCTGGAGGCCTGGCACAGGCTGCGGCGGGAGTTTCCCGGGTACGGCTCGCGGCAACTCGCCGTCTGGACGGAACGCTTCTTCACGCTCTGGAGCCGCAACCAATGGAAGCGGGAGCGATACGCGCCATCCTTCCATCTCGACGACCAGAACCTCGATCCCAAGACCTGGTGCCGGTTTCCGATCCTCTCGGGTGGCTTCGCCCGTGAACTCGCGGAGCTCCGCGAGCAGGCGGTGTCGGAGTCGTGATCCACGGCCGTTACGCGGCACACGTTGTGACGGCCCGGGCGGATCATGCCGCGGAATGAAATGCGGTCTGCGCGAGCCCCGGGGGCTTTGTGGGAAAACAAGCGGTGAAAACGGCCTCGCCCGGCTCAAACGGGCCTGCTAAAGTCCGCCGCCTGCCCGGACTGCCACGCGGAGTTGTTTCATGACCCGTCGCCCGACGATGACGTTTCGCCGCGCTGCGGCCATGGTCGCTGTTCTCGCCGCGGTCCCCCTTGGCACCACGGCATGGGCCCAGGTGACGGCACCTCCGCCCGCGGCCCAGCAGGCCCAGCCACAGCGGGCTGCGGCCGTCGCCCCCCCGGCACCGCAGCAGCCCGCCGCGCTCACGCCCGAGCAGCAGGCCGCGCTCGACCAGCTGCTCGCGGCCTGGGAGACCCGCAACGCCGCCGTCCGCACCTGGTCGTGCACGTTTCACAAGTGGGAATACAACGCCTGGAGCCCCGTCGATCCCGCCGGTGAGCGGTTGGCCTTTGCCGAGAGCAGCGGTGAACTGAAATACGCGGCACCCGACAAGGGCCTGTTTCGTGTCAAGGAGACCAAGCAGTGGAACCCGGAATCGCGGCGGTACGAGGTCCGCGGAGGCGACACCGGGGAACACTGGGTGTGCAACGGCGAGAGCATCTACGAGTTTCGGCACTCGGAACGGCAACTGCGGGAGACGAAGTTGCCACCGGAGATGCGCGGCAAGGCGATCAGCGACGGCCCGCTGCCCTTCGTTTTCGGGGCGAAGGCCGACACGCTGAAGAAGAGGTATTGGATGCGGCTCGTCACGCCTCCCGGCGTTCGCGATCAGATCTGGCTGGAATCCCTGCCGCGGTTCCAGGCCGACGCCTCCAACTTCTCCAAGGTGGAACTGATTCTCCAGGCCAGTGACCTGATGCCCTTCGCGATCCAGATCTACAAGCCGGGAGGGCAGGATCGCGACGTCTACCAGTTCGATCCCCGCACCAACCTGATCGACAAGGGGCTCGACATGATCCGCGACTTCGCCAAGCCGATGACCCCCTTCGGCTACAAGTACGTCCTCGACGACCTGACGACACAGGCCGCGGCGACCCCCCCGGCGGCACAACTTCGCTGATCGGGCCGGGCAGGCCGCCGGCGGAGCCCGGGTTCCAGGTCGTCCGCTCGTCGGAGTGGCCCGCCGGGATATACTCGCGAATCTTCGGCCCCCCCCGCTCTCCGGCCCCCCCGCTCCGGCCCCCCCGAAGGACCCGCGATGCCGCTCGTCGATCCCGCCCATCCGCTCTTTCAGTTGCTGCAACGGGATCGGCGGTACACGCTCGACGCCTACTTGTTCGTGCTCGAGTCGCTCTCCTTCGCGCAGGAATCCCTGGGGATGGGGCAGGAGCCCGCAGCCGAGGAGTTGGAGCCGCTCCCCAGGGGCGAGGGCGAATCGGCCGGGGACCCGCGGCCGCGCTCCGGCCGCCGCCGTCGCCGGGCGGTCGAGCGTCACGTTTCCGGGCAGCAGCTCTGTGAGGCGGCCCGCCTCTACGGCTTGCAGCAGTACGGCTACCTCGCCCCCACGGTCCTGGCGACCTGGGGTCTGCGGCGCACGGCTGACATCGGCGAGATCGTGTTCAACATGATCGAGATCGGGCAGATGCGGAAGACCCGCGCCGACAAGCGCGAGGACTTCCACGACGTCTACTGTTTCGAAGAGGCATTTTCCCGCGACCTTTCGTTCGTGGTGCCCGACCCGATCTGACGGGGAGTCCGATGGAGCCGCCGCCGTGGACGTCCAACGAGGCCGGCGTGCCGGGGTGGTGGTTCACCATCGCGGCAGTCGTGGAGATCGCATGGCTGGCGGTGCTGGCGTGGATGGCGTGGCGTTGATGGATCGAGGCATCGGCAGGCGGGAGGTCGTCGCCATGAGGGCCGCACCGGCTGATTTCCGATGAACAGCGCCCTGACGGAGATTCCCCTGTGGATCGCCCTGCTGCCGTTGGCGGCGTACCTGCTCCTGCTGGCCGGGCTCCATGCCCGCCGCCGGCCCGTGGCCCTCTCCGGCCCATTCGACGCGGCCCTCCTCGCGGCGGCCGTGTGCGGGCTGGTGCTCGCCGGGCCCCTGGCCATCCTGCAGCCCGCGGTGGGCACCTCGCCTTGGACGGCCGTCGCGCTGCTCGTCGGCTTCGTGCTGGCGGTCGCCTTCGGGATGCTGGCCGTCCGCCCGCGGCTCGTCGTCTACAACGTCGGCATCGACCAGCTGCGGCCGGTCGTGGCGGAGCTCGTGGCGGGCCTCGATGCGTCGGCGAGGTGGGCGGGTGAAACGGCCGCGCTGCCGACCCGGGGGCTGCAACTGCATCTCGACGACCGCGGGCCCGCGCGGACGGTGAGCATCATCGCCGTCGGCGGCAGGGCGTCGGCCGAGGCGTGGTCGGAGTTCAGCCGCAGGCTGCGGCGGTCCATCCGCGTGATTCAAGTGCGTTCGAGTCCGTGGGCGGCCGGGTTCGCAGGTCTCGGCCTCACGATCGCGGGCGTCGCCCTCTGGCTGGCAACCCGTTGAACGAGCCGCCGCGGCGGGATGACTTTGGCAACGGACAGTTCGCAGACTGTGGAAGAAGTCTGCCCGAGTGAGGATGCGAGGATCATCGACCGTGGAAACCCTCGGCGTTTCCACCGGTCGATCGAGTGGACAAAGGTCATGGATGACAGTGGCCACGGACACTCAGCTTCGAAGTTTGCAGTTTTTCGGAGTGTCGTGGAAGTCACCAGTCGCGTAGGTCGGGGGTGCCCACGCCCCGTCGCCGGACGTTCGCGGATGCCATCGGGGCATCCGCTCGCTCGATGCCGGCCGCGCTCCCGGCATCCTGCCTTCGCTTGCCGCCAACGCCGGCTCCCGGGGCATGGGCACCCCTCCCGTGACCGGATTCAGTCATGAAGCGGACACTCCTCACACACTGAAAAAGTCGAAGTTAGACTCGTGACGCGGCCGCGCCTGCGGCGGGTTCGGCAGCAGTTCCCGGAGGAAGATTCCCGTGGCGACCAGCCCAGAACCTTGGAGCCGGCCGGAATGGGTCGCCCATGCCGGGCTCCTGCTCGACTCGTTTCGGCAGAGGCTCGGCCGGGAACTCGTGGCCCGCGAGGGTTCCGTCCTGGCCCAGGCCGAACGGCTCTACCGGGCCCCGTTCGTCGTCGTCTCTCACGGCACCGAAGAGGATCCCATCCTCAACTACGGCAACGCCGCCGCCCTCGCTCTCTGGGAGATGGACGCCGATGCGCTGACGCGGACCCCGTCGCGGCTGACCGCCGAGCCCGTGCACCGCGACGAACGGACCCGACTCCTCGAACGGACCCGCCGCGACGGGTTTGTGGACGACTATGCCGGCGTGCGCATCTCGCGCACCGGGCGACGGTTTCGCATCGAGGAGGCCGTCGTCTGGAATCTCGCCGACGGCCGGGGAATCCATCGGGGCCAGGCGGCCACGTTCGACAAGTGGACGCGTCTCGACTGACCGACTTTAATGAGCTGGTGTCGTCCGCCCGCTTTCAGGAGGTTTCCCGATGTCGCTCGACAAAATCTGCATCCTGTTCGTCGCCTTCACGATGGCCGTCGGTGTCGTCTCCGCAGCCCGGGCCGAATCGCCGCTGACCGGAGAGGTGAAGTCGATCGACGGCAAGGCCGTGGATCTCGCGTCGTACAAGGGCAAGGTCGTGGTGATCGTGAACGTCGCCAGCCGCTGCGGTTACACCGGGCAGTATGCCGGCCTGCAGAAACTCTACGACACCTACAAGGACAAGGGCCTCGTCGTCCTCGGCTTCCCGGCCAACGAGTTTGGGGGGCAGGAGCCGGGCAGCGATGCCGAGATCGCCCAGTTCTGCTCGTCGAAATACGGTGTGACCTTCCCGATGTTTTCCAAGATCGTGGTCAAGGGGACCGGCATCTCCCCGCTCTACAAGTCGCTCACCGAAACGGCCGAGCCTGCCGGCGACGTGAAGTGGAATTTCGAGAAGTTTCTGATCGGCAAGGACGGCACGATCGTCGGTCGCTATCGTTCAGGCGTCGGCCCCGTTGATGCGGAACTCATCGCGGCCGTCGAAGCGGCGCTGGCCAAATAGGCCGCCGCAGGCGGGATCGCCCCCCGCTTCCCACGCGACGGCCGATCATGCCGCCTTCGACGAGGTGCGGGTCTGAGCGCGGCCGGGGCCGATCGTGCGGCGGACGACCCAGGTCGGCCGACCCTGCGCCTCGCGGTAGGCCCTGACGACGTATTCACCGACGATGGCCACGGCCGCCGTCTGCACCCCGGCCACGAGCGTGGCGACGGCGGTGATGGCCGCGAGCGACACGCCGGGCTGTGGGTCGGCCGCGGTGAGCGACGACAGCGTGGCCACCGCGGCGGACGTGATGCCGATGATGCCGAGCGCCGCGGACGCGACCCAGGTGAACCGCACCGGTGCGTCTGACGAGAGCACGAGCGCATCGCCGGCGAGTTTGAGGAGCTTCCACGGGGAATATTTCGTCACGCCGGCGACCCGGGCGTGACGGTCATACCAGACCGGTTCGTGGCGGAAGCCCGCCCACGGTACGAGGCTCCGCAGGTAGCGGCGCTTTTCCGGCAACGCGATCACGGCGTTGGCGACGGCCCGGTCGATGAGCTTGAAGTCGCCGGTGTCGACCGGCATGGGATAGGGGATGAGTCGGGCAAAGAACCGGTGGAAGAGGCTGGCGGTGACGAGTTTGAAGCGTGTCTCGCCGTCGCGGGTCCGTCGCCGACCGTAGGCCACGTCGACGCCCGATCGCCACATCCGCACCATTTCGGTGATGACCTCGGGAGGGTCCTGAAGGTCGGCGTCGGTGATCACGATCGCGTCGCCGCGGGCTGCGGCCAGGCCGGCCGACATCGCCGCCTGTTGGCCGAAGTTGCGGGCCAGCTCGATCACCTGCACGCGGGCGTCGCGGCCGGCGATCGCCTCCAGCCGCTCGAGCGTCGCGTCGCGGCTGCCGTCATCGACATAGACGATCTCGAAATCCATGCCCGTCGCGGGCAGGACGTTCACGAGTCGGGCGTGCGTGTCATCAATGACCTCGACTTCGTTGTGGCAGGGAATGACGATCGAGAGGAGGCCATGGCCCGTCCTTGCGGAATGGATGTCGGTCATCGGGTCACCTCCGTGTTTCCGGCCGTTCGCGGGGTCGTCGGGGGCGTGCGTCCGATCGCGAGCACGTCCTGCCGGCGGAAGACGGGCCTCGTGCGGGCCACCACGCCGTAGCCCTCCGGCAGCAGCCGTTCGAGGTCGCCAAAGTGCTGTTCGGGAACGAGCAGCACCGCCTCCGGATCGGACCCGAGAAACGTGGCCGCAGCGGCGGCTTGTTTGTCGCCGATCTGTGTCACGGCCTTGTCGGCATAGAAGACGATGTTGGGGCTCGCCAGCAGGTAGGTGCCCAGCCGCGGCGCCGCGTCGGTGCGGGCATGCAACTGCCTGACGAACGGGGGGATCGTGTTGGCCTGGGCCAGTCGTGACTGGGCCGGCCCGACCGCCAGCGCCGCATAGACGAGGCCCGTGGCCGCGAACGCGGTGACGGCGTCCATCGGCTGTCGGGTCGCAAGCAGGCCGCAGGCGATCGCCCCCACCAGCGGCACGATGCCCACGAGCGCCGCCGGCTCGCCGCCCGGCAGGCCATACTGCGCCGCGACGCAGATCGTCGCCGCGGTGGCGATGCCCCCGAAGGCGAGCGCCGCCAGGCCTGTCGCCATCCAGCGCGGATGGGGCCACGAGCCGGCCGTCGCGCGGCGGGCCGCATCGACGCCGATCACGGCCACGAGAAAGGCGGCGGCTGGGTAGGCCGGCAGGACGTAGTTGGGAAGTTTGGTTGCGGCGGCGGAGAATCCGCCGACCCAGACCGCGAGCCACGCCAGCAAGAGCAGCAAGGCGTGGTTGGAGACTCCAGCCCCCGCCGTTCGCTTCCAGGCCCGCCAGACGGCCACGACGATGGCGAAGGGCAGGAAGCACGACCACGGATAGAAGCCGACGAGCATCGCCAGGGGATGGAAGAACGCGCTGCCGCCGTGTTTCTCCATCGGCGCCATGAAGCGGCCGACGTTGTGGACGAAGAAGAAGCCCGTGGTCCAGGCGCCGTCGGTCCGGAGGGTCACCGCGACGTACCAGGGGGCGGCGGCGGCGATCGCACCGGCCGTGATCGTGAGCGGTCGGATGGTTGCGAGCACGTCACCGATGGCCGGCAGCGTCGCCCGTGCGATCCGGGCGACGGCCGTCTTGCCCGTCACGTCGTCGCCGAGCCGCCGTTCGACGGCGAGCCACCAGGCCCATGGTCCGAGCACGGCGAGCGGGCCGACGAAGCCGATCGGTCCCTTGCAGACCACCGCCAGCCCCAGCAGCATGCCGATGCCGAAGGCCCGGGAGAGGTCGAGCCGCGCGAGTCGTCCATCACGGGCCGGCATCAGTGCCTCGGCGGCCAGGAGCGTGGCCCACGCGGTGAGCGCCGTGAGAATCGCGTCGGGGGTCGCCGCATGGGCCTCGATCGAGACGAGCAGACAGCCGACGTAGGCCAGCGCCGCCACCACGCCGGTCGCGTCGTCAAACCAGCGCCGGCCCGCCCGCAGCAGGGCCAGGGCAGTGAGCAGCGTGGCGATCACGGACGGCAGCCGCGCCGCGAACTCATTGACCCCGAACACCCGCATGCACGCGGCCATGCACCAGTGCATGAGCACCGGCTTGTCGACGGCGAGCGCGCCGTTGAAGGTGGGCACGATCCAGTCGTTCGTCTCGACCATCGCACGGGCGACGGCGGCGAATCGGGCCTCGTCCTCGTCCCAGAGGGGCGTCGGGGCGGTGCCGATCGCGAGGGCCGCGATCGAGGCGAGGAGGACGACGAGCACGGGGCGATTCCAAGGCATGTCGGGACTTCCTGGGTGAGCGGGCGGGTCAGCGACCGAGCGGGCGTCCGGCGTCTTCGATGGCGAGCCGGGCCGGCCGTTCGGCAGACTTCGGGCCGATGAGGAGCACCTCGTGAAACGTGGGGAACGAACTGGCGGAACGAAGCACGCCGTAGGTGTCGGGCAACACGGCGGTGACCTGGTCGGCGAACTGGGCGTGGACCACGATGTGGCCGCCCGGATGATCTGCGACGAAGGCGGCCGCCTCGGTCGGGTGATCGAGTTGCGGCACCGTGCCGGCGGGAGTGACGCGGCCCGCGTAGAACACGGCGCTGGCCGGCGCGCCGAACGACGCGATCGGCAGGGGCGCGGCTCGATCGACAGGGATCGCGGCAAGCAGTTGTCGCGTGCCGCCGACATGGCCCACGCAGGCGGGGCCGACGGCCAGCAGAATCCCGACGGTGCAGCAGGCCGTGACCGCCCAGGCCGTGACCGCGGCCCGCCGCGACGAGAGCGACTGGCAGGCCCATGCGACCACGGCTCCGACCACGGGCGCGAGGCCGACGAGCCCCAGCCACTCGGCCCCCGGCGCGATGCGGCGGGTGACGAGTGGCAGGCCGACTCCGATCGCGATGCCCGAGATCGCGAGGAAAGACCACGCCCAGCGCATCCAGCCGTCGGTCACCAGGCTGGGCCGGCGGATCCAGTCGGCGAGGAACAGTCCGGCCGTGGCGGCGATCGCGGGATAAGCGGGCCAGATGTAGCCCGGCAGTTTCGTGCCGGCAAGGGAAAACGGGATGATCCAGGCGGCCATCCAGCAGGCCAGCAGCCGCATCCCGACGGTGTCTGGCGAGTCGGCACCGGACCGGACGGTTCGCCCGCCGTGCGCTGCGATCAGGGCCGAAGCCATCGACCAGGGAAACATTCCGACCAGCACCACCACGGGATAGTAGAGGAATGCGGAGCCGGAATGCCCTTCCATGGGCGTGGCGAAGCGGCCCACGTTGTGGACGAGCAGAAAGTCGTGGAGCCACGCGCCGTCGGTGCGAAATGTGACGAGCACGTACCAAGGCAGCGACACCACCGCCGCGGATGCCATCACGACGTGCAGCCGCATGCCCCGGCAAGCGGCGATGAAAGCGGACGCGAGGCGGAAGAACCGGCCGCCTCCGCGGCCCGGATCGACGGCTGCCTGCCACCAGCAAAAGCCCCCCAGGCCGACGAGGGGAAGGAGCAGCCCGACCGGTCCCTTGGCCAGCACGGCGAGGCCGCAGGCGACGCCGACACCGAGCGCCGCGCCGGCCGGGAGCTGCACCGCGGCGTTTCGCCAGCCGGTGCCATCGTTCGGGGGGATTCGGCCGCCGCGGATGAAGAACCAGAGGGCCAGCGTCGTGCAAAATGCGAGCGGGGCGTCGGGCGTTGCCGCCCGCCCGGCCACGCCGGTCCAGAGGCAGGTCGCCATCACGAGCCCGGCCCAGAGCCCGACGTCGGGTCGGAACAGGGCCTGGCCGATGCGCAGGGTGAGCAGGCAGGTGCCGATCGTGAGCAGGGCCGACGCGATGCGGGCGCCCGTCTCGTTGACGCCGGCCACGGCGAAACCGGCGAGGTGGAGCCAGTTGACGAGGACCGGCTTCTCGACCCGCAGCCGGCCGTTGAAGGTCGGCACGATCCAGTCGCCGGTCGTGTGCATGGCGAGCGAGCAGGCGGCGTTGCGCGGTTCGTCGTCGTCCCAGAGCGGCGGTCCGCCGAGATTCGGCAGCAGCACGAGGGCCGCCACGAGGGCGACGATCAGGCCCGAACGACTGGTGATCGACATGGCGAAGGCCCGAAAGCCGGGGGTGCGAACCTCTGGAAAGTCCCCGTGCCGCCGCGGCCGGAAGGGGGCGGGAGAGTAGGAGGCGGCCCGGGCGCGGGTCAAGCCGTGAGCGTGATCGGAAAAACAAGCGATTTTCCCGCGTTCAGGGCCGGTTGACCGACCCCCGGGGACGGGTATGTTCAAGCATCGCCGGAGGCCCTCCAGGTTGGCCGGGACTTAGCAGACTGTGGAACAGGTCTGCCCGAGCAGGATGCGAAGATCGTCGATCGTGGGAAACCGCCGGTTTTTCACCGATCGACCCTAGGTGGACGAAGTTCATGGATGACTTTGTCCACGGACAGTCAGGGTCCGATCGCGGCTGGAGGCACGTTTCTTGGCAGACGAACAGAACCCCGCGGCAGATGGCGAGAAACAGCCCGACGACCTTCCCGCAGCGGATGGATTGCGAGACATCTCCGGGGGGCGGCTCGTCGAGTTGCCCATCGAGCAGGAGCTGAAGGACAGCTACCTGACCTACGCGATGAGCGTGATCGTGGCTCGGGCCCTGCCCGACGTCCGCGACGGCCTCAAGCCTTCGCAACGCCGCATCCTCGTCGCGATGAACGATCTCAACCTCTCGCCCGGCGCGTCCCGGGTGAAGTGCGCGAAGATCTCCGGCGATACCAGCGGCAACTACCACCCGCACGGCGAGAGCGTGATCTACCCGACCCTCGTCCGCATGGCCCAGGAATGGAACATGCGGCACGTGCTGGTCGACAAGCAGGGCAACTTCGGGTCGATCGCCGGCCTGCCCGCCGCCGCGATGCGATACACGGAGGCCCGGCTCTCGCCGATCGCGGCGCTGATGCTCGCCGATCTCGATCTCGACACGGTCGACTACGTGCCGTCGTATGACGAGCGCAACACCGAGCCGGTGGTGCTGCCGAGCCGGTTTCCCAATCTGCTCGTCAACGGTGCCGGCGGCCTCGCCGTCGGCAT
>SXHR01000212.1:0-3776 GCA_005773625.1 Planctomycetaceae bacterium | reverse complement strand
GCGCAGGTGGTGATCGACCAGTTCATCGTCAGCGCCGAAGACAAGTGGAACCGGCTCTCCGGGCTCGTGATGCTGCTGCCGCATGGTTTCGAGGGGCAGGGGCCGGAGCATTCAAGCGCGAGGCTCGAGCGGTTTCTGTCGCTCTGCGCCAAGGACAACATCCAGGTGGTGCAGCCGACGACGCCCGCACAACTCTTCCACTGTCTCCGGCGGCAGGTGCTCCGCGTCTGGCGGAAGCCCCTGGTCGTGATGACGCCCAAGAGCCTGCTGCGGAATCCCGCCTGCGTGTCCGCTCTCGACGATCTCGTCAAGGGATCGTTCCAGCGGGTGATCCCCGATTCGTCCGGCACGCCGGCCCGCGACATCCATCGGATCCTCCTCTGCTCCGGCAAGGTGGCATACGAGCTCGACAAGAAGCGGCAGGAGCTTGGCCGTCGCGACGTCGCGATCGTCCGCGTCGAACAGCTCTATCCGCTGCCGAAGCGGGCGCTGGAGGAGGCGATCGGGGGCTATACCCCCGGTACGCCCGCCGTCTGGGTCCAGGACGAGCCGGAGAACATGGGCGCGTGGCGGTTCTTCCGAATCCATTTCGGCGAGAAGCTGCTCGATCGGTTTCCGTTTTCGGGCGTCTGCCGGCAGAGCGCCGCCAGTCCCGCCACCGGCTCGAAGAAGAGCCACGACATGGAGCAAAACGAGCTCCTGAGCGCCGCATTCAACAGTTGATCCCGTTCATCCCGAGGCCGCCAACGAGCGGCGACAACATCCATGGCAATCGAACTGAAGGTTCCCGAAGTCGGCGAGTCGATCACCGAGGTGATGATCGGCACGTTGAAGAAGAGTGAGGGCGAGGTCGTGGCCACCGACGTGTCGGTGGTCGAGATCGAGAGCGACAAGGCCACGGTCGAACTGCCCGCTCCGTCCGCCGGCACGATCACGAAGATCCTCAAGGGCAGCGGGGAGAAGGCCGTGGTGGGCGAGGTGATCGGCTACATGGAGCCCGTGGCCGCCGCCGCCTCGAAGCCCGCCCAGCCCTCGGTCGATGTGAAAAGGACGGATGGACAGACCACGATCGGATCGGTGCAGTCTCCGGCCCCTCCCGCGTCGCCCCCGCGGGTGATGCCGTCGGCGGCCCGAGTTCTCGGCGAGGCCGGCGTCTCCGCGGCGGGAGTGTCCGGAACCGGCCCCGGCGGAAGGATCACCAAGACCGACGCCGTCGCGGCGGCGAAGCCGGCGACAGCCGCCGTTGCGGCCGTCGTCCGCGGTGGTGGCAGCCGGGAGGAGCGGTATCAACTCATCAGTCCGATTCGCCGCCGGATCGCGGAGCGGCTCGTCGATGCCCAGCAGCAGGCCGCCCTGTTGACGACGTTCAACGAGTGCGACATGAGCGCCGTCATGGCCCTGCGGGCCAAGTTCAAGGATCAGTTTCAGGAGCGCTACGGCGCGAAACTGGGGTTCATGTCGTTCTTTGTCCGCGCGGCGGTCGAGGCGCTCCGGGCGGTGCCGCAGGTCAACGCCGAGTTTCGGGATCCCCACATCGTCTACCGCGACTATTGCGACATCGGAATCGCCGTTGGCGGCGGCAAGGGGCTCGTCGTGCCCGTGCTGCGGAATGCCGAGACGATGTCGTTCGCCCAGATCGAACTCCAGATCGGCGAGTTTGCCAGGCGGGCCGCCGACAACAAGCTCAAGCTGGAGGAGCTGCAGGGGGGGACGTTCACGATCTCCAACGGCGGCGTCTACGGATCGATGCTCTCGACGCCGATCATCAATCCGCCCCAGAGCGGGATCCTCGGCCTCCATTCGATCCAGGACCGGCCGATGGCCGTCAACGGGCAGGTGGTGATCCGCCCGATGATGTATCTCGCGCTCACCTATGACCACCGTTTCGTCGATGGCCGTGAGGCTGTGACCTTCCTCAAGCGGATCAAGGATACGATCGAAGATCCGAGCCGTCTGATGCTGGAAGTGTGATCGTCCACGACACGCGAGCCGCGGCCGACCGAGCACCCCCAAGAAAGCAGGCGATTCGACCATGCCAACCCATGACCTGGTGGTGATCGGCGGCGGACCGGGTGGCTACGTGGCCGCCATCCGGGCGGCGCAACTCGGCATGAACGTCGCAATCGTCGAGAAGGAGCCCCAGCTCGGCGGCACCTGCCTGCGGGGCGGCTGCATCCCGTCGAAGGCGCTGCTCGAGTCGAGCCATAAGTTGGAGGTCACCCGGCACGAGCTGGGGATCCACGGCGTCAAGGTGGCGGATGTGTCGTTCGACCTGGCGGCGATGATGAAGCGCAAGGGGGACGTCGTCGCGACGCTCGCGAAGGGAATCGAGTCGCTTCTCACCAAACACAAGATCACCCGGCACGGCGGTGCGGGCCGGCTGGCAGGGGCGGGCCGGGTCGAGGTGGTGGGGTCGGGCGGGGCGACGACCACGCTCGAGAGCCAGCGGATCGTTCTGGCCGTGGGCAGCCGAAGCGTCGTGCTGCCCGGCGTGGACGTCGATGGTCGGTACGTGGGCACGAGCACCGAGGCCCTTGCTTTCGACGCCGTTCCCCCGCATCTGGTGGTGATCGGCGGCGGCTACATCGGCCTCGAACTCGGCACGGTCTGGCGGCGGCTGGGGTCGAAGGTGACGGTGCTCGAATACGCCGACCGGATCCTCACGGGGATCGACGCCGAGATTGCTTCTGAGGCGCTTGTGATCTTCCGCAAGCAGGGGCTCGACATTCGGCTGGGCGCGAAGGTCAAGCGGGCCCGGGCCGACGGCAACGGCGCCGTCGTCGAGTGCGAGGGGCAGGAGCCGATTCGGTGCGACCGCGTGCTCGCGGCCACGGGACGCAAGCCCGCCACCGATGGCATCGGCCTGGAGACGGTCGGGATCACGGTCGATCCGCGGGGCTTCATTCCGGTCGACGGCCATTTCCGCACCACGGCTCCGGGCATCTGGGCGATCGGCGACTGCATTCCCGGCCCCATGCTCGCCCACAAGGCCGAGGAGGATGGGGTGGCCTGCGCCGACACGATCGCGGGCAAGTGGTCCCACATCGATTATGACCTCGTGCCCGCCGTGGTCTTCACCCACCCGGAGATCGCCGCCGTCGGAAAGACCGAGGAGCAGCTCCTCGCGGCGGGCACGGCCTTCAAGAAGGGCACCTTTCCCTTCCGCGCGAATGGCCGGGCGCGGACGATCAACGATACGACCGGAAAGGTGAAGGTGCTTGCCGACGCCGCCACCGACCGTGTGCTCGGGATTCACATCATCGGCCCCGCCGCGGGAGATCTGATCGGCGAGGCGGCAGCAGCCCTGAACTTCGGCGCGACCGCCGAGGACATCGCCCGGGTGTGCCACGCCCATCCGACGCTTCCCGAGGCGCTCAAGGAGGCGGCCCTCGCCGTGAGCGGGCAGGCGATCCACGCCTGATCGCAAACCGTGCCGGCACGTCCTTCGTGGGCCCGGCCCCGTGTTTTGCGGGTCGGGGTTTAGCCCGTGGCCCGCCGACCGACGGGGGCGAGCTCGTGCAGGTCCACTTTCGACCGTGACGTCTTGCAAGCGGCACCCGATGAACTGCCCGCGATCGACATCCACAGCCTCTGAGCCGTGCCGGCCTCGAAGCATCCAGGCCCCGGACGGGCGGCCCGGGAGACGGTCTGCGCCGAGGCGAGAAACTCGCCACTCCGGGAGGAGGGCTACCGTTACGGGCGCCGCTGATTGGGTGCCGGAAAACGCGGCAGCAGCCTCACCTGCCGCCCAGCAGCTCGGAAAGGCCTGTGGACAT
>SXHR01000211.1:0-3481 GCA_005773625.1 Planctomycetaceae bacterium | reverse complement strand
TTGATGTAGGGGTCGAGTTTCTGCATCCTCACCCGCAGTCCGCGGGCCTCGAGGAGCATCCCGATCGAGGCGCTGGTGAGTCCTTTTCCCAGGGAACTGACGACACCGCCAGTTACGAACACGTGCTTCGTCACGGTGCGAGCTCCTTCCCGTCCGCCGGTACCTGACATCCTGTGGCCGCGACGCGGCCGATCCGGAAGCGGATTGAACCAGCGTCGCCGGGAGCGGTCAAACCCCCGCCCTTTTCCCCCCACGTGCGCCGCGGGGTGGTGTAGAGTTGGCTCATGCCCGACGCCTCCGTTCACACCACCTCGAACCTGCGGATCAGGAGCCTCGAGCCCCTCGTGCCGCCGTCCCGGCTCTGCGCTCTTCTGGCACTCGACGGCGCCGCGCTCGAGACCGTCGTGGCCGGCCGCCGGGCCGTGGAGGCGGTGCTGGACGGACGCGACCCCCGGTTGATCGCGGTCGTCGGCCCCTGCGCGATCAACGATCCCCACCTCGACGACTCGTTCGACGTGGGCACGGGCCTGCGGCTCGGCCGCTCGCTGCTCATCGAAATCGCCCGGATGGGCCTGCCGACGGCCACCGAGTTCTTGGAACCGATCACCCCGCAATACATCGCCGACACGATCGTGCTCGGTGCGATCGGCGCCCGCACCACCGAGAGCCCCACCCACCGCCAGATGGCCAGCGGCCTGTCGATGCCGGTCGGCTTCAAAAACTCCACCGATGGCTCATTGCAGGCCGCCATCGACGCGATGCTCGCGGCCAAGACGCCCCACAGTTTCCTGGGCATCGACAACGACGGCGGCACCTGCGTGGTCTCCACCACGGGCAATCCGTGGGGCGTGCTCATGCTCCGCGGTGGCCGGTCCGGCTCGAACTACTCGCCGGAGGTGATGGAGGAGGCCCGCAAGCTGATGGAGAAGGCCGGGCTGCCGCCGCGAATCATCGTGGACTGCAGCCATGCGAACTCGGGCAAAGACCCGACGCGGCAGTCGATCGTCTGGCGGGACGTGCTCGAGCAGCGGAGGGCCGGCGACCGCTCGATCGTGGGCATGATGCTCGAAAGCAACATCCATCCGGGCAGCCAGGCGATGCAGTCCGACCGGACGAAACTGGCCTATGGCGTGTCGGTCACCGATGCCTGCATCGGCTGGGAGGAAACGGAGCGCCTGCTCCTCGAGGCCCACGACCGGCTCGCCTGAAGCCCGCTCGCGACGGCCGGAGAGGCACCAGAGGGAGAGGCACCAGCGGCGGCTACCGGATCGGCACCAGCGGCGGGGCCGACGGCGCGGGCGCGTAGGGTGCGTCGGTCGCGCCCGTCACCGGTGCGGCGGGCTGCTGGGGAGCCGGCTGTGGCTGAGGGAGCGTCGGGAATCCGCCCTCGACCGGCTGCGGCTGTGCCCGTGGCGGCGCGGCAGCCGGCACGCTTTGGGCCACCGGCTGGGCCACGGTTTGGGCCACCGGCTGGGCCGCCTGGCTCCGCGAGTTGAGGTCGTCGATCAGCAGTTTCACCTCGTTGTGAAACGCCAGGCCGCGGGCGGCAAACACGTCGGCTGGCGTGACGCCGAAGCGTCCGTAGAGCATCGCATTGGCGTTGTTGTCGACCGAAAGATCGGCGCCGTTGATCGACACACCGAGAAACAGGCCCCGACTGCGGGCATACGAATAGATCTCGGCGCCGAGCCGGGCGTCGGTGCCGGCGTTGGCTTGACGTCCGATCGGGCCGAGGGCCACCGACGCATCCGCGCCGAGCGTCACCTTCTGGCCGTTGAGGATGCCGTTGAGGCTCCGCGGCGTCGCGAAGATGAGCACGATGTCGGCCGACTGCACGCCGGCCTGGAAGCCGAGGCTGCCACCTCCCATCGTCGCCATCACGGGGGGGCTCCAGGTGCGGTCGGGCCGGCGGACCATGAGCACGCCCTTGCCGTAGTTGACGCCGAGAATGAAGCCCCCTTTGATCATGTCCGGAAAGATGGCCACGCCTTCGGCACGATCGAACATCGCGGGCGGGATCGATTCGATGGCCAGTCCACCAAACTCGTCGAGCGTCTCGCGGGCCGAGTTGACCGTCTGCAGTTCGGCCTGACCGCCGGTCATCCCCACCTGGGCGGCGACCGGGGAGTGGACGAGGGCGATGCTCACGGCGATGACGAGACCGCGGCACGAGAGAGCGACGATGTGCATGGCGAATCCTTTCGCGAAGGCGGAACCTGCCGGGAAGACTATCCCGCGGGCCTCCGCCCGGGAAAGCCCATTCGCGGGCGGCAGGAATCGGGCGGGCCCGGGGGCTTCCCGCCCCGCTCCACGGGTTCCGGGGGCCGGGCGGGGAGCCTACGCCGTGGCCGTCCACTGCTGATACTTGCGGCGGATGCGGCGGCGAATGCTGCCGACGGCGTCGGGCAGCCGATCCAACCGCATGAGCCGCGCGCCGCCGCGATGTCGGGCCACCGGCGTGATCGGCGTCTCGAAGATCCGCGTGAAGTGTTCGAGAATCCTGTCGGCGTCGGCCGAGTGGGGCACACGGTTGCCCCGATACCACGGCTGCGCGAGCAGTGTTCGCAGCAGGTCAGGATCCCGGTCGACCGCCACCACCCGCTCGACGAGTTCATCGAGCATGGCCGGGATCCCGCGCGATCCGCAGTCGTGCGCGGAGAGAAAACTCCGGGTGTCGAAGTCGCGGCCGATGAGCGGATCGCCCCAGTAGATCGGGATCGAGTTGACGAGCATCGGCTCGGCGACCTTCTCGCTGGTGTACCCGGCGTGCGATTCGTTCTCGAAGGCGATCGTGAAGCGGTGGTCGGCGAGAAAGGCCCGCTTGTCGGCGACGCGGCGGCCGATCGTGTTCATCACCTTGCCCCCCGAGTCGACCGGCTTGTAACGCGAAAGCCGCCGAAAGAAATCGTTCCGCACCTTGCAGAGGGGATTGGAGACGACGAACGCGCAGAACCGCCTCTTCTCCGCGAGCACGCGGTCGGGATCGAAGTCGGCGGGCTTCACGAGGTCGGGCGGGTCGACGCGAAACGGCCAGTGGGGGAGCCGGAAGTGCCGCGGGTTCGGGTCGTGCTCGAAGGTGAAGGCCCAGTCGGTGCAGAGCCAGTCGGCGGCGACGTTCTCGCCCGTGTAGAAGATCCTCACGCAGTCGTGGGCGAGGTGATCGTGGCGCCCGCGGCCGATGCAGGAGTGGATGAGGAAGTCGGGGCGTTTGCAGATGGCCACGTCGTAGCGGCGGGCGATGGTCCTCGTGAGAAAGTTGTCCCGCGGGTCGAAGTCGTCCCAGAAGCCGGTGAAGCCGATGCGGACGGGCGGGCGTGTGGCGGAGGTGTTCACCCCCGGAAGCGTACCCGGATTCGCCCGCCGGAACGGAGGCCAGAAGGACGGAGGGCCGTTCAGGCCCGACCGAGCAGCCAGGCGATCAAGCCCTTCTGCACGTGCATGCGGTTGGCCGCCTGCGTGACCACCACGCTCTGCGGGCCGT
>SXHR01000210.1:0-7937 GCA_005773625.1 Planctomycetaceae bacterium | reverse complement strand
GTCGTAGAGTTCGATCGGGCCCATCGGCATGCCGACGCCGCGGGCCAACCGGTCGATGCGTTCGGGGGGCACGCCCTCGCGCAGCAGTTCACCCGCCTCGTGTAGGTAGGGCATCAGGACCCGGTTGACGAGGAAACCGGGGCTGTCATTGACCACCACCGGGCATTTGCCGAGCCGCTTGGCATGGGCGACGGCTGCGGCCACGGTGCGGTCGCTCGTGGCGGGGCCACGGATGACCTCCACGAGCGTCATCCGGCGGACGGGATTGAAGAAGTGCAGCCCGCAGAACCGCGTCGGATCGGCGAGGCCGGCGGCGAGCCGCGCGATCGGGTTGGTGGAGGTGTTGGTGGTGATGATGGTGTCGGGGCCCACGACCTGCTCGATCTCGGTGAGCACCTGCTGCTTCACGTCGGGCCGCTCGGTGACGCTCTCGATCACGAAGTCGGCCCCCGCGATCGCGGCCATTCCCTGCGCGGTCCGCAGCTTGGCGGCGACCTGCACCGCCAGCGCCGCATCGCTCCGCTTGGCCGCGCGGTTCCAGGTGGCTTCTTCGAGAATCATCGGCACGGCGGCGGCGAGGGTCTCCGCGTTCACATCGACGAGCGTCAGCGGACTTCCTGAGCGGAGGTGACTCGCGGCGATGCCCGCCCCCATGATTCCGGCACCGATGACGGCGGGCGTCTTCGCGGGAGGGATCTCCGGGACGGTCGCCGGGTCGCTCCCGACCCCCGAGTCGCGCCGGTTGCGTTCGCCGAGCATGAACACCCGCAGCAGGCTGGCCGCCTGCGGCGAGGCCGCGAGCGTGGCGAAGGCGGCCGACTCGATCCGTGAGGCGGCCGCCGCATCGACCGCCGAGCCCGCCAGGATCGTCTGCAGGATCGCGGCGGGCGCGGGGTAATGGCCTCCCGTCCGACCGAGCATCACCGCCGCGGTCGTCTGCTCGAGAAACTCGCGCTCGACCGGATCGAGGTCGACCGGCGCCGCGAGGCTGCGCCGCCTGGCGGTGAGGCTGCCGTCCTCGGTCCGGAGTGCGAGCAGGCGGCAGGCCGAGTCAACGGCGGCCGCGGCCGGCACGCAGGCATCGACGAGTCCGAGCTTCAGGGCCGAGGCGGCGTCGATGCTCTCCCCCGAGGCGGCCAGCTCGACGGCGGGGCCGGGCCCGATGAGCCGCGGCAGGCGAACGGTGCCTCCCCAGCCCGGCAGGAGGCCGAGCTTCACCTCGGGGAGCCCGAGAACGGTGTGCGGTTCGGGAGTCGCCACCCGCAGGTCGCAGGCGAGGGCGAGTTCGAGTCCACCCCCGAGGCACGCGCCGTCGATCACCGCGGCTGTGGGGAACGTCGCGGTGAGCTTGGCGAGGACCGACTTCCCGCGATCGCAGAGGTCCGTGATCTCCGCCGCCGGCCGCCCGAGGATCGCAGCGATCCGGGAGACATCGGCCCCCGCGAAGAAACTTCCCGGCCGGCCCGACCTGATCACAACGCCCCGAGGCGGCTGCCCGGCGGCGAGGTCGTCGAGCACGAGCGACAGCTCCTCGACCGCCCGCGGCGTGAGCACGTTGTGCCGGTGGTCGGGCACGCTGCAGACCAGCACCACGAAGCCGTCCGTGGTCCGCTCGATGGTCAGCGTCTCGAGATCCCGAGCGATCGCGGGCATTTCGGGGTGCTTTCGTCGGTTTCGCTTGCCTGGGACGTGAAAACCGCTAGTGTAACGGGACTTTTCGCCGGCCACATCCGGCGGTCCTCGGGCACAGGGAGGTCGAGAGCGTCCATGACGAACCCGGAGCAGATTTCCAGCCGCCGTTCCCGCGGCGCGGCCACCCACGATTCACTGCATTCGCCGTTCGTGCTCGGCTGTGCGTGGGTGGCGCTCGTCGCCCTTGCCGTGCTCGGACGGCTCTGCCAGCCGTCTTGGAATGGAGAACCCATCTGGAACGTGACGCCGCTGGCGGCCGTGGCCCTCGCCGCGGGCTTCATTTTTCGCAGTTCCATCGTGGCTGTCGCCGCACCGGTCGCCGCGCTCGCGATCGGCAATCTGTTTCTGCCCGCGTATGACAACCTGGGCGTCGCCGCGGTGGTCTTCGCGGCCACGGCGTGGCCGGTGACGCTGGGTTGGTCCGGTCTTCTCGGGAGGGAACGGCCGCGGTGGCGGGCGGTCTTCGGCGGGAGCCTCGCCTGCTCGCTCGTCTTCTTTTTCACCACGAACTTCGCCCACTGGGCCTTCGTGGGGGGCTATCCGCAGACGCTCGGCGGACTGATCGAGTGCTACGCCGCTGCGCTGCCGTGGTATCGATGGACGCCCGTGGGTGATCTCGCGTGGACGGCAATCGTCTTCGGACTGCTGTCGGCCGTGCATGCGGTCTCGGGCGGGATGATCCCGCGGAGCCTCGCTCCGCAGGCCATTTCGACGCGGCCGCTTGACTGACCGGCAAACCGGTCGAGAATGACGGGACTCCTCGGGGGTTGAACGTCGAACGACGTCCAGCATCCCATCGCCGCGGGAATGGCGGAATTGGCAGACGCGCCAGGTTGAGGGCCTGGTGGTAGTAATACCGTGCAGGTTCAAGTCCTGTTTCCCGCACTTCTGTTTTTCCGTCCTCCGTGGACGGCCGCGGACCGCGACATTTCATGAGCACTTCTCCCGACTCCCCGGCCGCGGACAACGCGGCCGACTCTTCGGGCGGCCCCGCCGCCCGGCGGATTCCGATCGGCACCCAGCGGCCCGGCGTCAAGCCGCCGTCGCTCGCGCCGAAATACGAATACGTCACGCCGGCCGCCCCGCAGGGCACGCCGGCCGCCCCGCAAGTCCCGCCGGCTCCGCAGGCGGGCGAGGCCGTGACCGCGCCGCCGCTGCCGGCGGAATCCCCCGTGCCGGCGACCCCGCCGACGACCACCCCCGGTTCCGTTCGCGAGGACGGCCCGAAGCGTGAGCAAGGCAGTCGCGGCCGCCGCGATCGCCGCCGCGACGAGAAGCCGCAGTCGTTCACCGACGTGCTGCCCCCGGCGCGGCGCGTGGCCGTGCCGAACATCCGGGCGGCGCTCGACGAGGAGCTCGAGGCCGACTTCGAGGCCGCATTGGGGGGCTTGGCCGTTGACGACCTGCTCGCGGCGGGGGCCACGGCGAAGGCCGAAACGCCGCTCGAACCGGGCACGAGGGTCATGGCCACCGTGCTGTCGATCGGTCCCGACACCGCCTTCGTCGACCTGGGCGGCCGTCGTCAGGGAGCGATGAAACTCGCCGGCATCATCGAAGCCGGAATCGACATCCCGGCAATCGGTGACTCGATCGAGGTCGCGGTCGGCTCCCGCAACGAAGACGACAACCTCTACGACGTGGCCCTGGGCAACCGGGCGATTGCCGTCGAGGACTGGTCGCAGATTCAAAACGGCATGATCGTGGAGGCGCGGGTCGTCGCCGCCAACAAGGGCGGGCTCGAGTGCGAGGTGGCCGGGCTGCGCGGCTTCATGCCAGCCAGCCTCGTGAGCACCTGGCGGATCGAGAACTTCGAGGAGATGATCGGCCAGACTCTCGACAGCCTGGTCACCGAGATCGTGCCCGAGGCGCGGCGGCTGGTGCTCTCGCGGCGGGCCGTGATCGAAAAGCAGGCCGCCGACGCCAAGGCGAAACTGCTCGAGACCCTCGAACCTGGCACCGAACTCGACGGCGTCGTCCGCTCGGTTCGTGACTTCGGAGCCTTCGTGGACATCGGCGACGGCGTCGAGGGCCTCGTGCACGTCAGCGAACTCTCCTGGGACCGCGTGGCCAGCGCGACCGACGTGCTCCAGCAGGGGCAGAAGGTCCGGGTCATCGTCAAAAAAGTCGATCGTCAGACGGGCAAGATCGGACTCTCGGTCCGCGATCTCTTCGAGAGCCCCTGGAAGCATGCCGCCGACAAGTATCACGTCGGTGCCACCGTGAAGGGTGTCGTGACCCGCATCGCCCAGTTCGGCGCCTTCGTGAGGCTCGAACCGGGCGTCGAGGGGCTCGTGCATGTCTCCGAACTCGCGACCCGTCACATCCGCAACGTCGCCGACGTGGCCCGCGAGGGACAGGAGGTCGAGTGCCGCGTGATCGCCGTCGATCCCGACGAACAGCGGATGTCGCTCTCGATCAAGGCCCTGGCGCCGGTCGCCAGTAAGCCCGTGGCCGCCGAGGGGACGGCCGCCGATGAGCCGGCAGCCGAGGAGCCGGAGATCCCGGCCGCTCCGGTCGCGAGGAAACGGACCGGCCCGCTCAAGGGTGGCACGGGCAGCGGCCAGTCGCAGGGCGAGAAGTTCGGCCTGAGGTGGTGAGGCGGCCCGACCGTCAGCCGCCGATCGTCCGCTTGACCATCCACGGCACGAGCGGTTCGGGAACCGTGACCGTGCCGTCGGCGTTCTGGTGGTTCTCGAGCAGGGCCACAATGCCGCGACTGATCGCGATCGCGGTGCCGTTGAGCGTGTGGACGAAATGGGTGCCCTTCTCGCCCGGCTTCTTGTAGCGGAGCGCGAGCCGACGCGACTGGTAGTCGGTGCAGTTGGAAGTGCTCGTCACCTCGCCCCACTCGCCGGCTTCGCCACGTCCCGGCATCCAGGCCTCGAGGTCGAACTTGCGGTAGGCCGGGCCGCCGAGATCGCCGGAGGCCGTGTCGATCACGCGGTAGGGGATCCCCAGGCCGTCGAACAGCCGGCACTCGATGTCGAGCAGGTGCTCGTGCATCGAGCCGCTCTCCTCGGGACGTGTGAAGGCGAACATCTCCACCTTCGTGAACTGATGGACGCGATAGAGTCCGCGGGTCGCCCGGCCGTGGGCTCCGGCCTCGGTGCGGAAGCAGTGGCTGATGCCGCAGAGCTTCAGGGGCAACTCATCGGCCTCGAAGATCCGCTCGTGATGGGCGCCACCGAGCGTGATCTCGGCCGTCGCGATCAGCGACAGGTCGGAACCGTTGATGGAGTAGATCTGCGTCTCCGGCCCACGGGGCATGAAGCCGGTACCCTCGAGGATCGTGTCGCGGGCCAGGTCGGGGGTGGTCATCACCGTGAAGCCCTCCTTCATCAGGAGGTCGATCGCGTATCGCTGGAGGGCCAGTTCCAGGAGCACCGCGTCGCCGACGAGGAAGTAGAAGCCGTGGCCGGCCACCCTTCCGCCCGCCTCGAAGTCGAAGAGCTTGAGCTTCTCACCGATGTCGACATGGTCGAGCGGCTTGAAATCGAACGTCCGCGGCGGCGTGGCGCCGCGGCGGATTTCGAGGGCCGCGTCCTCGCCGCCGATGGGCGCCGACGGATGGGTGAGGTTGGGGATCGCGCGGAGGATCGCCTCGGACTCGGCCACGACTTCGGCCGATTTCGCCTCGAGCACCGCGATTTCCTCGCGGAGCCGGCGGCCCTCGGCCTTCTTGGCCTCCCGTTCGGCGGCGTCGGCCGCCTTGCCGATCGACTTGCTCACCTGTCCAGCCTCCCCGTTGAGCCGGTCGATGTCGGCCTGGAACTTTCGGCGGAGCTTGTCGAGGGTGACGAATTTCGCCACATCAGCCGAGGATCCGCGGCTTTTGCAGTTGGCGGTGACGAGATCGATGTTGTCGGCGACGAAACGGCGGTCGAGCACGGGAAACTCCGGCGGGGGGCGGGGGCGATCGAGGCCGCGGCGGGGTTGCGGCGGCGCATATACTCATCGGCTCCCGGGGCAGCCCAACTCCGGGCCCGGAGTTTGCCAGACCCATGCCCGCTTCCGCCAGTGCCGCTGCCGTCGAGCCGGAGGTTGTCGGAGCGGTGGCTCCCCGCGACGAGAAGGCCCGCCGCCCGAGGCGGCAGCCGCGGTATCACGTCGTGCTCTGGAATGACGACGACCATTCCTACGCCTATGTGATCGCCATGCTCCGGAAACTCTTCGGTCACCCATCCGAGGCCGGGCTCAAGCTGGCCAGGGAGGTCGACAGCCGGGGCCGCGTGGTCGTGCTCACCACCACCAAAGAACATGCCGAGCTGAAACGCGACCAGATTCATGCCTTCGGCGCCGACCGGCTGATCGCCCGCTCGAAGGGCTCGATGTCGGCGACGATCGAGCCGGAGCCGTCGTGAGGCGGGCCTCGGCCGCCCCTCCCTGACGAGGCTCCCTGACGAGGCTTGCGAGCCGGGGCCGGCGTCGGCGTTCCTGGCCCCTCCCTCGGGCTCCGCCTGGCACGCGGTTCGGCATCAGGCGCACGTCTCGCACACGCCAACGAAAGTGGCCCGGGCTTTTCAGCCCGGGCCACCCCGTTTCCCAGTCGTTTCTTTCCCGTCCGCCGTGCGTTGCGGCGGACGTGCGGAGCATCCCTCAGGCGATCACTCGCAGCAGGGCACTTCGCGGTACACCGTCTTGGGCACGCAGCGGGTCACCGTCGTGGCGACCTGCTTCGGCACCATCCGGACCACGTCGATGGTCTTGGTGTAGTGAACCGGCCGCGTGGTGCACACCGGCACCTGCTTGACACGGGTCTCCTTCACCATCGTGCAGACCTTGTAGCACTCCTCCCGGCTCCGCTCCTCGCGGACCATCCGGCAGACCTTCGACGTGCAGGTCTTGACCCGCTGTTCCGGCACCATCTGGCACACCTGGTACTGGCACGTGCGGACCTGCTCCTCCGGCACCATCCGGCAGACCTTGTAGCAGCAGGTCTTCACCCGCTGCTCGGGCACCATCTTGCACACCTGATAGGTGCGGACCCGCTGCTCCGGAACCATGCGGCAGACCTGGTACGAGCAGGTGCGGACCTGCACCTCCGGCACCATCCTGCACACCTGGTACGAGCAGGTGCGGACACGCTGCTCGGGAACCATCCTGCACACCTGGTAGGTGCGGACCCGCTGCTCCGGAACCATGCGGCACACCTGGTACGAGCAGGTGCGGACACGCTGCTCGGGGACCATGCGGCACACCTGGTAGGTGCGGACACGCTGCTCGGGCACCATCTTGCACACCTGGTACGAGCAGGTGCGGACACGCTGCTCGGGCACCATCTTGCACACCTTGTAGCACCGCACCCGCTCTTCCGGAACCATCCGGCAGACCGTGTAGGTGCAGGTCTTCACCCGCTGCTCCGAGACCGTCTTGCAGACCTTGTAGCACTGCTTCTCGACGACGGTCTCGTTCTCGTAGCGGACGCAGGCGATCTCCTTCTCGCACACCGAAGGCACCCAGACCTTCTTGGTGATGGTCCGCGGCGGGCACTGCTCCTCGACCAGGCAGGCCTTGCCCGGCACGTAGCACTTTTTGCCCGTGCAGGGGTCGCACTCCCAGTGGCCGGGCTCACGCACGCACCGCTTCACCACCGGACCGGGGATCTCGCAGCACTCCGTCTCCCAACGGCCGCTGCAGACCTTGATGGTCTTGGTGAAGTGCACGGGCTTGCAGACCGTCCGGCAGACGTCCCGCTCGCGGGTCTCCCACACCGGCTTGCACACCGTGTAGGGGATCTCCTTCGTGCAGACCTCGCGGACCGGCTTGCAGACCGTGTAGGTCTCCTGCCGCTCCTCGTACACCGGCTTGCACACCGTGTAGGGGATCTCCTTCGTGCAGGTCTCGTACACCGGCTTGCAGACCGTGTAGCACTGCTCGCGGGTCTCGTACACCGGCTTGCACACCGTGTAGGGGATCTCCTTCGTCCGGGTCTCGTAGACCGGCTTGCACACCGTGTAGCACTGCTCGCGGGTCTCGTAGACCGGCTTGCAGACGGTGTAGGGGATCTCCTTCGTCATCGTCTCGTACACCGGCTTGCACACCGTGTAGGTCCGCTGACGGGTCTCGTACACGGGCTTGCAGACCGTGTAGGGGATTTCCTTCGTCATCGTCTCGTACACCGGCTTGCAGACCGTGTAGCACTGCTCGCGGGTCTCGTAGACCGGCTTGCAGACCGTGTAGGGGATCTGCTTGGTGCAGGTCTCATACACCGGCTTCATCACCGTGTAGCACTGCTCGCGGGTCTC
>SXHR01000209.1:0-7010 GCA_005773625.1 Planctomycetaceae bacterium | reverse complement strand
GTGTGGCCGGCCCTGCGGAGCACGCCCCCCTCCTTGGCCACCAACGGGAAGAGATGGCCGGGGCGGACGAAGTCGGACGGCACGCTCGCGGGATCGAGGATCGTGGTGATCGCCAGGGCCCGCTCGGCGGCGGTGATGCCGGTCCGCGCCGAGCGGTGGTCCACCGGGACCGTGAAGGCCGTGCCGAGGGGCGTCGAGTTCGACTCGACCATCATCGGCAGTTCGAGACGCTTGGCCACCTCCGGCAGGATCGGCATGCAGACCTGCCCCCTGCCCTCCCGGATCATGAAGTTGACGATTTCCGTCGTCGCATGGCTCGCGGCACAGACGAAGTCGCCCTCGTTCTCGCGGTCTTCGGCATCGACGACGATCACCACGTCGCCCCGGGCGATGGCGGCCACGGCGGCCTCGATGGTGGAAAAACGTGTGGGCATGCGATCCGTCGGGAGAGGGTGTCTGTGTATGACCGCCTCCATTATAGGATGCAGGCGGGCCGCGGCCGTGGCGGAGAGCCGCGGCACGCCTCCCCAGCAAGGCGAATCCGGAGCCCCCATGCTCGACCGTGAGGAATACATCGAACAGGCCTACCTGTTTCGGTCGTTCGCCGAGCGGATCACCGCCGGGATCGCCGCCCAGGAGGCGCTCGTCGCGATCGGACAGGAGGTGCTCGCCACGTCGAAACTGCCGATGGCGCTCGACTACCTCGCGGGGGAGTTGAGGCTGGTCGGCACGCTCTCCACGGCCATGGCCCGGTTGCGGCACTACTTCACCGACTTCCAGACGTTCGTGATCGCCGCCGCCGAACAGGAGGGAGGGCGGTTCGACATGCGGACGGCCCTGGCGATGCTCGAACGCGAGGCGGCCTACCGCGGCGAGGGAGCGTCGCCGCAGGGGCTCTTTCTCTATCGCTTCGAGTGCCTGTCACGAAACCGTCTCGACTATGCGCGGGGACTCGGCGCGGTCGCCGGCGACGACATCTTCGACGCCGAGTGGAAGGCGTGGATCGAGACGGTGTCGCGGCAGGTCGGACTGATCGATCTGGCCGACCTGGTCTTCGTGCGGAGTCCGGAGTACTGGCGGATCGGTCGGCGGGACGCGACCCTTTCGGGCCGGGTCGCCCCGGAGCCCGATCGGGCCATCCTCTTCGGCGAGAAGGAGGGGCGGATCGCGCGGGCCAATCGCGGCAAGGATCCGCTCTTCTTCTTCGCGGCCTTGCAACGCCAGCTCGGCTATCCGTCCGTGCCGCGGGTCATGCCCCAGTCCCCTTCGGCGGAATCTCCCGCGCTGCTCGCCCGCCGGATCGAGCGGCTCGAGATGCGGCTGAAACTCCTCGAGGAGGAGTCGCGGGGCGGCATCGACCTCTCGCGATTCGACCCCAAAAACTTTCCTCTGCCGCGCGACGAATGACTCCCGCAGCGATTCGGGCCGATGTCCTGCGGATCCGCAGCGCCGCGGTCGACGCCGTGCAGCCGGAGTCGCTCGTGCTTTCGAGGCTGACGCTCGCCGATGGTGGACTCCTCATCGCCGGCGGCGCGTGGACGGCCCCCGTGCCCCTGCGCGGCAGGGTGCTCGTGGTGGGGGGCGGCAAGGCGGCCGCCGGTGTCGCCGCCGCGGTCGAGCGGGTGCTCGCGCCGGCGATCTCGCAGGGCCTTCCCCTGGCCGGTCTCGTGAGCGTGCCCGAGGGTTCTGGCCGGCGGCTGGGCCATGTCGAGGTCCGCGAAACCCGCCCCCTGGCGGCGAACCTGCCGACTCAGGCGGCCGTCGCGGCCACCCGGGAGATGCGGGGCATGCTCGCCGAACTCACCCCCGGCGACCTGGCGATCGTGGTCGTCACGGGCGGTGGTTCGGCGCTCGTCGAAGAGCCGCGCGATGGCGTCTCGCTGGCCGGCATGATCGCGCTTGCCCGTGAGCTCTCGGCTGCCGGTGCCGGCATCCGCGACCTCAACACCGTGCGACGGTCGCTCAGCCTGGTGAAGGCCGGAGGCCTGGCCCGGGCGTGCCCGGCCGGTCGGCTGGTGACGCTCGTGCTCTCCGACATCATCGGAGACCCTCTCGACCTGATCGCGTCGGGGCCCTGCATGCCGGTCAACGCCGAGCCCGCCGCCGCCCTCGGCGTGCTGAAAAGGCATGCGTGCCTCGACATCGATCCGGCGATCACGCGGCTGCTCGAGCGGGAGGCGGCGGCGACGACACCGGCCGCTTGTGGGGCCTCCGGCGGCGACTGGACGACGCCGCTGGGCTGCCGCGTGAGCCATGTCCTGCTCGCCACGAACGCCACGGCGGTCGAGGCCGCGGCCGCGATGGCCCGCCGGCTCGGCTACGACACGGCCGTGCGACCGCCCGCTGCCGGAGAAGAGTCTGCCGATGACGTGGGCGGCCGTCTCGCGCGGGATGCGGCGCGGCTCGTGGATGCGGCTGCGGCGGACGGTCGCCCGCGGGCGATCGTCGAAGGGGGCGAGGCGACGGTCGTCCTGCCGCGCGATCACGGCCGTGGCGGCCGTAATCAGCAAACGGTCCTGGCAACGCTCGCCGCCTGGGACGGCGCCTGGCCTCCGGGGCTGGCGGTGGCGAGCATCGGCACTGATGGCGAGGATGGGCCGACCGACGCCGCCGGAGGCGTGGTGGATGCCGGGGTGGCGGCCCTGGTGGCCGGACGGCGGCGCGGCGTGAAGAGCGCCCTTGGCCGGTGCGACGCCCACCCGCTGCTCGCCGCCGCGGGCGGCCTGATCCGCACCGGGCCGACCGGCACCAACGTGGCCGACCTGCGGATGATCCTCGCCCGCCCCTGACGTGCGGATCATGCGGCCTTCGTGGCCGCCTTGTAGAGATACGGGTTCATCGTCGGGTCGTTGTACATCTTCATCTGGCGGAAGACCCGCAAGGGCCGCTCGCCGGCGAAGATCTCGGCGAGCAGCCGGTCGGTCGAATCGACCAGATGCTGCCGCTGGAGATCGAGGATCGCAAGCCGCCCCGCCGCCTTCTCGACGTGCTCCGGTGTCGCATCCTTCCGCTCGATCTGCTCCCGCATGTGGTAGCGGCGCAACTCGAGGATCGAGAGCCGGTCGATGGCGGCGCCGGGAGTCTCGGTGGCGGCCGGTGCCGACGAAGCCGCCACGATGCCACGGCCGGCGAGTTCCGCGATCAGCCAATCGTCCACCTTCTCGATGCAGTCGTTGCGGAGCTGGTTGTAGCGATCGATCGCCCGTTTCACCTGGGCGATGCGTCCGTCGGTGACGTTGGGCGAGCGGGCGATGTCTTCCTCGTGCCAGAGCAGGAAGTTGTAGCGGTGCAGGTCGCAGATTCTGCCCCGGAGCTCCTCCTCGGAGTGGTCGGGCTCGAAGTGATGCCAGTGATCGACGAGGTGCGAGAGGAGGGCATCGATCGTGGCGAGGTCGGTCGGCGGGCTGTGCTTCGTCATGGCGGGGGGCTCCTGTCGGGAAGGCATGTCGGGGAGTGCGGGGGATCTTGAGCGGCCGCGACCCTCAGGCGGCGCGGAACACGAGACAAAGGTTCGAACCGCCGAAGCCGAACGAGTTGCTCGCGGCGACCTGCACCCGACGGGGGCGGGCGACGAGGGGCACATGATCGAGCCGGCATTGCGGGTCGGGGTGGTCGAGGTTCACCGTGGGGGGGACGGTCTGCCGTTCGATCGCGACAAGGCAGGCCAACGCCTCGAAGGCCGCGGCGCCGCTGATCATGTGGCCCGACACGCTCTTGGTCGAACTCACCGGCACGCTGTCGGTCGCGTCACCCAGCGCCATGCGGATGGCGCCGGCCTCGGCGACGTCCCCCACGGGCGTGCCCGCAGCGTGCGCGTTGATGTAGTCGACCTCGTCGGGGCCGAGGGCTGCGTCGTCGAGCGCCGCGACGATCGCCGCGGCGGCATTCACGGGATCGGCGCTCGGAATCACCATGTGGACACCGTCGCTCGACATGCCGACGCCGGCGAGTTCGCCGCGAATCCGTGCCCCCCGGCCGCGGGCCTCGGACTTCCGCTCGAGCACGAAGAACGCCCCGCCCTCGCCCATCACGAAGCCGTCCCGATCGCCGTCGAAGGGCCGCGATGCCCTGGCGGGATCGTCGCTCCGCCGCGACAGGGCCCGGAGGTTGTAAAACGCCGCGATCGCCGTGGGGCTGAGGATGTCGCAGCCCCCCACCAGGCAGGCGTCAACCCAGCCGGATTCGATCCACGTGCGGCCCATCGCCAGCGCGTAGCCGCTCGACGCGCAGGCGGCGGCCACCGTCACGGCGGGGCCGGCAAGATCGAGCCGGCCCGCGAGGGTGTGCACGAGCGTCCGTTCGCGGGAGGCGCTGAAGACCCGGTCGCCACCGTCGAGAAAGTCGAGTTCCCAAGTCTTGAGATGCTCCGCACCCAGTCCGAGAACGAGCCCGATCCTGGGCCCATCGCCGCACGGCAGGCCGGCATCGGCCAGCGCCGCGGCGAGCGGCCCGAGGCAGAGTCGCTCGAGTCGATCGAGCGACAGAAACTCCTCCGTCGTGAGGCCGCAGACGCCCGGCGGGGGGACGGGGATTTCGGTGACCGGGGCGGCAAACTGCACGGCCTCCCGGGCATGCCGGCCGGGGTCGATCGCCCGCACGCCCGAGCGGCCAGCGAGCAGGTTGTCGGCGATCTCGTCGAACCCGCAGCCCAGGGGAGAAGCCGCCCCGATGCCCGTCACGACCACGGGATCCCGGCGGCGATGGTCGCGTGCGTTCATGCCGCGGCCCTCAGGGGCATGCCGGGCTTCGAACGAGCGAGCGGCCCTGCGGCCACGCGGATCTGGGCACCCCAGGGGCAGGTCAAGGACCAGGCCGCGAGCGCTGAGCCCGACGCGCACATCTCGAGGGCACGGGTGAACGAGGCAAGATCGCCCCGGGCAGAAGCCACCCCGTCTGTGGCCGCATGCAGCGCGAGCGTGAGCTGGGCCGGATGGGCCACGGCGGCCGGAGCGACGAGCATCGCCAGAGCCCGGCAGACGGGATCGTCGGTCGGTGCGCCGGTGGCGTCGAGCACCGGTTCGGCCGCCCATTCCGTGACGATGAGCCAGGCGGCATCGCATCCCGCGGCCGCCCCCGACTCGAAGAGCGAGAGGGCCGCGAAGAGTCCTTCGGACAGGGCATCGGGACCGCCCCCCACGCCGAAGTGCGGCCCGTGCATCCCGAGCGCCACGCTCAACGCTCCGGCGAGCGAATGGAGCGAGCACTGCGGCACGATGTGGGGCGAGACCATGACACCGCCGCCGACGCGAAGCTGGGCGAGCGATCGCGCGGTGGCGATCCGCCCCGCCTGGCAGGGGGCCGCGATCACGCCACAGCGGGTGAAATCGATCGGCGGGGAGAGCGTCGAGATGGCCGCCAGCACGGCGCGTACCGCCACGACCGTGTGCTCGTCGCAGTGGCGGAGGAATCTCGCGGGCAGCGGCGGTGCGGGGGGTGGCGACGGCTCGTCGCGGAGCGCGGTGATGTCGGAGTACCGAGCCTCGAAGGAGGCATGGCAGCGAATCGCACAGACGGGCCGACGGGGGATCGGGGGTGGTGCAGGCATCGTGCAACGGTCCCGGTTCGCGGGCGAGAGAGTCGGAGCGACGAGGTCGGTCACGGCGAACGTCAGGCAGCCTGGCTGCCGGCCTTGGCGGCGAGTTTGCGATCGAGCACGTCGAGCATGTCGCCCACGGTCGTGATGTCCTCCAGCAGTTCGGTCTCGATCTGGATGCCGAACCGGCTCTCGATGTGGAGCACGAGCCCGGCCATGTCGAGCGAATCGAGGTTCAGCCCTTCACGAAGCGAGGTCGAATCCTGCAGGCCGGTGTAGGTCTCGCCGGTTTCCTTTTCGAGGAGTTCGTGGACGACGGCCGACAGATCCTGGCGATTCATGGGGCGTGCCTCCAAAGCGGGTGGTCGGATGGGGGCGGGAGGGTAGCGGAAGGTCCCGGGTCGGCGAAGAGCAAAAAACCCTGTATTCTGTCGGGGCAGGGAGACTCCGCCGTACACCCGCTCCTTCTTCACGCGGACCCGAGATGCCAATCCCAGGATCTGCTCCCCGCCCCTCCCGCATGCATCAGGGGCTCGCTCTGTGCACCGCGGCCTACGCCGCCGTCCTCGTGTTCGCCACGCACTACCCTCGGCCGGAGGAACTCCTCGGCCCGAACGCCCCGTCCGACAAGACGCTCCACTTCCTCGCCTATGCGGCGCTGGCAACGCTCGCCGGCGCGACGCTCGTCGTGTCGGGCCGTTGGAAGGTGTGGACAGCCTGCTTGCTCGGGGCCGTGATGGCGGCCTTCGGTGTCGTCGATGAGGTCACGCAGCCGCTGTTCAGCAGGTCGGCGGAGCCGCTCGACTGGGCCTACGACTGCGTCGGCATCGTGGCAGGACTGGCGGCCGTCGCCGTCGTCGCGTTCACGAAGGTGAGGCACGGCCACCCGGGTCAGTAGTTGGGCGTCGGGGCGCGGAAGTCCGCGATCCTCACCGACTTGAACCACTCGATCGTCCTGGCCAGCCCCTCGCGGAGTGGAACCGTGGGCTCCCAGCCGAGATGCTGTTTCGCCAGCGTGATGTCGGGCCGCCGCCGCTCCGGATCATCGACGGGCAGGGGCTTCTCGATCAGTTGAGAACGCGATCCCGTGAGTTCGACCGTCAGTTCGGCGAGTTGCCGGATGGTGAACTCGCCCGGATTGCCGATGTTCACCGGCCCGATGAAATCGTCGGGGCCGTTCATCATCCGCAGCATGCCTTCGACGAGGTCGTCACGGTAGCAGAAGCTGCGGGTCTGGGCCCCCGAGCCGAAGATCGTGATCGGTTCGCCCGCCAGCGCCTGGCGGATGAAGTTGGAGACGACGCGGCCGTCGAAGGGATGCATCCGCGGCCCGTACGTGTTGAAGATCCGCACGATCCGCACGTTGACGCCGTTGGCACGGTGGTAATCCATGAACAGCGTCTCGGCCGCCCGCTTGCCCTCGTCGGAGCAGGCCCGCGGGCCGATGGGGTTGACCGCACCGCGGTAGCTCTCCGGC
>SXHR01000208.1:0-4556 GCA_005773625.1 Planctomycetaceae bacterium | reverse complement strand
CGGCATGGCCACGAGCATTCCGCCGCACAACCTCGGGGAGGTCTGCCGGGCGCTGGTCGCCTTGATCGACAACCCGTCGACGTCGATGGCCGAACTGCTCGACATCGTGCCGGGGCCCGACTTCCCGACGGGCGGCATCGTGATGGGCCGTGAGGCCCTGATGCGGGGCTATCTCACCGGCCGCAGCACGATCACGCTCCGTGCCCGGGCCCACGTCGAGGACTTCGGCAAGAACCGCAGCCGGATCGTCGTCACCGAGATCCCCTACCAGCAGACTCGCGACGCGATCGAGGAGAAGATCGCGGAACTCGTCAACGACGACCGCATCAAGGGCATCTCGGCGATCCGCAACGAGAGTGACCTCAAGGAGCCGGTCCGCCTGATCCTCGAGCTCAAGCGGGACGCCGACCCCGACGTCGTGCTCAACCAGCTCTATCAGTTTTCACCGCTGCAGACGACGTTTTCGCTGATCTTCCTCGCGCTGGTCGATGGCAAGCCGCGGATTCTCTCGTTCAAGAACATGCTGGAGGAGTTTCTCCGGCACCGCCTGGCGGTGATCCGTCGGCGGACGCAGCACATGCTCGCGAAGGCCCGCAGTCGCAAGCACACGCTCGAGGGCCTGCTCGTCGCGCTGGCCAACATCGACGAGGTGATCGAGATCATCCGGAGTTCCAAGTCGCAGGCGGAGGCCAAGGAACGGCTCTGTCAGCTCCAGGCACCGGCGGCGCTCCTCCAGCGGGCGCTCGGCGACGACGGCTTCGCCGTGCTCCAGGAGGAGCGGGGCGCGAGCGACACCTACGGGCTCTCGCCCGTGCAGGCCGACGCGATCCTGCGGGTCACGCTCGGGCAACTCGTCAATCTCGAGCAGGAGAAGCTCGGCGGAGAACATCGCGAACTGCTGGCGAAGATCGGCGACTATCGCCGGCTCCTCTCCAGTGAGGCCAACATCAAGGCGCTCATCCGTCAGGAACTGCTCGACATCGAGACGAAGCACGGCGATGAGCGGCGGACCGAGATCAGCGGCGAGGCGGGCGACATCCGCGACATGGCTGAACTGATCACCGAGGCCACGATGGTGGTCACCATCAGCCGTTCCGGCTACGTGAAGCGGACTCCGGCGGACGTCTACCGGGCGCAGCGGCGGGGCGGCAAGGGTCTGACCGGCGCCCGCTCCGACGAAGAGGATCCGATCGAGCATCTGTTCGTGGCCAGCACGCACGACTGGCTGCTCTTCTTCACGACGCTCGGCAAGGTCTTTTCGATGCGGGTGTTCGAGCTGCCGGAACTCGCCCGGGATGCGAAGGGGCGGGCCCTCGTCAATCTCCTGGAGTTCGAGGCCGGCGAGAAGGTCGCCGACTGCCGCGCCGTGGGCGGGTTCGAGGATCCGAACCAGTTCCTGATGCTCGCGACCCGTGGCGGGATCGTGAAGAAGACGGCGCTCGAGCAATACCGCCGCCGCCGCACCAAGGGCCTGATCGCCGTGAAGCTCCGCGACGGGGACGAACTGATCGACGCGGTGATCACGAGGCCGGGTGACGAGCTCGTGCTGGCAACGGCCAAGGGAATGGCGATCAGGTTTCCCGAATCGGACGCCCGGCCGATGGGCCGCGACACCAGCGGCGTGCGCGGCATCAAGCTCGGGGCGGGCGACCACCTGGTGGGAATGGTCGTGGCCGATCCCGCCGCCACGCTGCTGACCGTCTGTGAAAACGGCTATGGGAAGCGGACGCCGTTCGGCACCGGCACTCCCGTGTCGGGGCCCGCTCCCGACGGTGAGGCCGTGACCGACGACGCCTCGGCCGAGGAGGCGCCGGAGTCCGAGGGCGGTGCGGACGAGGCGGACGGCGAGGGAGACGGCGGATCGAGCGGCATGCGGTATCGCACGCAGCGCCGCGGCGGCAAGGGGATTCGGGACATCAAGGCCACCTCCCGCAACGGACGGGTGGTGTCGATCGTGTCGGTGGGCGACGACGATCAGGTGCTGATGATGACCGCCCGTGGAAAGATTCAGCGGGTGAACGTCCGCGAGATCAGGCCGATGGGTCGCAACACGCAGGGCGTGCGGATCATGCGGGTGGACGACGGCGACACGCTCGCCGCCGTCGTGCCCGTTCCACCCAGCGAGCAGGAGGAAGCCGACGCCCCGATCGGCTCGGATACGCCCGATGCACCCGGCGAGACGAACTGAACGGACGAGCCCGTCGAGTGATCTTCTGGGATGGTTCCATCACGCTCATAAAGAGGGCAGGACATGCGGATCGCCGTCGTCGGGACAGGCTATGTGGGGCTGGTGACGGGAACGTGCTTCGCCGACAGCGGCAGTTCCGTGACCTGCCTC
The DNA here is from genome assembly GCA_005773625.1 of Planctomycetaceae bacterium. Classification (GTDB taxonomy): domain Bacteria; phylum Planctomycetota; class Planctomycetia; order Pirellulales; family UBA1268; genus QWPN01. Next base: position 2,218 of record SXHR01000208.1, on the reverse strand, counting down.
GACATTGACGCCGCCAAGATCGCCCGGCTCAATCGCGGCGAACTGCCGATCTACGAGCCGGGCCTCGAGGAACTCGTCGACCGGAACGTCCGCGCCGGCCGGCTGCGGTTCACGACCGACACCGCCGAGGCCATCCGCGATGCGGGGGTTGTGTTTCTCGCGGTGGGCACGCCCCCTGCGGCCGACGGATCGGCCGATCTGTCGGCCCTCTGGCGGGTCGTGGAGTCGATCGCCCCGCACCTCGCCCCGGCCGCCGTCGTGGTCACGAAGAGCACGGTCCCGGTCGGCACGTGCGCCGGCATCGAGCAGCGGCTGAAGGCCGCGATCGGCCGTGAGTGCCATGTCGCCAGCAACCCCGAGTTTCTCAAGGAAGGGGCGGCGATCGAGGACTTCCAGAAGCCCGACCGCGTCGTTGTCGGGGTGCGTTCGGCGGACGTCGGCGAGATCCTGCGGTCGCTCTACAGGCCGTTCCTGCGGACGGAGAACCCGTTTCTGGTGATGTCGCCGGAGAGTTCGGAGATGACCAAGTACGTCGCCAACGCGCTGCTGGCGACGAAGATCAGTTTCATCAACGAGGTCGCGAACCTCTGCGAACGGATGGAGGCAGACATCGACGACGTGCGTCGTGGCATCGGGCACGACAGCCGGATCGGCTTCGCCTTTCTGTTTCCGGGCGCCGGCTACGGCGGGAGCTGCTTCCCCAAGGACGTGCAGGCGCTCGCCGCCATGGCGCGGAGCAGGGGAGTGAACCCGCGGATTCTCACGGCGGTGCACGAGACCAATCTCGCGCAGAAGCGGGTGCTCGGGGAGAAGATCGTCGCCCACTTCGCCGGCGATTTGAAGGGCAGGCACGTGGCCGTCTGGGGGCTGGCCTTCAAGCCGCGGACGGACGATGTCCGTGACGCTCCGGCGATCGACCTGATCGAACGACTGCTCGCCGGCGGAGCCAGTGTGAGCGTGTACGACCCCGAGGCCATGGACAACGTCCGCGCACTCTATGGCGACCGTCTGACGTATGCCTCCGGCGGCATCGAGGCGGTCGACGGCGCCGACTGCCTGGCGATCGTCACCGAGTGGGGCGACTTCCGCCGGCCCGACTTCGATGCCATGGCCGCCAGGATGAAGGCACGGGTGATCTTCGACGGCCGCAATCTCTACGCCCCGGGCGAGATGCATGCCCGGGGATTCGTCTATCACTCGATCGGAAAAGCGCCGGTCTGAGGAATCACGGGCCGCCGGGCGGGGAATGCCCCGGGATTCTTCGTTCATCGGCGTGGAAGATCTCTGCCACGGTCCGGTCGCGGCCGGCAGGGGGCGTTTGACAGTCCCTGTGCAGTCGGATTCAATCGACGACCTTGAGTGGGGTTCGCGGCGGCCGATGTCGCCCGCCAGTCTCTGGGAACTTTTTCTCTCTCCTCGTGGAGTGCCTGGGAACGTGAAACAAGCCATTGGTCTTCCGGCCGCGATTGCCGCCTTCCTGATTTCGCTGTGCTCATCCACCGTGGCACGGGCCGCGTCCGAGGCGACGGCCGGCGACGAACGCGCATGGTTCTTCGGGGCCTACGGCTTTTGGTGGCTGCTCGGCGTGGCCGGATCAGTGCTCGCGCTCTACCAGGCGTGGCAGTTCTTCAAGGAGATGGAGGCCAAGCCCGCCGGCACACCGCGGATGGTCGAGATCGCGGGCTACGTCCGCACCGGCGCCGACGCCTACCTGAAGCAGCAGTACAAGGTCGTGGCGATGTTCTTCGTGGCCATCTTCCTGCTGCTCGCCGTGATGGCGTATGTGCTCAAGGTGCAGAGTGCCTGGGTGCCGTTCGCCTTCATTTCAGGCGGCCTCTTCTCAGGTCTGGCCGGTTGGTTCGGCATGAAGACGGCGACGCTCGCGAGTAACCGCACCGCCGCCGGGGCCGAACGATCGCTCAACGAAGGTCTTCAGGTCGCCTTCCGTTCCGGTGCGGTCATGGGGCTCACCGTGGTCGGCCTCGGGCTGCTCGACATCATGCTCTGGTTCTTCATTCTCTACTGGCTCGTGCCCGGCCTCGGCTTCGCTCCGCTCTCGCTCGAAGAGATCACCGTCACGATGCTCTGCTTCGGCATGGGAGCCAGTTCGCAGGCGCTGTTCGCCCGCGTGGGCGGCGGCATCTTCACGAAGGCAGCCGACGTGGGGGCTGATCTCGTGGGCAAGGTCGAGCACGGCATCCCCGAGGATGACGCGCGG
>SXHR01000207.1:0-8394 GCA_005773625.1 Planctomycetaceae bacterium | reverse complement strand
GGCTGCCCATGCCCCGTCGCCGGACGTTCGCTACGGACATCCTGGCCTTCGCTCACTCGAATGCCGCCGGCGCTCCGCCATCCTGGCTTCGCTTGGCGTCATACGCCGGCTCGCGGGGCATGGGCAGCCCCTCCCGGCACCATCGAGGATCGAAGACGAGTGTGGTGCGCGAATCCCGTGCCGAACAGGAGGGTCATGGATGATTGTGTTTATGGACAATGAGCCGATCATGGCCGCCGCTCACAGCGTGGGACGAGCCAGGCGGTGCACCAGGCCACGACCTGGAAGCCGAGCGCGTCGTAGAGCGGCCGGCCCGCGTCGGTGGCGATCAGGAAGGCGGCCGAGGCACCGGCCGCGAAGCGGTCCGCGAGAGCGTGCGTCAGACCGGCCCGGGCGATGCCGCGGCGACGCAGGGCGGGCGGGGTGGCCATCGACCAGATGCCGACGAGCCCGTCGTGCGAGGTGGTCTGGAGGCAGCCGACCGGCTCCTCGCCGTCCAGAACCATCTCGAGCGTGACGTCTTCGGAGTCGAGAAGCGACGGTCGGAACGCGGCATCCACCAGCGGAGCCGGCAGCTCGAATGCCTCCGAGATCACGCGATTGGCCGATTCGAGATCGCGGGGCATGGTCACCCTGCGAACCGTGAACCGCGGATCAGCGGCCAGCGGGCCCGGTGCACGCATCATCAACGGCATCCGCGCGGCGGCGATCATGCCCGGATCGGCGACGTCGCAGCCCGCTTCGAGCCCGGCCGAGTCGGCGACCAAAAGCAGGCCGGGCAGGTCGCGGCGGCAAAGCGCGTCGGCCAAGTGGCCGATGCTCGCGGCCGCGTCGGCCGCGTCCCAGACGACGCCGCAGTTCAAGTCAGGGGCTGAAACACCCGTCAACGCCAGCATCCCGCCAGGCACATGGATCACGTCGTGGCCGGGTGCCGAGCGGAAGAGCTGCTCGAAGCCGTGGCCCGCCGCCTGCCAGAGCGTCGACTCCCGGAGATTCGGCGGGACGTTCACGGGGCGTTCTCCAGCGTCGCCTCGATGATCGACACCACCGACGCCGTGGGGACGACCTTCGTCATCCGCAGTCCGGCGGCGGCGAAGAGGCGGGCGAACTCCGTCGGGCTGCGCTCCCGCCCCCCGACCGACACGAGCATTTCGATGTCGCAGACCTTGCTGAAGTGGGGCGAGTCGGTGTCGGGCACCACCATCTCGACCACCAGCACCCGCCCCCGCGCCGGCAGCGCATCCCGGACTCGACCGAGCAGCCGCACGCAGTCGTCATCGGGCCAGTCGTGGAGGATGTGCTTCAAGACGACGGTGTCGGCGGTGAACGGGAGCGGATCGAAGAAACTTCCGGTCACGATGCGTGCGCGGTCGGCAACCCCGGCGGTCGCGAACTGCTCCGGCGCGCCGGCCACCGCGGCCGGCAGATCGAAGAGAATGCCGCCCGTGTGCGGCGCCGCGGCGAGGATCGCCGCCAGGAGGTGTCCGTGCCCGCCCCCGATGTCCGCGACGACGCCGCACCCGGAGAAATCGTGGGCGGCGAGCACTGCCGGGATGGTGGTGCCCGAAAAACTCGTCATGGCCCGATGGAAGATGGCACCGAGCGGCGGATTCGCCTCGGTGAGATAGGCGAAGAGATCCATGCCGTGCACCATCGGCCACGCGGGCCGGCCGGTGCGAACGCTCTCGAGCAGGTGGCCGAAGACCCGCCAGTGGGGCTCCTCGCACCACCAGATGGCGAGGTCGCGGAGGCTCTCCCCGCCACCGGTCGTGAGCGTCGAGGAGAGGGGCGTGTTTGCATACTCGCCGGAGGGAGCTTGCGCGAAAATGCCCTGGGCCACGAGCAGCCGCATCACTCGGGTCAGGGCCACTTCATCGACGGCCAGGTCGCGGGCGAGCGTGGCCCCGGTCACCGGGCCGGCGACGAGACGGTCGGCGATGCCGAGCTTCGCCGCCACATACACCGCCTGGGCGATGAAGGCGCCGCTCAAGACCTCGATCACCCGTGCAGACGCCGAAACGGCTTGCTCGGCCATCATCGTTGCCTCCCTGCCGCCCGGCCAACCGACCGTTCCACGACGGGTCACCGTCGCCGTCCGTAATCCCCGGTGCGCTCCTGCCACGGACAGGAAGCCGAAAACTCCGCCTCCTGCTGCTCCCGCGGCGACTGCGACGAAATCGCCTGGATCGGTCCGTTGAGGGCGGTGCGAAGATTTCACTTGTGCCGCAAGTAGCCGTCAAGCACGCCCATCACCGACCGCGGCAGGGCCGGCATCGCCCCCCGCCGATCGCTGCCCTGCTTCTGCAGGAGTTGGTCGTAGCACTGCGTCTGGATGTCGCCGAGTGGCACGAGCCACTGCTGCTGGGGATCGCCCGGCTGATCGGGAGGAACGTCGCCTTGGTTGACCCGACCCCGGGCGGCGGGGCATAGGCAGCCCCGACCCGGCATCCTGCTTTCGGTGCGTCACTGGGACGAGCGGCGGCGACGGTTCACGAACTGCACGACCGCGACCATTTTCGCCTTCTCACCTGCCATCCGGCCGCGAGGGCGACGCCCAGGGCCGCAATCGACAGGCTGCCGGGTTCGGGCACGAGCACCGATTCGGGGTCCGTGCCGAAGCCGAAGGCCACGTCGCCATTCACCCAGGAGGCGTCGAAGCCCACGAGGCTCTGGTCGCTCGTGAAGGTGAACACCGCTTCTGTGCGGAGCAGTCTCGTGTCCTCCAGGCTGCCGGCAGGGTCCACATCCGAGCCGATGGCGGTGCCCGTGCTGTAGATGCCGAGGTTGATCATCGATTCCGGCTCGACACCCTTCACGACGATGCCGTTGAAGGGGCTCGCGCCGGCGAGGTAGTTGGCGATGTTGGTGTTGCCGACGGTGCCGATGCCAAACCTGAATCCGGGGACCGGCGGCGGTGTCGTGGTGATGAACTGCCAGCCTTCGTTGAGGTCCTTCTCGGCCACGAGGTTGGACGGAGCGGTGGCGGCCGTTCCCGACGTCGTCCAGGTTCCCCCGCCGATCACGAGGTCCGGTTCCCACGAGACGGGCCGGTCAGAGGTGCCCGAGAGCACCTGAAACGCCTGCCCCGTTCCTGAATTGTAGTTCAGCGAGAGCGGGATCGTGCCGCTCGGATTGGCGAGATTGAAGTAGAAGCTCGAGAGGACGTCGGCCTTGAACTTCGTCGCTGATCCGGAGTTCTGCAGCGTGATCTTCAGGGAGTTGGCACCCCCCGCCGCCGAGCCGGTGGTGAAGATCGCCGACACGAAGAGCGGCGTACCTTCCGCCGACAGGCCCGCCTTCGAGAGCGTGAGGGTGTCGGCGGAGGAGTTCGCGGCGAATAGCAGGATGGCCGTGGCGACCGCCGGGGCGAAAAACCGCCCGCAGAACACCGGCGCGCGCGATACGGTCTCGAGAAACGCTGACAGGAGGCATGGCATGTCGTTGATCTCCATCGTCTGACACGCCGGCCCTGGCGACTTCTTCTCGGAATGAACGTCTGGGAATGACTCAGGCTGTGAACACGACTGCGAAAACGAAACTGCGAAAACGAAAAGGGCCGCCATGAAAGGCTCCCCGTTCGGGGAGTCCGCTCATGTCGGCCTACTTGGCGATCAGGCCCCGCGGCACGGTGCCCAGATCACTCGTCTTCCGAAGTCGTCGTGGCGGAGATCGCTTGCGGACCCGGAGGGCCGCCTGCAGACTCCGCTCACGACGAACCTTTCGCGGCGTGGTCCGGCAAAGTCAAACGTCGATTTTCCGGCGGGCGTGGAGCCGGCTGTCACGACCGGGAATCCCGCCGCAGAGCGGACATGGCCCGGGGGCCCGGGCGGCCGTTTCCCGCTGGCCACGGAAGCGGAGCGTTGCGTGGGCGTGCATCCGGAGGCGACACTCCACCCCGTGCCCCGGCCAACGGGCGTGGGCAGCCGCGGCGGAGGACGGCCGGCCGCGGCGGGTGGTTCATCCGGCCAACCCCGTCGAGCAGTTTCAGATGCCCAAGAAACGCCCCAAACGCCGTCGGAGACGGCCCGCCGCCCATCCGGAGGCCGCCTATGTCTGCGACTCGTGCGGCGAGGAGATCGTCGTGCCGGTGGACATTTCAGGGGGCTCGCACCAGGACTACGTCGAAGACTGTCCCGTCTGCTGCCACCCGATGACCCTCCACGTGCACATCGACCCGGATGGAGAGGCCCGCGTCGAGGGTGAGCACGAATGAGCCCGACGCCGTCCCCGAGTCGGCGGTGGCCGCGCGGGCGTCCGCGATGTTCGCCGGAAGTTCGCCACGGGCATCGTGCCCGCCGCTTCTGAGCCGCCGTTTCAGCCGGGGAACCGACCTTCAAGACCCGCACGCGTCGGAGTCAGCGTTCGCTGAAAAATACCCCGGTGAGTCGCGAGAGGATCCAGAGCGTCGCCAGCGGGAGAAGGATGGTGGAGATCGTGAAGTAGATGGCGAGGTTGACGATCGATTCGCCCACCGCGGCCAGCGATTCGTAGAGCTTCTGGGCCCGATCGCCGATGGCGTCCACGGGGTTGTAGCGGTCATACCATGGCCGCTCCGCATCGGCGGCCTCTGCTCGCTCGATCTTCTTGGTCGTTTCGGCCACAGCGGCCGACGCCTGCTGATAGCTCGGTTCCAGGAAGCGGTCGGCGACCAGCGAGTCGATCCAGCCGGCAGCGGGAATCGCGAGCCGCGCGAAGAGCGCGAGGCCGAAGAGTCGGCGGCTCCAGCCGATGAGCGACCGCTGGCCGGACGATCCGCAAAAAGCCGCGAGGCAAACCGCCGTCAGCGCGGGCAGAAACAGCCAATAGCCCAGCGTCCTGGCGATCTGCATCCCGAGCCGCTGCACACCCAGGGCCGTCGTGCTCGTGAGAAGCAGCGCGCCGTATTGCTCGACCAGGTCGTTGATCGGATCGAGTGCCTGGCCGATGCCGATGCTGCCGCCCGGACCGAACGAGAAGCTCACTTCCGAACTCTGGGCGAGTGAAATGCCGCTGTCGAGGCCGCGGGTGGCGGCGAGGGCCGCGAGCGTGCGGGTGAACGACGCGTCCATCCAGGCCTCGCCCTTCGAGTCGGCCAGCGGCGCGATCGTGAGGAGGACGACCGCTGCGACCGCGACCTGGATCGCACCCCGGGCCGCGGGCTCGCGGAATCGCGCGGGCAAAAAAGGGAGCCATTCGCCGCGGAGAAATCGGGCGAAGCGGGTGTCGATTCCATCGGCGGGCAGTGGAGTGTTGTTCATCGCGTGTTTCCCGGAGGCCGGCACGTGGTCGGGTCGGCCGCCGTCCAGTCGGCCCGCCGAACCGCCCGATGATACGCTCCGCGCCGTCGGAACAGGTGAACGCCCGCGGCACACCTGCCGGCGTGATGGGTGACTTCCGGGGGACGGAAGGCTCTCCCCTGAACGGGCCCGCCGGTCCGGGCCCCCTGTTCATCCCGCTCTTTCCGATGCCGGGTTGCCTTGTCGGAGAGGCGCCGAGGGGCGTGATCGACTACGATCACGGCCATGATTCTGCCGACCGTTTCCGCCTCAGCCGGCTTCCCAGCCATCACCAGCCGGGAGCGAACACCGCCGACCGCCGGCGAAGCGCCGCAGCGGCGTCCGCCGGGGGTGCCGCCCTTGACGGCGGGCAATGAAGCCATCCTCGCCCGGGCCCGGGTGATCCTCAGTAGTCGCGGGGATCTCAGCGAGGGTGAGCGGCAGGTGCGGCTGCATGTCGTGCGAGCCGCCATCACCGGCACCGTGATTCGACCCTCCGAAGACTCGCCGGAAATGCGGAATCCGGCCTACTGGATCCTCGTCAATGACCGCTTCGTGGTGGCCCCGGAAATCGCCCCGGTCGATGCGATCGCGGATCTCTGGGTTCTCCACGGGGCCGACGGTGTTCCCGTTCCCCGCATCCGCTGCCTCAAATACACGACGCTCGTCCTCATCCAGGGCATGATCGAGCATTTTCGCGAGACGGGAGACGCGCGAGGCCTCGAAGCGATCAATCACCTCATCGGCCGCCGGGTCGTTCCCGAGGAACTCCCGAACAGGGGTGACGACCTGCTGTGGCGTCGCCACTTCGACGCAGACCGACTTCTGCCCGGCGACCAGGTATGGTTCGACAATCCGTTTTTTGACCGGGGCCGGGAGCTCTTCCGGCAGCGTTTTCATCAGGATGCCCTGCATGCCGGGGCCGGCCCTGAAGCCGCCCTGGCCGGGGCCCGGTCGCGTGCCGAAGCCCTCACCGCGGGCGAGGAGGGCTCCAACGCCTTCTACCTCGGTGACGATCGCTTCATCCTCGGGGCGGATTCGCTCGTCCGTGCGTTCCGCGGGCCGGTCCGCTGCGACGTCGCCGATCACCCACCGGCCCATGAACTGGTCTTCACGCGGAAGATCTTCAGCCTGGCCCGCTTCCGCGAACACATGATCGAGGACAACTTCTCGGTGCAGGCCTGCATGCGGGAGGGTTCCGTCGCGGTCCACCCCGGGTGCTTCACCATCGAACGGGTGCGGGCCCCCCTCGACCCGGTGCACCTGCTGCGGTTCCACGCCTCGCACCCGCCCGAGAGGGAACTCGGCAGCCTGATCTCCGCCGTCGCCAGCGGCAACCCGCCTCCGGTCCTCGATCGCAGTGGCCGCGTGACCGTTCCGGTGTTCGCGGCCCACTACGACTGGAACGAGCAACAGCGGGTCCGGCTCGCCATCGACGCGGTCATGCGGGCGGATCCCGATGCCATCTGGTGGCTCCTGCGAGACCGCATCGACGACGATCGCTATGTGCTCACCGCCGCACGGGCCGCGGAGGTGCGGAACTTCACGGTCGGGATGCTGTGCGGCGATCTCGCCGATTCGAGACTCTGCCTCTGCTTCACCCGCCGGCTCCCGCTCGTGCCCGGCCGCTACCCCGCCTCGTTTCGGCCGGATCGCGAGTTTCTGCGCGAGGAAGCGCGGTGGCGTGCCGCACGCATGCCGCTGTTCGCCATGCAGTCGGCGCTCTGCGAAGCCGCGATCCGGGATTGGCGGAGTGTCGTCGAAACCGAGCCCGGCGAGGACGGCAGGAGTCACCGATTCTCCTCCGAGGAGAAAGCACGGTATGTCCAGGCTCTTCGGGAGGAGATCGACGAACTCGCCCGCACGCGGCGGGCGGCCTTCGAGGAGGTGATCCTGCCCTATCGGCCCGCCCCCGCCGGCTGGGACGGCTTCGATGCGGCGGGTGACTTCCTCCCCGGTTCCTGATTCGTCCTGGATGTCGGACCGGGAACTCCGGCGTTCCCGGGCCCACGTCGCCGACAGCGTGCGCGGGAGCCTACCACGCGTCGCCTTGCAGGCCCGGGTCGAGCGGCAAGGGGGCGGAAAAGCCGTCCGCCGAAGTGACCTACTCGCTCGGGCCGGCGAGGGCGACGGCGCTGGTGACCTTGTCGAGATACTGCCGGAAGTTGTGGGCGAAGAGCCCGGCGAGCTTGCGGGCGGTCACGTCGTACGCCGCCTTGTCGGCCCAGGCGTCGCGGGGCACGAGCACCTCATCCGGCACGCCCGGGCAGGCCGTGATCGCGTCGAGCCCGAACACCGCGTCGGCCGTGGCCGGCGCGTTTCGCAGGGCCCCCGAGTGGATCGCGTCGATGATGCCGCGGGTAATCGGGAGCTTCATCCGCTTGCCGATGCCGTAGGCGCCCCCGCTCCAGCCGGTGTTGACGAGCCAGACGTTGACCCGGTGCTTGAGGATCTTGTCGGCCAGCAGCCCGGCATACTTCATCGGATGCCAGACGAGGAACGGCCCGCCGAAGCAGGGCGAGAACGTGGCCTGCGGCTCGGTGACGCCCATCTCCGTGCCGGCCACCTTGGCCGTGTAGCCGCTGATGAAGTGATACATCGCCTGCTCCGGCGAGAGCCGGCTCACGGGCGGGAGCACGCCGAAGGCGTCGCAGGTCAGGAAGATGACGTCGGTGGGGTGCCCCGCCACGCACGGAATCTTGGCGTTGCGGATGAAGTCGATCGGATAAGCGCCGCGGGTGTTTTGCGTGATGCTCGTGTCGTGGAAATCGACGTGGTGGCTGTCCTCGTCGTAGACCACGTTCTCGAGCACGGCCCCGAACCGCAGGGCCTGGAAGATGTCGGGCTCGGCCTGCAGGCCCACCCGGTCCAGCAGGTCCTGCACCTGGCGCTTGACCTCGCCGCCGCTGGCCAGCCCGTGCAGCTCGATGGGGTCACCGACGATCTGCCCGATCCGCTTGCGCGGGTTCAGCGACGCGTAGGGATCCTGGAACACCCTCTGGATGTCGCGGCGGATCGGGCGCAGGTCCCGGCGGGATCGGCCCACCAGTTCCTGGCCCTGAAAACGCACCGATCCGGATGTGGGCGCCATCAGCTGCAGGATCAGCCGGCACAGCGTCGACTTGCCGCAGCCGGACTC
>SXHR01000206.1:0-4572 GCA_005773625.1 Planctomycetaceae bacterium | reverse complement strand
GTCGGCTACGGCAAGACGGAGCTCGCCATGCGGGCGGCCTTCAAGGCGGCGGAGTCGGGGGCGCAGGTGGCGGTGCTCGTGCCCACGACCGTGCTCGCCGAGCAGCACCGCCGCACCTTCGCCGCCCGGTTCGCGGAGTTCCCCTTCACGATCCGCTGCCTCTCCAGGCTCACGCCCGCGGCGGAGGAGCGGGACACCCTCGAAGGGCTCGCCCGCAAGACGGTCGATATCGTGATCGGCACCCACCGCCTCGCGCAGGCCGACATTCACTTCGCCAACCTCGGCCTCGTGGTCGTGGACGAGGAGCAGCGGTTCGGCGTGGACGTGAAGGAGCGGCTTAAGGCCCTCCGCGCGAGCGTGGATGTGCTCACGATGACGGCCACGCCGATCCCCCGCACGCTCCACATGTCGATGCTCGGGATCCGCGACATCTCGAACCTCACCACGCCGCCGACCAACCGGATCGCCGTCGAGACGCGGGTGGCCCGCTGGGACACCGCCCTGGTGCGGAACGCCATCGAGCGGGAACTCTCCCGCGGCGGGCAGGTGTTTTTCGTGCACAACCGGATCCACGACATCCAGAAGGTCGCGCACCGGATCTCGCAGATCGTGCCGGAGGCGACGATCGGCATCGTCCACGGCCGGCTTTCGGAGTCGGAACTGGAGGAGGCGATGCTCTCCTTCGTGGCCGGCACGACCGACATCCTCCTGGCCACCACGATCATCGAGAGCGGCCTCGACATCCCGAAGGCCAACACGATCTTCATCGACGAGGCCGACATCTACGGCCTCGCCGATCTCCATCAGCTCCGCGGCAGAGTCGGCCGCTCGCATCACCGCGCCTGGTGCTATCTGCTGGTGGATGAGACGGCCCGGCTCACCTCGACGGCGGCCAAGCGGCTCCGCGCGATCCAGGAATTTTCGAGCATGGGCGCCGGCTTCTCACTGGCGATGCGGGACCTCGAGATCCGCGGCGCCGGCAACCTCCTGGGCACGCAGCAGAGCGGCCACATCGCCACGGTGGGCTACGAGCTCTACTGCCGGCTCCTGGAACAGGCCGTGCGCGGCATGAAGTCGCTTCCACCGGCTGAACCGCCGCCGGTCAACATCGACCTGCCGGGCGAGGCCTGGCTGCCCCGCGACTACATCGCCGACTTCCGGGCCAAGATCGACGTCTACCGGCGGCTCTCGCGGGCGACGGCGACGAGCCAGATCGACGAGCTCGCCGCCGAACTCGGCGACCGCTTCGGGCCGCTTCCGGTGGAGGCCAGGCGGCTGCTCGACTTCACGCGGCTCAAGGCGCTGGCCGCGGGGCTGGGCATCGACTCGATCACGCGGCACCCTGGCCTGATCATGATCGGTCATCACGACCGGACCGCGATGGAAAAACTCCGGCTGGCGGCCGGCTCCCGCGGCAGGACGCTTCGGATCGTCGATCAGAAAACGGTGGTGATGCCGATCGACGCGGCGACGGCCGCCGCACCCGACAAACTCCTCGAGGCCGTGCGGACGCTGCTCACGCCACGCCAGCCGAAGCCGGCAGCGGCCCGCTGACCGTCCGTGGACGAAGTCATCCAGGACAATCCTGCTCGGCACGGGCGGCCTCTCGGTTCCCCGCGCAGTCCGAGGTTCTCCGGGGAGGGCCGTCGCATCTGCTCGTCCCCGTGATGCAGCAAAAAAAGCGGGGTATCGGGAGGGGCTGCCCATGCCCCGCGAGCCGGCGTTGCTGGCCAGCGCAGGCATGGATGCCGGAGCGCAGCCGGCATCGAGCGAACGGAGCCCAGGAAGGGCGGAGTGAGCGTCCGGCGACGGGGCATGGGCAGCCCCGACCCTCACAAGACGTCGCGAGCACCTCCGGCAACCCCCGTGCCGAACAGGATTGCATCCACGACCTTTGTCCACTGGCTTGCGCTTCCGCCCGGGCCCTGCTGACAAGCGGCAAAACCGGGGGTTTTGCCCCGGATGGGCCGCTCTTGCGACCGCCTTGCCGGCGTCCTTATAGTCCCGCCCGCTCGCGCCGCCAGACCACCGATTAGATGAACTTCGCATGCTTGCACAACGATTCGTCGCCGGCCTGATCTGCTGCGCGGCGTTCAGTGTCAGCGCCGACGATACTCCGTCGCCGCGGGCCGCGGTCGAACCGGCCCAGATGCCGACCATTCCCGGAAGCGTGTCTCGCCCCGAGGGTTGGCCGACGGCGAAGGCGAGACCGGGCGACAACCATGTGCTCTCCAGCATCAGGGCCAACCCCGGCTCACCTCTCGAGCCCGTCGGCCAAATGATTGCGAGCGAGGTCGCCAAGGCGGTGGCGGAAGGCGGAGCGACCGCCTCCACCGCAGGGTCAGGCGTGGTGCCCGCGGCCTTCGAGAGCCCGACCGCAACGCCGACCGACGCGCTGCCCGGCATCCAGTCGCTCGAGACGGCGATGGTGATCGCCCGCGTCGGTCCGGAGGTGGTGCTGGAGGCCGATCTGCTCACGCCGAAGGCGCTCGAATGGCTGGAGAAGGTCACGCCCGGCATGCCGCCCGAACAGGTCAGGGCCCTGCGGCTGCAGATCTGCCAGCAAGTGCTCGGGCCTCACGTCGAGACGCTCCTTGTCTACGTCGATGCCCTTCGTGAGATTCCCTCCGAGAAGATTCCCGAGATCCGCCAAAACGTCGACAAGGCGTTCGACGAGCAGCAGCTGCCAAAGATGATGAAGGAGGCGAACTCGCCCAACTCGATGGAGTTTGAAAAGTCGCTCCGGGCCCGGGGCATGTCGCTCGAGCGGATGCGGAAGATGTTTTTCGAGCGCGGACTGGCCCAGGAATGGATGCGGAAGAACGTGATGAGCGACGAGGAGATCCCGCACGCCGAACTGATCGCCTGGTACCAGAACCACCTGGCCGACTACGACTATTCGGCGCAGGCCCGCTTCGAATCGTTGACGGTCAAAAAGGGGCTCAAGCGATCGCACCGCGAAGCCTGGGATCTCCTGGCCGAAATGGGGAACGAGGTGCTTGGCGGACGCCCGTTCGACGAGGTCGCCCGCTCCCGATCCGAAGGGCCGACGGCATCCCAAGGGGGTGTCTTCGATTGGACCAACAGGGGCAGTCTCGCCTCGAAGACGCTCGATGAGGCGATCTTCTCGCTCCCCGTCGGCCAGCTCAGCGCGATCCTCGAGGATGGGGAGTTGCTGCACATCATCAGGGTCGTCGAACGAAAGGACGCGGGACGCACGTCCTTCATCGAGGCCCAGGTCGGCATCCGCGACACGCTGCTCATCGAGCGGCGGCAGGCGGCCACCGACGACTATCTCGCGAAACTCCGCCAGCGAACCCCGGTCTGGACGATCTTCGACGACAAGGCGGGGTCGGCGGTGGAGCCGCAGTTCACCGCCGGTCGCCCGGCCGGCACGACGTCGCGATAGCGCGGCCGCTGAGCGTGGACGGAGTCATCCATGACCCTGGTCCACTCGACCGACCGGTGGAAACGCCGGGGGTTTCCCCGCTCGCTGATCTTCGCATCCCGCTCGGGCAGACTTGTTCCACAGCCTGCGAGCGCGTCGACGTGCGTCGCGTCCGTGCGCGCGGCGCCGCGGATTGCCCGACCTTCCTTCCGGGGCTAGACTTCGGTCCCTGCCCCGCAGCGGCGACTCTGCCGCCGACAGCACGCGCCGGAGACCCGCCGATGACCGCCCCCGCCCGGACCTCGACGCCCCCTTCCAGCCCTCCGACGGCCGTTCCCCCGTGGCCCGGCACCCACGCCGATGGCGTGGCCCGGCTCGAGGCGAGACCCCAGCCGTATGACCTGCCGGTGATCGTCGGCACGGAAGGGGAACGGGCGATCGATATCGCCAAACTGCGGGCTCAAACCGGCCTGATCACGCTCGACGAGGGTTACGTCAACACCGGCTCGACGACGAGCGCGATCACGTTTCTCGACGGCGACAAGGGGATCCTCCGCTACCGGGGCTACCCGATCGAAGTGCTCGCCGAGAAGTGCGACTTCGTGGAGGTGGCCTATCTCCTGATCTACGGGAGCCTGCCGACCGTCGCCGAACTTGACGCCTTCCGCACGTCGCTCTCGCACCACACGATGATCCACGAGGACATGCGGAGCTTCTACGGCGGCTTCCCCCGTGATGCCCACCCGATGGCGATCGTGGGCAGCGTCGTCGGCGCGCTCTCGACCTTCTACCAGGACTCCCTCGACGTCCGCGATCCGCGGCAGGTCGAGGTGAGCATGCACCGGCTCCTCGCGAAGCTGCCGACCATCGCCGCCTACAGCCACAAGAAGTCGTGCGGGCAGCCGCTGATGTATCCCCGCAACGATCTCAACTACTGCGAAAACTTCCTCCAGATGATGTTCGCGGTTCCGTGCGAGGAATATCACATCGATCCCGACTTCGCCGACGCCCTCGACATGCTGCTCATCGTCCACGCCGACCACGAGCAAAACTGCTCGACGTCGACCGTCCGCATGGTGGGCTCGAGCGATGCCAACCTGTTCGCCAGCATCTCGGCCGGCATCTCCGCCCTCTGGGGGCCTCTCCACGGCGGTGCGAACCAGGCCTGCGTGGAGATGCTCGAG
>SXHR01000205.1:0-6767 GCA_005773625.1 Planctomycetaceae bacterium | reverse complement strand
TCGGCCGGATCGACGATTGCCTGTCCCATGGTGCGGTTCCCCTTCGTGTGTGCGGCCTGAGCGTTGATCCTGCCCGTCCGCCGGCATCTTACCGTGGAATCGCCCCGCATGGACAGCCGCCCCGCTGCGGCGGCACGCTGGGAATCCCGGGCGGCGCAGCGTAGACTCCTGCGAGACGAGAGAAAAAGTCCGCCCGAGCGGGATGCGACGATCATCGACCGCGGAAACCCGCGGCGTTTCCCCCGGTCGATCGAGCGGACGACGGGCATGCACGACGTCGTCCACAGGCAGACAGCGACGAGCCGCCGCGAATCCTTCGGAGCCCCCCGGTGACACACCCAGCCGCCCAGCCAGCCGCCCAGCCAGCCGCCCAGCCAGCCGCCACACCCGCCCATGGGGGCCATGCCGCCCACGCCGCAGCGCACGCCGGCGTCGAGACGGCGATCCAGCCGTGCACCGGTTGGCATTGCAGCCACCTCTTCTACGCCTTCGACCGGCAGCGGCTGGCCGGCCTGACGCTGGCGACGCGGGCCGAGGGCATCAGGCAGTTCAGGGCGGCGCTCGATCCGGCCGGGCCGCACGCCCCGACGCGGCTGCAGACCTGGATCGTGCCCGGCCAGAAAGCCGACTTCGGCGTGATGGTGATGGATGCCGACCCGCTCAAGGTCGATGACGTGCACCAGCGGCTGCTCGCCGGCCCCCTCGGCACGGCACTCGTGCCCACCTACTCGTTCGTGAGCCTCACCGAGGTGAGCGAGTATGTGCCCACGGTCGAGCAGTATGCCGCCCGGCTGGTCGCCGAGGGCGAGGTGGCCGACAGCCCGTCCTACCGGGCGAAGGTGCAGGGCTACTCGGCCCGTGAGCCCGCCATGCGGCAGGCACGGCTGGAGCCGGAACTCCCGCCGTGGCCGAATGTCTGCTTCTATCCGATGAACAAGAAGCGGAAGGTCGGGGAAAACTGGTTCATGCTTCCCTGGTCGGAACGCAGCCGGCTGATGGCCGAGCACGGGGCGTCGGGCATGAAGTTCGGCGGCCGTGTGACCCAGCTCATCACGGTGTCGGTCGGGCTCGACGACTGGGAGTGGGGCGTGACGCTCTGGGCGCGGCGGCCCGACTGGCTCAAGGAGATCGTCTACACGATGCGTTTCGACGAGGCGAGCGCCCGCTACGCCGAGTTCGGACCGTTTTACACGGGGTATGTCAGCACGCCCGAGCAGGTCCTCGCCCACTGCCATCTCATCGAGCGGCAGGGCTGACAACCGCGATCCGCCCGATCCGTGGCGTGGGTGTTTCCGGCGGCCGCCCGCCGGCGCTCGACCATCGCCGGGTCGGCGTCAGCGATCGGTCGCGGGCCGCCCGGCCTGCGGGGCTGCCGAGAGGATCATCTCCACCTCGGTGCCACGGGGCGGAACCACGCCGGCGAACACCTCGAACATGAGCGCGTCGTTCGACTGCGAACTCTCGATCGGGAGATCGAGGGTGGCCGTCGGGAAGTTCGACACGCAGATCAGGTCGCCGCCGTCCGCCTGGTAGTAGTCGGTGCCGTCGCTCGGATCCCTCCAGAACATGCTGCCGGCGAACACCCAGTCGGCCTGCAGCGGCTTCTCCGTGGTCGTGTCCCTGATCCATTCCTGCGCCGGGCATTCGCGGACTCTGCCCGTCGCGTCCGTCCAGCGCATCGTGATCTTCACGACGGGCCCCCGGGCGGCGACGTAGGCGGGATCGAAGGAGACCGGTCTTCCCGGTTCGAGCCCGATGGCGAGCAGCGCCGCATGCACGAGCCGCGCGGTTGAACGCGTCGCGACGACGGCCTCGTGTTCCTTGGTGCGTTCGGGGCAGGCGAAGACCTCGATGGGCCCCTTGTCGAGCGACACCCTGCCGCCGACGACGACCTGTTTCTCTTCGACGTCGATCCACACATCCTCGGTGGTCGAAAGCCGCTTGAGTTCCGGGTGACGATCGGGCCGCGGGGGCTCCGGGGCCGGGGTTTCCGGGACAGGCTCCTCGACCGCCGGCGTGTCGGCCCGGGCCGGACGCGCGCATCCCGTTCCGCACGTCGCGATCGCGAGGATCGCGTGGATGACGACCAGCCCTGCAGCCGCGGTCCGAACGGATCCGCGGGGCGTGGTCGAACGACTGGCCGTGGGTTTGGGCATGGCTTCACCAGAGGGGGTGCGGCCGGTGGATCGCCCCTTCCGGCTTCGATACGATACCGTTCCCCGAAGTCGCCCGCACGTCCGCATCCACACGAGAGAGCCCTAGCAGCATGGTCGCCACCAACGAGGACCGGCGAAAAGCCGGGTCGAAGAAGCGGAAGCGGGAACAGCCGGCGACGTCCGATGGCGCAGCCGCACCGCCGGCCAACAACGCCGCGCCGAACGCGGGCCCCTCACTTGGCTCACGCCCCACGGCGGCCGAACCGCTCCCCGTCTCGGCCGCGAAGGCGGCCCGGTGGATTCGACGGGCTGCGGACGTCGGCGACACGCTCGAGGGCCGCAACCGGCTGCGGAAGCTCTCGGCGCAGGTCCGCAAGGGGGGCGGCGACGCGCAGCGCATGGCTTTCGTGGAGGTTGCGATCGGCGAGTGCCTCGATGAGGCCACCCGGGCCGCCTCCCCACTGGACCGCTGGCTGTCGTGCGAGGCTGCGACCTGGGCACTGGCCTGGATGGCACGGACGAAACGGGCCGGCGGCTCGGCTGGCAGACTCCTCGAGCGACTGGTGGGCCAGGCGCGTGCCGCTCAGGCCCTGCTGGCATCCGGAGATACGCTTCCCGCGCGGTTCGTGTTGTGCCTGTCGCGGCTCTTCCGCGACATCGAGGCCTGTCGCTGCCTCGAGGAGGGCGCCTCGGCGACGCTCGCCGCCGAGATCGACCGGCTGGTGTCGGCTCGCGGCGTCGTCAACGTGACGGGCTCCGCGGCGATGATCGAGCGGGTCGTGCGGTGGACCGCCGCCCGGGATGTTTTGCATGCGACGGGAGGCGGTGACTGGGGCGAGGCGACGGAGCGGCGGTGGAAGGCCGCGGTGACCACGGCGGTGCGGCTGCTTGGTGGCCGCGGTCGGCTCGTGGCCGGTGCCGGACAGATGCCCGACTGCTTCACGGCGCCGTTGTTCGACGCCGTTGCGGCGATGGGGGGCCGCCGCGGCCGCACCATCGGCGAACTCCGCCGGGGCCGGGCCGCCGCAGGCCGGCGAAACGTGCTCTCGCGCGACCTCCACGATGCGGCGGCCGCCGTCGCCATCATCCGCACCGGCTGGGACCGCAAAAGCATCCGCGTGATGCTCGACTACCGACACGCGGTGCCGCGGCTGGAGATCGCCGTGGCCGATCGGCTGCTCGTCGAGGGGCCGTGGCAGTGGGAGGCGTGGGCCGGCGGCCGGGCGCTCGAGGCCGAGGGGCCGTGGACGGTGTCGTGCTGGGAGTCGGACCGCAAGGCGACGTTTCTGGAGATCTCGGCGCCGCTCTCCGGCGGGCGGCAGTTCGAGCGGCAGGTGGTGGTGCTGCCCCGCGACCGGATCGTGCTGCTGGCCGACGCCGTGACCACACCGGCCGGTGTCGCCGCCCCGGCCGACCTCCGCTACCGCGGCCTGGTGCCGCTGGCCGGTTCGCTCGAGGGAGATGCCGCCGCCGACACCCGCGAGATCGTGGTCTTCGACACGGCGACGCGGTTCATGGCGTTGCCGCTGGCCCTTCCCGAGTGGCGGGCGGCGGGGCGAGGCGGTCTCGAGTCGTCCGAAGCGGGCCTGATGCTCTCCCAGGAGGGGATGGGGGGCCGGCTCTACGCCCCTCTCTGGCTCGACTGCGACGCGTCGCGGGTCGGCAGGCCGCTCACCTGGCGGCAGCTCACCGTGGCCGACACGCGGATCAATCTGCCGCCGCATCAGGCGACAGGGTATCGCGTGCAGTCCGGTGACGAGCAGTGGCTGCTCTACCGGTCGCTCGACGCCCCCCGCAATCGCACGCTGCTGGGCTGCAATGTCTCGTGCGAGTTTCTCCTCGGCCGGATCAAGAAGAGCGGCGAGGTGGCCCGCACTCTCGAGATCCAGTGACGACAGAACCGACACCATCAGCCGACGGGATGCGGCTCCGCTGCCGGGAGAATCTGGCCGCGGTCGAGGCCCGCATCGCCGAGGCCTGCCGCCGGGCCGGACGGAGCGTCGGCGAGGTGACGCTGATCGGCGTCACCAAATACGTGGGGGCCGACGTGGCCCGGATGCTCGTCGAGGGGGGCTGTCGGGAGCTTGCCGAGAGCCGGCCGCAGCAGCTGTGGGACAAGGCTGCGGCCCTCGCCGACCTCGCCCCACGATGGCATCTCGTCGGCCACCTCCAGCGCAACAAGATCCGTCGCACCCTGCCGGTCGTGTCGCTTTTGCACACGCTCGACAGCCTGCGGCTGCTTGCGGCCATCGAGGCCGAGGCGGCCACCGCGGGGGGGCCGTGTGACGTGCTCGTGGAGGTCAACCTCACGGCTGATCCGCAGCGGTCGGGCGTGAGCGAGGCGGACGTGCCGGCGCTCGTCGCCGCCGCGGCAGCCGCGGCGCACGTGCGGCTCCGCGGCCTGATGGGAATGGCGAGCCATCCGGATTCCGCCGCTGCGGACTCCCGGCGGGATTTTGCCAGGCTCCGCGAGATCCGCGACCGGCTGGCCCGCGACATGCCCGCGGCGATGCTCGCCGAACTCTCGATGGGGATGAGCGGCGACTTCGAGGAGGCCATCCTCGAGGGCTCGACCATGGTGCGGATCGGCTCCGCGCTCTTCGAAGGCCTGCGGTGACCGGCGGCGCGGCTCCCCAGGGGCTGCGACGCGTCGAATCGCGGCCCCGCCGCCGGCCGCTCAGTCGAACCGCACCTGGAGGATTTCCAGTTTCATCGTGCCGGCGGGGACGTCGATCGCGACCTGCTCGCCGACCTTCCTGCCGAGCAGGCCCTGGGCCAGCGGGCTGGCCACGTTGATCCTGCCGGCGTCGAAATCCTCCTCGCCGGCGCCCACGAGGACGTAGATCTCCTCGTCGCCGAACTTCAGGTCCTTGACGACCACCGTCGCGCCGAACACCACCTCGTCGGTGGCCTCCTTCGCGCGCTCCACGATCACGGCCCGCGCGAGCTTGTCACGGAGCAGGTTGATCTTGGCCTGGAGCATGCCCTGGCTCTCGCGAGCGCCGTGGTATTCGGCATTTTCACTCAGGTCGCCCTCGCTGCGGGCCGCGGCGACCCGCTGTGCGAGCTTCGGCATCTCGACGGTCTCCATCTGATCGACTTCGGCCTTGAGCTTGTCGTAGCCGGCACGCGTCATGGGAATCAGGTCGGACATCTCGGTTCTCCGGAAAAGCGTCGGCGGTCCGCGCTCGGACCACGTGGTGCCGTCAGGCCGACGGCGTTGAGTGGGGCATGTAGAGCAGCCTGCCGCAACTTCGGCACGCGATCACCCGCCCCAGCATCAGGTCCGACACCATGTTGTCGGTGAGCTGCTGGAAGCAGCCGCCGCAACTCTGGCCATCGACGGCGGCCAGACCGTCGGCCCCCTTATGCTTCACGACACGGTCGTATTTCTCCCGAACGTCGTCGGCGAGCTGCTTCTCGGCCAGCTGCAGGTCGCCCTTGATCCGCGCGACTTCGGTCTCGAGCCTGCCCGTCTCGGCCTCCACCTTGGCCTGGGCCGCGGCGAGCAGTTTCTTGGCGGCATCGATCTCGGCCTCGGCGGCGGGGACGGCGGGCCTCAGCGCATCGATCCGCTCGAGGGCCTCGATGATCTCGTCCTCGAGCACCTTCGTGGCCATCTTGTCGGCGGCGATCTGATCGCCGAGCGTCTGGTATTCGCCGTTGGTCTTGCAGGCGTTGAGTTTCGCCTCGAGGTCGAGGATCTTGGCCTCGGCCGACTTCAGCTGGAGCTGCTTCTGGTCGGCGGCCATCTTGGCCTTCTTGATGTCGCTCTGGGCCGCCGCCCTGACGTCGTCGGCCGCCTGCACCTGCCTCGTCCTGGCGGCCACCGTTCTTGGCCCGGCCGCGAGTTGCTCGGTGAGGTCGGCAAGCTGCTGGTGCATGCGGTGCAGCGTGCGGAGGGTTGCTGCGACGGCGGCGACGGTCATGGGCGATGGGTTCCGGGGGCGGACGGCGAATCCCGCCCGCTGGTTTGGGAGTCTACCAGACGGCGGGGGTGGAAAAAGCCGCGGGCCGGTCGCCCCGATGGCGACCGGCCCGCGTGTCTGGTGATGGCACGGATCACGGGAGGCGCGTGGTCCGCGCCTCCCCGCATCAGCCTCCCGTTTCCTGCATGAAACTCTCCAGCTGCCGCGAACGGACCGGGTGCTGCAGCTTCTTGACCGCCTTCGCCTCGATCTGCCGCACCCGCTCGCGGGTCACGCGGAAAATCCGGCCCACCTCCTCGAGCGTGTAGGTGTAGCCGTCGGTGAGGCCGTACCGCAGGCGGACGATCTCCCGCTCGCGGTAGGTGAGGGTCTTCAGGAGCGACTCGATCCGATCGCGGAGCAGGCCGTGGGTCGTCGAGGTGGTCGGGCTGGCAACACCGACGTCCTCGACGAACTCACTGAAACTCGCGTCTTCACTCTCGCCGATCGGCCGGTCGAGGCTCATCGGCTGACGCCCCATCTCCAGGACGCGACGCGCCTCCTCCGCCGGAACGCCGGCAGCCTCGGCGATCTCCTCCGGCAACGGTTCGCGGCCGAGCTCGTGCAGGAGTTTCTTCGCCGTCGTCCGCAACTTGGAGAGCACGTCGATCATGTGCACCGGGATCCGGATCGTCCGGGCCTG